>JACQWL010000107.1 GCA_016209255.1 Verrucomicrobiota bacterium
GCAAAGCCGACGACCTGCTGGCCCGTCTGCAGGCGGCCGATACGTTGCGCCTGCGTTCGCTGGCCCACGGCGACGTGGCCGCGCTCTGGCACCAGGCTCGACAACTCGATGTCGCGGGCATCATCGACCGAGAGTTGCTGGTGACTGGCCGGCGCTATGCCCAGCGCAGCCTTGGGGCGGCGATACCTTGGCAAGCGCCGTCGAAAAACGCTGGGCTAACAGTCGGTCAGACCCTGAAGAAAAACTTCCTCGCCGGCCTGGAGTTGCCGGATCTGACGGCCCTCAACGCGGCGGCGCGGGTGTGGCTGGACACCGTGGCCAACGTCCGGCTCCACGGTGAAACCCACCGCACGCCGATGGCAATGTTTGCCGAGGAGCAGTCGAAACCGCGGCCGCTGCCGCCTTATCCGTACGATGCGGCGGCGGTCGCCACCGTGCGGGTTAGCAACCGCGGCCGCGTCACCGTGGACACCAACCGCTACTCGGTGCCGGCCGCCTACGCTTCGGGCCAGCTGACGCTCAAACTCTATGCCGAGCGCTTGCGCCTCTTCGACGGCGAAAAACTCGTCACCGAACACCGGCGTTGTTACGAGCGCTATCAGGATCGAGCCCACCCGGAGCACGCCGCCGCGCTCCTCCACGACCGCCAGCAGGCTCGCGAGCAGCAACTGCTCCTGCAGTTCCTGCGCCTCAGTCCCCAGGCCCAAGCGTACCACGAACAACTGGTCGAGCGCCGGCTGCCCGAGCCCGGGGCCCTCCATCTGACCCGGCAGAGCGACCTGCTCGAACTCGAACTGCCGGCCCCGGATCTCTCCTTCTACGAACCGAAGTCATCCCAGCCATGAATCCTCTGCACACCTATCTCGATTACCTGCGTCTGCCGTATCTCGCCGAAAACTGCGGCCCTCTGGCCAAACAGGCGGCCGAAAAGAAATGGCCTTACGCCGACTATCTCCAGCGCCTGCTCGAAGGAGAATACCAGCGCCGCCAGGAGCGCGCCTTGCAACGGCGGGTGCGCGACGCCCGCTTCCCCGTCATCAAGACCCTCGATCGATTCCGCTGGGACTGGCCGAGCAAGATCAACGAAGCGCAGGTCAAAAACCTGTTTCGCCTCGGCTTCGTGGCGAAGAAAACCAACGTCATTATGGTGGGCGCGTGCGGACTGGGAACTATGCCGGGTCCCGGACGATGCCGGGCGGCGTGACGTTTCCCCTCTGCGAGAACGCCGTTCGACCCGGCATAGTCCGGAGCTCGGCCGTGCCACTAATGGAGCGCTGCCTGTATGGTAAGGGTTTGACCCCTTTTTATTGGTCCTCGTGCTGGCGCCGCAGCGAAAAGAAAAGTGACGGCCCGGATTTTTTGCGCGACGCCGCCGCGGGGAGTCGTTTTGCTCGCGGCATGTCCCCCGACCTCACGGCGCTGCGCCACGCCGCCATCGCCGCAACCCTGCGCTCGTGCCAGCTCTTCACCGGTCTGCCGGCCGGCGACCTCGCGGCGATCGCGGGGTTCGCCACCCTGCGCAGCCTGCCGCGGGACGGTTATTTATTTCGTGAAGGCGACCCGTCGGAGGGGTTTTACGTGGTGCAGAAAGGCGCGATCAACGTTCACCGCGTCAGCGCCGCGGGGAAGGAGCAGGTCATCCACGTGTTTCGGGCGGGCGAATCGCTCGCCGAAGCGTCGCTGGCGAGCGAGCGCGGCTACCCGGCCAATGCCCGGGCCCTCGAATCCTCCTCCGTGCTCCTCGTGCCCAAGGCGCCGTTTCTCGCCCTGCTCGCCGGCCGGCCCGACCTCGGGCTGCGGATGCTCGGCTCGATGAGCCAGCATTTGCGGGTGCTGGTCGGCCTGGTCGAGGACCTCACGCTCAAGGACGTCGAGACGCGTTTCATCAACTGGCTGTTGAAGCACTGCCCGCGCGACGCCGGGGGCAGGGCGGCGATCGAACTGGGCCGGACCAAGCGGGTGCTCGCCGCCGAGCTCGGCACGAGCAGCGAGACGCTTTCGCGCACGTTTGCGCGTTTGCGCGCCATCAACCTGCTCGACGTCAAGGGCAGCACTTTGCACGTGCGCGATATCGACGGGCTGAAAGCCCGCTTTCACCGGCTGCTGGGCGAGATCTGAGCCCGGGGTCAGCGATGATCGCGGGTTCCGGCGATCAGGACCGAACCCGCCGCCGAATTATTGGGATGGTCTGTTTCAACCTGCCGGAGGGCGTCGGCGCGATGCTGGCAGACGCCGCAAAACGCCTCGATTTCCCGGCGGGCGATTTGGTGAATTACCAGGTTGAGTTCCGTGAGAGCCACGTCGCGCTCGATCGGCCCCAGATGCGCAATGGCAGCCTGGGCCAGCACCAGCGACTCCTGCAGCGCCTGCTCGCCCGCCGCGAAGTAGAGCAGCAACGGGTTCCGCCCGCAGGGACAAAACGCGACGGCCGGCGGTCGCAGCGGGCGCCGCCGCGAGGGCAGATGTTCCAAGGTCCGAAAAATCTCATCGAGGGTCCAATCGATCAAATGAACCAGCGCGTCCGGATTCGCGAGCGGCGTGTTGGCCCGCTCGACGCGCAGCAAATCCTCCCAGCGTCCGTGCACTTGCGGTCGCTGGGCGCGGAGCGCGCTCACCAAGGTTCCTTGCATGCGGCGACTATGCGCGAAACCGTCGGCCCACGCTGCGCGCGCGTTGCCAAACCTTGCGCAGGTCTTGTTGTGCAATTCTTGCCCCGAAGATCTTTCGACTGCCGGCTACGGACCCAGCCGCAGCGTCTCGACCCAGCGCACGGCGTGCCGGATGAGCGCCGTCGCATCCTTCAGCTCGAGCTTCTCCTTGATATGCGAGCGATGCACGTCGACCGTCTTCGGGCTGAGGTGCAGCTGCCCGGCGATGTCGCGCGTGCTCTTGCCCTGTCCGATGAGCTGGAACACCTCGAACTCGCGGTCGCTGAGTTTCTCGATCGGCGACGTGGAGCCGCGCGGTCTTCGCGCCGAAAGCCCCTCCAGGATGCGCGCCGAAATCCTGGGGCTGACGTAGACCTCGCCGCGCAGCACCTGGCGGATCGCCGCCAGCAGATTCTCCCCGCCCGCCTCCTTCATGATATAGCCGCGGGCCCCGGCCCGAATGACGCGCTCCGCGTACACCAGCTCGTCGTGCATCGAGATGACGAGCACCGCGACAGTCGAATCCGCCGCGAGCAGATCCTTGATGAACTCCAAACCGCTCCGGCCGGGCATCGTCAGGTCGGTGAGCACGAGGTCGGGTTTTTTCTTCCGCAATTCCTGGAAAGCGCCCGTCGGATCGCCCGCCTCGCCGCACACCAGCATGTCGGGCTGCCGCTCGATCAGTTGGGCGAGTCCGGCGCGCATGAACGGATGATCGTCAACCAGCAGGATGGCGCGGCGCACCGGCGCGGGCGCAGCGGGTGGCGGGGCGGATCCGGTCGGGCGCGACTTCATGGCTTGAGGGCGAGGCTGCACCGGATCGTAACGCCGGTCCCGCGTCTTGACGCAACGGTCAACTGCGCGCCGATGGCATTCGCCCGATGCTGCATCACGCCGAGGCCGAGCCCGGCGCGCGACGCGCGGGTTTTCGCCAGCCCGACGCCATCGTCCGCCACCTCGAGCAGCAGGGTGTCGCTGGTCTGAACGAGACGGAGCACGATGTTCCGGGCCCGCGCGTGTTTCACGGCGTTGTTCACCGCCTCCTGCGCGATACGATACAGATGTCCCGCCACGAACGGGTCCGCGATCGCGATCGGTCCCGGGCACTGGAACTCGCAGCGCACGCGCCCGAGGGCGTTGATGTGTTCCGTCAGCTCGGCCAGGCCGACGGGCAGCGCGCCGGGATCGCTGCCGACGGGCACGAGGCCGCGGGCGAGGAATCGCGTCTGCACGATTGCCTCGCGCAGCATCCGGCCCACGTAATCCAGTCGCTTCGCCAGCGCGGGGTACGGGGCGGCATCTTCCTTCAACGCGGTGCACATCAGCTCGATCGCGGTCAGCTGCTGGCCCAACCCATCGTGCAAATCGGCGCCGATCGTGTGCCGCTCCCGTTCCCCCACGGCGAGAATTTCCCGTTCCAGCCGCTGGCGCTCGACCTGGGCCGCGGCCAGCGCCTTTCCCTGCGCCACCGCGGCGAGCGCCCGTTTCGCCACGGCCGGCAGCAGGTCCAGCATCCCGGAATCCTTCATCACATAATCGAGGGCGCCCTGCTTCATCACCTCCACCGCCACTTTTTCGTCGCCCTGGCCGGTGACGACCACGAACGGCACCAGAGTTTTCTCGCGTTGCAGTTCCGCGACCAGCGCCGGCCCGTTTGCGTCCTGCAGTTTCAAGTCGAGCATCATCAGATCGGGCGTGTGCCTTCCCAGCCATGCGCGCGCCGTCCTGCCCGAACCGGCGGTCGCGACCTCGTAACCCTCGGCGCGCAGCGTGTCCGCCATGAGAATGAGCAGCCCTTCGTCGTCGTCGACGACCAGGATGCGCGGGGCATGATTCGTCGAGGGCACGATCCGCGCGGTCAATGCCCGCTCACCGGCGGCACGATCAACAACATGACAAAAAGACCCAGCCGGCGGATGGCCTCGGCAAAGCGGTCGTAATCCACGGGCTTCTGGATGTAGACGTTGCAACCGAGCTCGTGGCAACGTTCGACCTCCCGGCTGTCGTCCGTCGTGGTGAGCATGATGACCGGCAGCGTGCGCAGCCTCGCGTCCGACTTGAGCCGCCGCAGCACCTCGATGCCGTCGACCTTGGGCATGCGGATATCGAGCAGCACGAGATACGTCTTGTTGTCGCTGTGCGGCCGGGCGAAGAAAAAGTCCAGGATCTCCTGTCCGTCGCGGAAATGCTCGATCGGATTCCGCAGGCCGGCAGCCTCGAGATTCTCGCGAATCAGGATCGCGTGGCCTTCATCATCGTCGACGATCAGGATGGTCGGGGCATTCTTCATGGTGTTAGCCCGCATTTTTCACACTCTCAGCGGTTTTTTCGGCCGTCCAAGAGCGCACAGGCGGGGTGGAATCGTGAGGGTGCGGGAAATGCGGGCTACAAGCAAAACCGCAGCGGTTTACCCGCCTCCGGCGGCGC
>JACQWL010000012.1 GCA_016209255.1 Verrucomicrobiota bacterium
GCCCAGCATGAAGCCGAGGCCGAAAGCCATGAGGTAGAGGCCCATGTACTCGCCGCGGCGGTCGGCGGGGGCAATGGCGCCGATGTAGGCGGACATGCCGACTGGTAGGAAACTGGATTTTCAGGGGGAGGGGTTTAAGAGACAGACCTCCGCCCACTCGCTGTCAACCAGCGAGTTTTCAAACTGACTCCAGCGCGCCTGCCTGTGCGGTGCACGCAGACAGGTCGGTCTGGACGAAGTCCTCGGCCGGGACGCACTGCTCGGCGCCGCCGGTCCAAAACACGGGCTCGGCGTCGGCCGAATCGGGCTGGGAGTGGTCGTCGTCGAACAACTGTCCCTGCCCGAGGGCCTCCGCCGGGGCTTCCGGCGCGGGCGGCAGCTCAAAGCCCGTCTGATCGAAGTCTTCCCCGGGTTCGACGATGGCCGCCCGGTAGCGCAGCGGCTCGTCGCGTGGCCGTGGATACGGCAGCCGCGACTCGAAACGCGGAGTGTCGACGGGATGGGCGGTGCGGGAGTCGGCCGCCACCAGCACCGTGACCTCCGGGCGGGGTGGGCCGTGGGCAAACGGGCGGTCGTGAGGGCGGCCGAGCCCGAGCGGCGCCAGCACGGCGTCGATGTTCGCCGCCGTTTCCACCACGGCGACCATATCGATTTTGAAGGAGGGGTCGTTGGCTTGCGCGGAGTACCTCTGGCGTGGTTTCGCGCTTCGCCGAATTCCGTGCCAGGGCGCGGGAGAGCAGAGAGTGTTCATATAAACACTATCACTTTGGAACGTAAGTGTTCGGCAGGACTGGTGCATTTTCGCCTGAATCACTCGCGCGCGAAGAGGTATGTGGCGGGCTTGAGGCGCCGCGTTTCAACGGAGACATCAAGGCATCGTTTTGAGTGCGGGATTCCCGCGCGGCCGACCATCACCTAGATCGAGTGGAACTGGGTAGAGGGCCCGACCGTGCGACCGCCACCGGGCCAGCCGGCCCGTTGAGGAATCGACGCGGCTGAAGTTGGGCGAAGGCGGCCTCGTCGCGGTCTGTCAGTCTGACCAGGGGCTGACCCGATGGTCTGTTGGGCCCTGCGTGCAGGCGATTCAACCGTTATCCTTTGGCGCACGCCGTTCGTCGCCAGCAAGCACGCTGCCTGGCTCGAACCATGAATTCAGCAGGAGCGCTACGGTGCTTCTCGAACCGGCAAATGTCCGATTTCGTTTTCCTCGCGCGGAACTTGAAAAACCCGCGCCCGGCGCGCCCCGCTGCGGCCGCGCAACGGCGTGCGCTCGGCGGGCGGCCGGTAGGCGCGGTGGCGGTACCCGGCGCGGTCTGGATCGGCCGCGCAGCGCAGTTGGTAGTCCTGCATCCGCTGAAAAAGCCCCAGCATCTGCTCCGGCAGGGGGTACCGGTCGAGCCCCGACGTTTCGAGCGCGACCAGCAACTCGTGCGCGGCCTCGAGCGTGGAGAGGCATCCCACCTCCGGTTGCTGTTTGATGACGAACCGGCTCGGCGCGGTGGGCGTGAACATGATGCGGGGCAGCCACTGCAAGCTCGGGCTGAGCCGCAGCATTTTCCGGCCGAGGCTCCAGGTCGCGTCGAGCAGCAGCACGACGAGACGCCGGCCGCCGAGATCGGTGGCGCGGAAGTCACCGCGCGCGAGATTTTGGGCGTCACGCCCGGGGTAGAGCAGAACGGGAAAATTCGCCGGATCGCGGAGCAGCGCCTGCACGCCGTCGTGCGCATCGAATTGGACGCCCACGTGAATCACGCTGTTGGCCAGGCAGAGATGGGTGAGGCGACCCGTCGCGGCTTTCTCCTCCTTGAACTCCTTCGGGTGCATGAGAAACACGAACTTGGTCCGCGTCTCCATCGGCGTGATCGATCCGCACCAGCAAAGCGCCTTCGGCCAGAAACAACGGTAGCACATCTCGCGGCTCATGTGACCGGTAATCGGTAGCTCACTTTCCCCTTGGGATCGATCTCGATCACCCCGAGTTGGACCAGTTGATCGGCGATTTCGGCCTGCTCCGTGTTCTTCTTGCCGAGTGACGCCAGCTCGATGGTCTGGACATTTTCGAAGTCGACGAAGACGTGATGCATGCGGCCGGCGGGTTCCATGTGGCAAACTTGAAGTGAGCCGGAACGATGCAGTCAAACGCACGCGTAGAGCGAAACGACGAAAACTGATCGGTGGACGGCGACCTCCCGTCTTTTCCCTTCGGGCTACGACGTGGCTCTCGTCGAGTGGCGCGCCGAAGCTCGCCGGAGGACGAGCAAGCCCTTGTCCGCCTCTGGCGGATCGCGTCCCACCTCGAGCGACCGAATGGTTTTGGCTACGACGCCTTGGCCTCCTGGCTAACGCGACTTCTTCTTCGCGGGAGCCGGCGCTGGTGGCCGCGCGGCGCCGGGGCGCAGCACTTCGCCGAGCGCGTGATCGTCGGGCGTAAGGCCGCGCCGGTAACCCTTGAAACTGTAATCGGCCGGGGCGTAAGGGTCGACAAAGCGCACATCGGTTTTCGCCGGCACCTCCAGGCCGAAACCCCACAACACCGCGTTGACCACCATCCGCCGCAGCCCCTCGTTGGCGAGGTCTGTCGCCGCGCCCATCGTCGTGCAAAAAACGCGGTTGCTCCTGCCGTTCGCGTTCTCGTGCTGCCGCGTCCAGGCGACCGGCATCAGCGGGTCATTGATGCCCTGCTCCTGATCGTCCACCTTGCGCTTCTTCCGATACGTGTCCGGTTCGTCCGTCGGGCTCATGCCTTTCAAGACCTGGCCCCGCACCAGGATTTTCGAGCCGGCGACGGGGTGGACCTCGTAAACGCCGGAGTCGCCAAAGATCCCGCTCACGCCGCGCAGGATCGGGTCGCCTTCCGCCCCGGGTTCGACGATGCCACGCGTTGCGCCGCGGCGATTCTGGCCCCAGTGGCTGACCCAGTTCTCACCCAGGACCTCGCGGCCAAAATGGTTGAAACGCGTGTAGGCCCCCGGGCTGTTCGCCGGATACCGAAACGCATGCGTGCTTGTGCGCAGCGCCACGAGCGGCACGCCCCGCGCCACAGCGTCGGCGAAGTGTTTCATCGCCGTGTCGGGCCATTGGCGAAACCGCAACATCATCACGATGCCATCGGCCGAATCGAGCGCCTCGGCGCCGGGCACACTGGTGTTGTTGTCGGGATTGATGGTGCCGTCCGGGTCGAGCGCGAACAGCACGGTGCATCTGAAGCCCTGCCGCTGGCTGAGAATCTTGGCGAGCATGGGCAGGCCCTCCTCGGAACGGTACTCCTCGTCACCCGTCAGAAAGACGATATGCCGGCCGTTTCCCGGGCCGGACGCCGCCGCGTAGCTCATCGTCGGAGCGGCGGCGTGGGTCGTGGCCACGAAAAGGCAGCCGAGTAAAAGGAGGGCAACGCGGGGCGGCGACATCACGCTTTGCTAGTCCGATTCGGCTCCCCGTCAACATGGCTGGTGGCCCCAGTCGTTTTCCTTCAGCTCTTTCTCGAACCGGGCCATCTGCTCCTCGGGCGTCAGTGTTTCCACCGGCTCGGGCTCTCCAATCGTGGAGGCGCCGGTGTCAATCAGTGGCGGCGCCTTGGCGTTGGGGTTCTTGCCGCCGCTCTCCGCCGCGGTGAGCCTGGCCGAGTCTGACGGGGGGTTCGCCGGTCGCTGATGGTCACTCATGATCCGGCACCTTGGCGCCAAAACCTTCGTCTGTCACGATCCGCGATCACATCGTCTCGATGGGAGATTTCGACTACCGGAATTCCGGTAGTCGACGCGCATTCTCGCAATCTCCGGCGGCGGTCGAAACATGCCCGCCGATGCCGGTCTGCGTCTTGCCAAGGGCGTCGGTGCAGATGGCGTGCTGCCAAAGCCCTTTGTCCGGAAGGAATTGCTGGCGGCGGTTGAACGGGTGATGGGAGCGTAGCCGCCTGGACCGCGTCGGGGCCGTTCCACTCCGGCCGGGACCGCCGCGGGCGCCGGGCCGGATGGTTTCGCCGAATGCATGAACGCCTGAGGCGCATCTCCGAGTTGTCGGTGCCGACGGCGGGCAAAAGCTCCAAATTCCAAGCTCCAACCGCCATTGAAACTGCAAAAGAGGAAAACTCCAAGCAGCCTACCAGCGGGAAATCGGACGATTGGAGCTTCATTGGAGCTTGGAGGTTGGAGCTTGGATGTTCTCAGCAGGGGGAGACCCAAAACCAAATCGCTCAGGCAATGGGGTAGGACTCGCCGCCAACTCGGAGGTGCGCTCGCCCGCCTTATTCCGCGAAGAATGCCATTGACGGATTCGGAGGCGGTTGGCCTATTAGCCAGCTTTTCCTTTCACCTTACACGTTTCCACGCCCGTCCTCATGTCCATCGAAATCAAAATCCGCAAGAATGAGCCCATCGACCGCGCGCTGCGTCGGATGAAGAAGAAGCTCGATCGCGAGAACATCATCAAAGGCACGCGCGCGAAGCGTTATTACGAGAAGCCCTGCGAAAAACGCCGGCGCAAGAACAAGGTTCAGGCCTTCACCCAGATGCTCCGCCGCCGCTACGCCGAATAAGGCCGTGCCGCCGAATCGGCGCCCATGAATTTCCGCCGTGCCCCCCTTCAATCGGAGGCGCGGCTTTTTTGTCTTCGGCGGTTTTTGACCGTGCAACTTGACCGCGGCCTGATTCGTTTCTGCCCACCGAACACGTGAAGCCGATCCTCGCCTTGTCCACCAGCTGGTGCTCGCACCGCCACAACGATGGCTACGAGATGCTGCGTGAGATGGCCGACTTGGGCTTCGAATACGTCGAGCTCAGCCACGGCGTGCGGATTACGCTCGTCCCGGGGGTGTTGCAGGCGGTGGAGGAGGGGGTGGTGAAAATCAGCTCCACCCACAACTTCTGCCCGTTGCCAACCGGCATCGTGCAGGCGGCGCCGAATCTGTTCGAGCCGTCCGTGACCGAGCACCGGGAGCACGACCAGTGGCTCCGGCACACGAAGCGGTCGATCGATTTCGCGGCGCAGGTGAAGACGAGCGCGCTGGTGTGTCATCTGGGCAGCGTCAGTTTCTTCTGGTTCAACCCCGCCCGTGATGTCCGCAACTACCTGCGGGATCATCCGGAGGCCGGCCGCACGCCGGACGACAAGGCCTACCAGGCGCTGCTGCAAAAATCCATGGTCCGGCTGCGCAAGCGGATGGTGCCGTTTTGGGAGCAGGCGAAGGCGAGTGTGAACAAGATCCTCGAGTACGCGGCGCAGAAGGGGGTCAGGCTGGGTTTCGAGAATCGGGAGAAATTCGAAGAGCTGCCGCTGGACGATGACCACGCGGATTTCCTCGCGGGGCTGCCCGCCACGGCGCCCGTCGGTTACTGGCACGATACGGGCCACGCCGACCTCAAGGAAAGCATGGGCCTGCTCAATCACCGGCAGCACCTCCAGAAGTTGCGCGATCGCCTGCTCGGCTTCCATCTGCACGACGTCAACGCCCAGGGGCAGGATCACCAGCCCGTCGGCGCCGGCCACATCGATTTTGCGATGGTGAGCGAGTTCTGGCGCCCGCACCATCTGCTGACCATCGAACTGAGCCCGCGGGTGACCGTCGACGAGGTGCGCGCGTCGAAGGCCCGGATCGAGGCGCTGCTGGGGCAGGGCGGGTGAAGGTCAGATCCACGGGCGGGTCTTAGCCATAACGATGTGGCGGAGTGTAGGGCTGCCGCTTGTCGGCAGGCGATCGTGCGAGCGAAAACGGCCCGGCGACAAGCGGCGGCCTACCGGTCACGGAGCTGCGCGATTAGGACAAAACGCCATGCGTTAGGATCGGGCCGATCGTCTTTCCGATTGGCGTCCGCCGATGGGATGCCTGTATGTTCCCTTCATGTCCACCCGCGCCTGGTTTCCCACGCTGATCTACTGCGCGCCGCTGCAGAAGTCCGGCCTCGCGCGGTTCAACGCCGGTCTGGCGGAGGAGTGCCGCCAGCTGCGCGATTTCGATGCCGCCGGCCGCCGCTGGTCGGCGAGAAATTATCCCGGCGGTTACACCAGCTACGCGTCGATGAACGAGCTGCACCGGTTTTCGAGCACGTTCGGCGGGCTTGAGAAAAAACTCACGCGGCACGTCCGGGCGTTCGCGCGCGCGCTCGACATGGATCTCCGGGGCCGCACGGTGCGGCTGACC
>JACQWL010000087.1 GCA_016209255.1 Verrucomicrobiota bacterium
GTTGTAGAAGCCGAAGACGCCCATCAGCACGAACACGGGCACGCTGATCGCGAACATCTTCGCCCAATACTGAAAAGCCTGCACGATCGTGATGCCCTTCATCCCGCCGAGCGCGACGTTGAGCGTGATCACCGCGCCGACGAGCACGACGCCGCCCCAATAAGGCATGCCCGGGAAAATGTAGGCGAGCGTGGTGCCGGCGCCCTTCATCTGCGGCATGGTGTAGAAGAACCCGATGAAGAGCACGAACACGACCGCGATCTTGCGGAAGACCGGCGAGTCGAACCGGCCCTCGGCAAAGTCGGGAATCGTGTAGGCCCCGAACCGGCGCAGCGGCCCCGCGATGAACAGCAGCAGGAAGAGATAGCCGCAGGCGTAACACACCGGATACCACAGGGCGTCGTAGCCCGAGGACATCACCATGCCGGCGACCCCCATGAACGACGCGGCGGAAAGATATTCGCCGGAGATCGCGGAGGCGTTCCAGCCGACCGAGACCGAGCGGCCGGCGACAAAGAAGTCGCTCGCGGTTTTCGAGGTCCGCGCGGACCGGAAGCCCATCCAGATCGTGACCGCGACCGTGACAAACGAGAAGATGAAGATCCAGGGGTCGACACCGCCGAAGAGACCGCCGGCGGCCGCGAGGGGGAATCCAGGAAGCAGATTCATTTCGGTTCCCTTCCGCTCTCCACCTGTGCGACTTCCTCGTCCTCGAGCGCGATGGAGCGCTTGATGAAAAGCCACGAGATGATCCAGACCAGCGGGAAGAAGAGCACGCCGAGGATGAGCCAGGTCAGCGTGAAGCCGGCGACGCGGGTCGCCATGAGCCTCGGGGCAAAATAGTTGAACAACGGCAGGGCAAGCAGGGCGCCGAGAAACGCGACGCCGCTGGCGATGGAGAGGCTGAGTTGGCGGCGCATCAGCAGGCGGAGAAACGACTCGCTGTGCACCACGTCGTCGTGGGCGGGGGAGGGCGGAGGCATGGAGGTCCGAGATTGCGAGCTGTGGCGCGCGGCGCAAGCTCGCGAAGAGCAAAAAATGACGGAGGCCAAGATGAGGTGAGACGGGAGGAGGGTCTTTTTGCAGGAACCTGCTTACAGGCAATGGGCGTAGCGGAACGGCTTTCCGTTTCGCGCGGAGCCGGAAGCGGCTCCGCAAATCGCCTGCAAGCAGGCTCCTGCCTTTGGCATCGCGCGGATTCAGCATCGGCTTTGAAGAATGCGTCGGGGCTGGCGGCGGAAATTTTTGCTCGCCGCGATTTGGAGCGGCGAAGGCTCCGCCGTGTAATCTCAATCCTGTTTGTCATTCTGAACGGAGCGAAGAATCCAGCGAGAGGAGCGAAGCCTCTGCGCGCTGCGGGCGTCCAAGTGGATTCTTCGCTGCGCTCAGAATGACAGAGAATAATCGATTCAGAAAACCTCTCCCACCTCGCACCACCACCACGTCAGCAGCGTTGCCCTTGCCGCAAAATTCGTGAGCGTCTCGTCGCCTTCGCTTTGCCGCCGCGCCATGCTTCCCGCACCCGCCCCGCTCCTCTACGAGTCCCACGCCCACACGCCGCTCTGCAAACACGCGGTGGGCCTGCCCGCGGAATACGTGGACGTGGCGGAGGCCCGCGGTCTGCGCGGGATTGTTTTCACCTGCCACTGCCCGCTGCCCGACGGCATTTCGGCGGCCGTGCGCATGGCGCCGGAGCAGTTCGATGTCTATGTGGACCTGATCGCCCGCACGCGCGAGGCATTTGCCGGGCGGATGGATGTGCGGCTCGGGCTGGAGAGCGATTTCTACCCCGGCGTCGAACCGTGGCTGGAAAAGCTCCATGCGCGGGCGGTCCTGCACCATGTGCTTGGCTCGGTGCACCCGCAGGTGCCGGAGTATCGCGCGCGCTATTTTCGCGGCAACTGGTTCGACTATCAGCAGACCTATTTCGACCACCTTGCGCAGGCTGCGGAAACCGGGCTCTTCGACACGCTGGCGCATCCCGACTTGGTGAAGAACGAGTCCCCGGCCAGCTGGCGGTTCACGCGCATCGAGCCGCATATCCAGCGCGCGCTCGATCGCATCGCGGCGAGTGGCGTCGCGATGGAGTTGAATACCTCGGGGGTGAACAAGGCGTTGCCGGAGATGAATCCCGGCCGGCGCATGCTCGAGCTCATGTGCGAGCGCGGCATCCCGGTGGTCATTGGCGCGGACGCGCACCGCCCGCAACAGGTCGCGGCTGGTTACGCGGCCGGGCTCCGGCAACTGGAGGAGGTCGGCTACCGGGAGATCAGTTTCTTTCTCGGTCGGCAGCGGCAGGCGCTGCCGATCGCCGCGGCGCTGGCTTCGTTGAAATAGGCCGCGCCGCGCGGACGTTTCCGCTTGCGTGCCACCGGGCGCGCGCGTTTTCTCCGCGCAATCTCAACCGGGAGCCCTCGATGATTGACCACCCGCGTTTCACCCTTCCGATTCCGAAGCGGGCGTGCCTGTCGACCGGCACCTGAAGCCAAGATCCGGCCCGCCACGTGGAGCGGGCCGCGGCGAAAAAGCCAATCCTCTTCCCGAGCCCGCTCTGCCGCCAGAGCGGGTTTCTTGTTTTTCGCCCTCCGCCCACCGATACTTTCCCTTCCTTTTCCCGTTTCATGTTCTCCCAACTTCAAGCCATCTGGCGGCTGATGCGCGGCCAGCGCCTGCGCTACGGCGTCGCGCTGGCGTGCCTCGTGGGCGCCACGCTGCTGAATTATGCCGTGCCGCTCGTCGGGAGCGCGACGATCGACTACGCGGTCGCGGGCAAGAGCGTCGATGCCTCGACGCCGGCGCTCATCGCCCTTTTGCTGCGCGCGTTCGGCGGCGCGGAAAACCTGCGGGGCGCCCTCTGGCTTGCGCCGGTCGCAATGCTGTTGTTCAGCGCCCTCAGCGGCCTCTGCAGCTACGTCAAGGGCTGGCAGGCGTCCCTGGCCAGCGATGGCATCGCGCGCCGGCTCAAAAACCAGCTCTACGATCACCTCAACCACCTTCCCGCGCGGCACCACGACCGCGCCGACACCGGCGACCTGGTGCAACGCTGCACGAGCGATGTCGAAACCACGCGGCAGTTTCTCGCGACCCAGGTCATGGAAATCGGCAACGCCCTCGTCCTCGCCGGCACCGCGCTGCCGCTGCTCCTCTCGCTCAGCGTGCCGATGACGCTCGTCTCGTTCTCGCTCCTCGGCCCCATTGTGCTCTACGGCTATTTTTATTTCCGGCGGGTGAAGCACGTTTTCCGGCAGGTCGACGAGGCCGAGGGCGCGCTCACCGCCGTGATCCAGGAGAACCTCACCGGCATCCGCGTGGTGCGCGCGTTTGCGCGGCAGGATTTTGAACGGGAGAAATTCGCCGGGCCCAACGCCCGCTACCGCGATCGCAGCCTGCAGATGTTGCGGCTCCTCTCGTGGTATTGGTCGGTCAGCGACTTTGTGGCCCTGAGCCAGCTCGGCCTCACGCTGCTCGTCGGCGCCCACTGGGTCACGACGGGCGCGCTCACCATCGGCATGCTGTTCGCGTTCTTGTCGTATCTCTCGATCATGCTCTGGCCCGTGCGCCAGATGGGCCGCATTCTCACCGATCTGGGCAAGACCGCGATCGCGGTCGGGCGCATCCAGGAGATCCTCGCGGTCGAACGGGAGCCCGAGGCAGGGGTGTTGGCCGCCGGCCATCCGGCGGCGGACGACCGGGCGCGCGGGTGCGCGGGGATCACCCCGCCGGCCGCCGACCGCGCGCCCTTCCGCGGTGCGATCGCGGTGCGCGGTTTGCGCTTCAGCCACGGTGGCGAAAGGCATGCGCTCAACGACATCTCCTTCGCCGTCGCGCCGGGCGAATCGCTGGCCATCCTCGGCCCCTCCGGATCGGGCAAGAGCACGCTCATGCACCTCCTGCTCCGGCTCTACGACTACACCGAGGGCACGATCAAACTCGACGGCCACGAGCTGACCTCGCTCCCGCGCAAGTGGGTGCGGACCCAGATCGGCGTGGTGATGCAGGAGCCGTTTCTTTTTTCCAAGACGCTGAAGGACAACCTCCGCCTCGGCCGGGGCGACGCGCCCGATCACGAGGTCGAGGAAGCCGCCCGCGCCGCCTGCATCCACGATACGATCCTCACCTTTCAGCAGGGTTACGACACGCTCGTTGGCGAGAGGGGCGTCACGCTTTCCGGCGGGCAGCGCCAGCGCGTCGCCATCGCGCGCGCCGTGTTGAAACGCCCGCCGCTCCTCATCCTCGACGACGCCATGAGCGCCGTCGACGGCGAGACGGAAAGCATGATCCTCGATGCCCTGAAGCAGCGGCGGGGCCGCGCCACGACGCTCGTGATCGCCCACCGCCTCTCGACGCTCATCCATGCCGACCGCGTGATCGTGCTCGACCGCGGGCGCGTCATCCAGACCGGCACCCACGACGAACTCGCGGCGCAACCCGGCCTCTACCGCCGGCTCTGGCAGATCCAGACCAGCGTCGAATCGGATTTTCAGCGCGAACTGCAGGCCGGGTAGAGTCCTTGTACGTCGAAACTCGTAGTGAAGGGGTCAAGTTTTCGATGGGTGACCCGACGAAAATCCCAAAAGCCCAAATGCCAAACGCCAAAGAAACCTCAAACAATCAGAAAATACCAAACCACACGTCTGGGCTACTGAGATTTGTATCATTGGATTTTTTTTGGCGTTTGCACATTGGCGTTTGGGATTTTGTGGCCCGGCGTTCCGTCTCACCACGGTGCATGGGCAAACCCGAGACGTCCGAGGCGGCGCCTCGCTAGGCCCGATATTCCACACCTCGCCATGTCCGCCCCCACGCTCCAACTGGAAGACGAATTTCGCGCCCGGCTCGACGCCGGGCTCTGGTGGAAAATCTTCCGCCGCGCCCTGCATCTGAAGCGCTACCTCGTGCCGCTGTTCGTCACCGCCGTGATCATCGCCGCGTGCGACGCGGCGTTTGCCCACGTGACCCGGTGGGTCATCGACGCGGTCGTGCGCGACGGCGTCAGGGCGGCGTTCCCCCGCTACATCGGCGCCTATCTGGTCGTCACGCTCACCCTGTGCGTCGGCGTCTGGATCTTCATCGAGATGGCCGGCAACATCTCGAACCGCCTCGCGCATGACATCCGGCGCGACGGGTTTGAGCGCCTGCAGCAGCTCGAGTTCGCCTTCTTCGACACGCGGCCGGTCGGCTGGCTCATCACCCGCCTCACTGGCGATTGCGACCGGCTGGCCCGGGTCATCGCCTGGGGTTTCCTGGATATCGTTTGGGGCGTGAGCTACATTCTGATGATCGCGGCGAGCCTGCTGATCATGAACTGGAAGCTCGGCCTGATCGTGCTCGGCGTGGTGCCGGCGCTCGCCGTCATATCGAAATACTTTCAGCGCAAAATGCTGCTGACGGCGCGCGAAGTCCGGAAGTACAACTCGCAAATCACCGCCACGTTTAACGAGTCGATCCAGGGCGTGCGCACCACGAAGACCCTCGTGCGCGAACGCGAAAACCTCGCCGAGTTCGAGCGTCTCTCGATGCAGATGTTCGACGCGGCGGTGCTCAACGCGCGGCAAAACGCCCTTTATTTCCCCATTGTCGCGACGCTCGGCAGCCTTGCCGCCGGTCTCGCCCTCTGGCACGGCGGCGTCATCGCCCTCGGCGACGGCATGACGCTCGGCACGCTCGTGGCGTTCATCAGTTTCTCCGGGCAGTTCTTCCAGCCGATCAACCAGCTCGCGCAAAAGCTCACCGAGATGCAGGGTGCGCAGGCCGCCGGCGAACGCGTGATGGGCCTGCTCGCGACCGAGCCGGCGATCCGGGACAGCGCCGCGGTGAAACAGCGAATCGCGCAAACCGCGGCGGGGCGTGTTGCCGGCGGCGGGGGCGGAGGCGATACGCCCCGAAGGCGGCTGGCGACCAACGTCGTTCCCGCGCAGGCGGAGGGGACGGCGCTGGCGCCCGATGGTCTCGAAGCACGGATCGACACAATCGAGTTTCGCGACGTGACCTTCGCGTACGCGACCGGCCCGACCGTGCTGCCTTCGTTCAATTTCACCGCCCGCGCCGGCGAGACGATCGCCCTGGTGGGTGCCTCCGGGGGCGGCAAGAGCACAATCGTGTCGCTCGTCTGTCGTTTCTACGAGCCGACGGGCGGGCAGATCCTCATCAACGGTGTGGACAACCGCGAGCGGTCGCTCGCGTGGCTGCAGGCGCAGCTCGGGATCGTGCTGCAGACGCCGCATCTTTTCAAAGGCACCGTCCGCGAGAACATCCGCTACGGCCGGCTCGACGCCACCGACGCCGAGATCGAGGCCGCCGCCCGGATGGTCAATGCGCACGTGTTCATCACGCAAATGGAGCAGGGTTACGACACGCCGGTCGGGGAGGGGGGCAACCGGCTCTCCACGGGCCAGCGGCAGCTCGTCTCGTTTGCGCGCGCCCTCCTCGCCGATCCGCAGATTTTCATCATGGACGAAGCCACGTCGTCAATCGACACGGAGACGGAACAACTGATTCAGCGCGGCCTCGAGACGATCTTTGCCGGCCGGCTGAGTTTTGTCATCGCGCACCGGCTCTCCACCATCCGCCGGGCCGACCGCATTCTCGTGATCACGCAGGGCCGGATCGAGGAATGCGGCTCGCACCAGGAATTGATCCGGCGCCGCGGCCACTACTACGACCTCTACACGAGCCAGTTTCGCCGCGAGCGCGAGGCGGCGGTGCTGGAGTGCGCCGGCTGACCGGTACCGACTCAGTCGAGGTGTAAGGGCGTCGCGTGCCGACGCCCGTCATGCGTCGTGGAAACGGGCGGCGGCAAGCGACGCCCCAACCCACACCCA
>JACQWL010000088.1 GCA_016209255.1 Verrucomicrobiota bacterium
GACCCGTCCCGCATCGACCTGCTGCTTGGCCCGGCTCAGCGCCTCATGATGCCGCATGCAGTATCCGACGGCAAACACCCGGCGGCTTGCCCGGATCGTCTGCCGCAGTCCTCTGACCTGAGCGAGGGTTTCTGCGAGCGGTTTTTCAAGAAAAACGTGAACTCCCTTTTGCAGGGTGAGGGAAGCCTGTTCGATGTGGAGCCGCGGTGGCGTGCAGATGATGGCGGCATCAGGCCGGTCCGCGAGCCCGGCGGCAAGGTCCGCGTATTCCGCGACAATGACCTCCTCGGATTTTACCAGTGCCCGTCGCGCGGCCAGCGGTTCGGCGATCCTGAGATCGACGACGCCGAGGCTTCTCAGCACGCGTACGTGCCGGAGTCCGATCGAACCGCAGCCTACGACAAGCACGCTCAGTTCATGCCAGCGCTTGGATTTTGCCCCGGGCGTGGCTGGCTTCATTTGTAGAAACTGAATCCGCCGTCGACGACCCGGTTTTGTCCGGTGATATGATCGGAGGCCGACGAGGCCAGGAAGAGCACGGCACCCGTGATATCGTCTCCGATCCGCCCCATCCGGCCCTGCCACTTTTCCGCCTGAGCCGCGAAGCGCCTGACGGATTCGGGGTCACGTTGATCGAGTTCCAGCGCGAGTGCGGCGACGGGAAAACGTCCGCGGATGCGCTCCGCGGCGGCTTCAGCCCGACAAAGCGTACGGGAAGTGATGATCACGTGACTGCCGGCGCCCGCCAGCGCCTCCGCCATGGCGAATCCAAGTCCGGCGCTGGCGCCGGTCATGATCGCGGCTTGCAGGTCGAGGTTGAACCTTTCGCAGGACACGGGAATGCGGCGGCCGGATGAGGCTGGGGTGGTGCGGCGGGGTCCGGTCCAGCCATGCCTTTCAAGCGCGTCCGCCCGTCCGCCAACGGCATCGGTCGGCTCCTATTTCCTGCGCGTGCGCTGCCAGCCAACGGCAATTCTCCAGCGAATTGTGGCCCACGTGAACCATCACCCGGAATCCCGGCGGAGCGACCCGCGACCATCGTTCCGCGACGTGCATCCGTTCATCCACCGTCAGAGACATGCCCTCGCCCGTGGTGCCGCAGACGAAGGCGTCGGCCACGTCCTGCTCCCGCAACCAGGCCGCGTGGGGCTCGATGGCATCGAGGTTGAGGCTGGCGTCGGCGTGCACCGACCGAAACGGCGCGGCGATGAGCCCCGGAATCTTCGGCCGGACCGCGAGCGCTTCTTTCGTGGGCGGGAAGAGGTTCATTTCGTGGCTGGTGCCTGTCTGACACCGACTCCCTGCCGCGCAACGTTGACAGCCCGGTATTAAGTTAAGACCGTGGCGGCCCCACCACTCCGACGATGAAAACCAAGCCCGGGCGCAGCGGCGCAATCGCCAGTGCCGACCTCGTGTGCCGCAAGATCTCGTTGCCCGCGACCGTGGCACAGGCGATGATCCGTGCGCTGCAGACGGGGCAGTGGACGGGCGAGCTGCCGGGCGAACGGAAGTTGTGCGAGCTTCTGCAGGTCAGCCGCGTAACGCTCCGGCCCGCCTTGCGACAACTGGAACGGGAGGGGTGGCTGCGCACGGTGCCCGGGCAGCGCCGCGCAGTTGTGGCAGAGATCAAGACCGTACCCGCTTCGGCCCCCTCCGGGAAAATCATCCTCATCTCACCGCTGCCGTTGCACGAGATCGAACCGTTCGTCCTGCTGGGCATCGACAACCTGCGGGAACTGCTCGCCCGGCGTCACATGCTCCTCGAGACGGAGACCCGCCCGGAGTGCTATGGCCACAGTCCGGCCGGCGCGCTCGAACGCCTGTGCCGCGAGTTTCGCCCCGATGTATGGCTGCTTTGGCGTTCGACGAGGGCGATGCAGGAATGGTTTCAGGGTCAGAAACACCGGCATGTCGTCCTCGGCAGTGTCTTCCAACGCGATTCGAGCCCCTCCGTCGACATCGACCACGTCGCGACGGCGCACCACGCCGCCACGACGTTTGGCCGGATGGGACACCGCCGGATCGCGGTCATCGTCGCTGACTCGACGCTGGCCGGAGACCTGCGGAGTGTCGAGGGGTTCTGTGCCGGCGCCGACGAATACAGACCCGGGCCGCTGCGGGCCGAAACGGTCCGGCACGATGGAACGGCGGCGGGCGTCGTTCGCAGCGTGGATCGCGTCCTCGGTCTGGTTCCCCGTCCCACGGGTATATTCTCCGCGGGAGGGCGGCAGACAATTGCGATCATGACGCGCCTGCTCCAACTGGGGATCCGCATACCGCAGGAAATGTCGGTGATCAGCCGCGACGACGATTACGCGCTGGACTTCGTCACCCCGGCGCCGGGCCGGTATTACCGCCCGCCCATCAAGTTCGCCCGCGGAGTGTTCCGGCAGATCGAGCGCCAACTCACTTCTTCGAGCCAGGAGCCCCGCGCCTTCTCGATCTTCCCGGACTTCCTTCCCAAGGAGACCCTGGCCCGCCCGGCTGGGGGGAGTTGACCGGTGCGTGATGGTCTTAATTTATGACCACGCGGTCGATATTGCGCCGCGCGAACCCTGCGACACAGAGGAGCCTGCATCCCCGGAAACCGGCCGGGATATGACCCCTATCTTTCCATTCTGAATCAGCGTGTGTCGCCCCTCCGTCCTTTCGACCGAATCAGCGTGTCAACCGCCATGAAAACCAGGAACTCCCATCTGCTCGATCCGTCCGAATCGTTTGCCGCCCCGTCCGCCCAATCGTGGAAGGGGGCGCTTGCCGTGGCGATCCTCGCCGCCGCGCTCGCCGGCGTGGGGCCTGCGGTTGCCCAAGGTGCGTCGTCCGCGGCCGTGCCGGGGGGAACGGCAAATGCCGGCACCGGCTCGATCCAAGGCCGGGTGTTCAATACCGGGAATGGCGAGTACGTCGAGAAGGCCCGCATTTCCATTGAGGGCGCTGGACTCGAAACCTTCACCGATAATGTGGGCCAATATTACCTTTCCAACGTCCCGGCCGGCCCGGTGAAAGTGAACGCTTTCCGTACTGGTCTCATGACGAACACGGCCTCAATCACTGTCACGGCCGGGCAGACTGCACAGCACAATTTCAACCTGATTGGCTTCGGCAAGAAAGCGCCGCCCGATGACGGCACGATCCAAAAACTCTCTGAATTCGTCGTGGCAGAAACCAAGGAGATGGACGGTGCCGCCATCGCGATCAACGAGCAGCGCTTCGCCTCGGACATCAGGAACGTCATCACCGCCGACGAGTTCGGCAAGACACCCGAAGGCAACATCGGGGATCTGCTGAAATTTGTCCCCGGCATCACCATCAACACCGGCTTTGGCATGTCGCGCGGAATTTCCGTGAACGGCGTGCCGGATAATAACGTGCCGGTGACGGTCGGCGGCTTCAATGTGGCAAGCCCGCTCGAGGGAACCTCCCGCCAGGTGGATCCTCAGAACCTCTCCACGAACAACATCTCGCGCATCGAGGTCATTTACTCACCGACCCCGGAAACGCCGGGCATGGCGCTCGCGGGTTCCATCAATGTCGTGCCGCGCAGCGCGTTCGAACGTTCGAAGCCGATCTTCAACGGCAGTGTGTTTTTGTTGATGCGCGATGATGAGCGGAGTTTGAGCAAGTCGCCCGGCCCGGGCAAGGATCCCACGCGCAAGGTTCACCCGGGGTTCAATTTTTCCTATCTCGCGCCGGTGAACAGCCGCTTCGGCTTCACGTTGTCCGGCGGCGCCTCGAGGCAGTACCTGAATGTCGAATTTGCGCGGACCACCTGGCAGGGCGTCGGCGCGGCGACCAACGGCACGACTTTCCCGGATACCACCCCGGACAAACCTTACCTCACCTCCTGGAACACCCAGAGTTCCAACAGCACGGATACGAGCCGCCGTTCGCTCGGGGCGACGATCGACTACAAGCTTGGCACGTATGATCGCCTTTCCTTCTCCTTCACTTACGTTTACTATACGGGGACCTATAACAACCGCTTCATCTCCTTCGCGGTGGGGGCGGTGCGCCCGGGTGACTTCGGGGCCTCGTTCACGCATGGCGCCCCGGGCTCCGGCAACATGTCGCTTACGAATGACGACTACCTCAGAACCAACCTGAGCTACACGCCCACGCTGACCTACCGCCACGACGGGCCGATCTGGAAGGCGGATGCCGGCCTCGGTTACTCGCGCGGAATTACCGCCATCTACACCAAATCAAAGGGCTATTTCTTCAACTCGGTGGCGCGGCGAACCGGTCTGACCGTGAACTTCGACGATATTTTCTACCTGCGGCCCGGAAAAATCTCGGTCACCGACGGGGCGACCGGCACGCCGGTCGATCCCTACGATCTCAACAACTACTGGTTGGTCAGCGCCACCCACCACACCTTGGACGGCGATTTGAACCGGGGAAAGGATCTCCAGCAAAGCGCCTACGCCAACCTGAGGCGCGATTTTTCCTGGGCCGTGCCGGTTTCGCTCAAAGGCGGAATGGACGTCCGGCAAACCGTGCGCGACCTGAGAATCGGCGGCCAGACCACGTACGCCTTTGTCGGAGCGGACGGCCGCGCCAGCACGACGTTGACCGGCAGCGACGATCGCGCCGCGATCCTGCTCGATGAAAGCAACTCGCGCCGCCCCGGCCCCCTTGGCCTCCCGCCCATCCAATGGGTGAGCAACACCAAGTTCTTGGATCTCTACAAGGCCAACCCGACCTACTTCACGGTCAATGAAGTCACGGCGCACTCGTCCAATGTGAACAATTCAAAATTCGCCGAGGAAGTCATCTCCTCCGCCTATTTAAGAGGCGACGTCCAGTTCTTCGACCGGCGGCTCAAGCTCGTGGGCGGACTGCGGGGCGAGCAGACCAACGTCAAGGCGGAGGGCCCGTTGACGGATCTGACGCGCAATTACCAGCGCGATGCCAGCGGCAAGGTGATACTGGCGAGCAACGGTCGCCCGGCCCCGATCACCACGGACGCCCTGGCGACGGCCCGGCTCACGATTATCAACCGGGGACTGCACGCGAAAAAGGAATACCTGCGCCTGTTTCCGAGCATCAACGGCAGCTTCAACATCCGGGAAAACCTGATCGCGCGGGCTGCGTACTTCTACTCGGTGGGCCGGCCGAATTTCAACCAATACGCGGGCGGCATCACCCTGCCCGACACCGAGGCGGCCAACCAGGCGGGCCAGCGAATCACGGTCAGCAACGCGGGAATCAAGGCGTGGAGTGCGAAGTCGACCAAGCTGATGCTGGAGTACTATTTCAAGCAGGTCGGCTTGATTTCCGTGGGCGTTTTCCGGCGCGATATCACCAACTTCTTTGGCGGTGCCGTCTTCAAGGCGACACCGGAGTTTCTCTCGCTCTACGACCTCGATCCCAACGTCTACGGCCAGTACGATGTCCAAACCCAGGAAAACCTGACGAGCGGAGTCCGCATGGAGGGGGGCGACGTCAATTACAAGCAGGCGCTTACCTTTTTGCCGCGTTGGGCGCGGGGCGTGCAGATTTTCGCCAATGGCAGCGCGCTGCGGGCGACCGGTCCGCAATCTCCCAGCTTCGCCGGCTACGCCACGCGCACCTACAACTGGGGATTCAGTTTTGCCCGTGAGCGGTACAATCTGAAAACAAGCTGGAACTACATTGCACGCTCCCGGGGAAGCCTGGTGGCGGCCGGCCGGAGTATCGCACCC
>JACQWL010000100.1 GCA_016209255.1 Verrucomicrobiota bacterium
GCGAAACCCTTGCCGGCCGCATCAACCGCAAACGCCGGGTGCGAATCGTAGGGCGCCGGCGAGACCGGCCGCTGCTGCGCCAGCAGCCGCTGGTTGATCGGCACCGGGCCGTCCGGACCGGCAGCGGCGTTCAAGAAACAGGTGGTGCCCGCGAGACAGGCAACAGCCATCAAACGAACCATGCTTATCCGGTTAGTTCCCAACGGGAGGTTTTCTTCCCGGCGGCTTCGGGCGGCCCCCAGCGTTGTAGAGCGCGTCATAGGTCGTCGGCACCGTTGCGACTCCGATGCCGAGCAGGCTCCGGAAGGCGTTAAACGGGTAGAACCGTCGGTTGAAGCGGAACGTGAACTCGTTCAGGTAGGCTTGAAGGTGTTGCGGCGATACGCCGTGGTGAACGCCATTCAGCCAGGTCTTCAGGTTTCCGAAGACGAGGTGAATGAGCGGCAAGTGTTTCTCTGCAATATCGGAGTCGCCGCGTTGCGCGACCTGCGTGACCTGGTAGCCCTTCTCCGCGAGGTGGTCGTAGCCCGACCAGTCGTCGGTCGTGATGTGCGTACCTGGCTGCACCGACTCAAGCACGAAGGTTTCCAGCGACTTTGCCGAGCGGTCAGGAGCGACGTGGAGACGGAGGCGCCCAGCGTAGAGGCCACCCCGACGCGGAAGTGCCTTGCGGGGATCTCTTTTCCTTTCGTTGTCTTTTCGCATGCGCTCCTCGATCGCGGCTACGACCAGCGTCTTGTGGTGCCGTCCGCGCCCTTCGCCGCGCGTCTGGCCCCCGACCCACGTCTCATCGACCTCGACAGGAAAGCCACCTCCAATGCGATCGCGATCAGGGCGCACCATCGCCGCACGGAGCTTGTGCAAAATCTGGAAGGCTGTCTCGTACCGCGTCAGGCCGAGTTGCCGTTGGAACTGCACAGCGCTCATGCCGAGTGTTTGGCTCGATACGAGGTACGCAGCCCAAAACCAGATCGAGATCGGCGTGTGCGTCCGCTGCATGATCGTGTCGGCCGTAAGCGACGTGTCACGTTTGCAGCTGCGACATCGAAGCACGACCGAGGAGCGGTTCGGGAAGCGACACGGCTCGCCATGCCAGTTGCAGTACTGACAGGCGAAGCCGTCGGGCCACCGGACCTTTTCCAAGTGCGCGGCACACGCAGCGTCATCAGGGAAGAGACGCATGAAGTCCGGAAGCGACGTCGGGAACGGGAGACTGGCCACAGTGAGGAAACGGTCGCAAATTCGTATTTGGGAAGCAACCGGATAAGCATGTAATATTCAACCGACAAGTCGTAGTTATCTGCCGTCCACGGTCGCAGCGCCGTGTTGCGGATGGTCACCGTTCCCTTGATGACGTCCGGATTATTGAAGTCAGCTTCGCTCAGGTCGCGCTCGCTGAAAGTGGCATTGGGGATGATGTCGCTATAACCGGGCCGGCCATAAGTCCTGGCATAGGCAAGTCGCGCCTGGAAGTTGTCCTTGATATTGTAGGTCAGGTGGAGACTCGGGAAATAACCATCATAGGATCGCTTGTTCTTGAAGGCGCGTTCCTGGCGGGTCAGGAGCAACTCCTCCATCGAGCCAACCGCACCGGCTCCCGGCTTGCGGATGCGGGCGCCCGTCGCCGTGCGGGCGAAGGTGCCATCCGCATTGCGGACGAAGACGGCATTGGCATCGAAGAGCGAGCCCTCACCTTGATCGGTCGTCTTTTCAAAACGGACGCCCGTCAGGACGTTCAGCCGGTTGTTCATGAGCCGGGCCTCGGCCTGGAGATACAGCGCGGAAACCACCTCTTGCACGTACTCGGAAGCGGTCCGTCGGGCGTTCTCCGTCGCCACGATCTGCGCCGGCGTCTGGGAGAACAGCCTCGGGTTGGCCAGGTAGGCGACATAGGCCCCTTTGGCGGACGTCCACGGCACATTCTTGAAGCCATAGAAGGAATCCATGTTCCTGTAATTCTGCATCAGCAAGGGTTCCGGGCTATCCGGAGTGGCCGGGTCGCCGTCCGGACCATTGTAATTATAGGTGTAGCTTTCCGTCCTGGTGTCGGCCCGGAAATCCGTGCGCAGGCCACCGGCTTGAAGGGCGAACGGAAAGGGGAAGAAGTTGAACCTGCGTTTGACGTTCAGATTGACGGATCTCGAGACCGAGGAATTGCCATAGGGAGAAAGCGTCGCCGTGGTGGCCCGGTAATTCCTGATGTCGTAGATATCGATTTCCCGGTTGTTGTTATCGAAGGCCCTGATGGTACCCGGCCGCTCCGGATTGATATCGGAAAAGACGATCCTGGCTGGATTCGTCAGAGCCGAGTTCAAGCCCGAGAATTGCCCGGTATTCGTACGCTTGCGACTCGAGTCCGACTGACTCACGCCCGATTCGACCTTCCACCGACCGTCATCGAAACGATAATTGAGGTTCAGCAGATTGGTCTCGGTCGTGAACGGATGTCCGCCCCCGGCGAGCGTCACGGTGCCACGACCCGTCGCACCTTCGGCAAATTTCTCGCCGAAGGTGAGCGGAACGCCCCCGGCGATGGTGGGTGTGCCGTTGGTGCCCACATCCGTCGTCCAGTTCATCGAGACCCCGTGGTTGGAGGACCGGCTCGTCTGGGCCCCGAGGGAGAGCACGGCATTCGGGGTGACCCGCCAGTCCGCCTTCAGGCTGAAGGTGGTTCTCATCTGGCTGCGCGGCGCGTCCTGCAGCAGATGCTGCTGCAGAAAGGGCTTGGTGATGGACGCTCCGGTCGATGTGCCCGCGGCGTTGTAGAGCGTCGTGGTCAGGTGCTGTTCGTTGAACTTGTCACTCTGAAAACCCGTGAGCGTGATCCCGAAGTTTTTGCCGAACGGCTTGGTATAATCGAATTCCCAACCCGGGCGGATCTTTCGCGTCATCGAGTCGTCGAAGGAATGCGGGGTCTTCCTGTAGGTCAGGTTTTCGCTGTTCGCCACCTGGCTGACGCCGAAGTTGAACTGGGCGCGGGTGCGCTCGAATGCGCTCTTGCTGATCATGTTCACCGAGCCGCCCAGCGAGTCGGCCGGCGTCGCGGGCGTGGGAACCTTGGTCACCTCCACCCGGGAGACATTGTTCAGCGAGGTGACGTTCATGTTGAAGGCGCGCGTAGCCTGTCCGGCCGATGCGGATACGACCGCCGCCCCGTCCGAGGTGAAACCGGTCTTGTCGCCGCCGAAGCCGCGCACCGAGATGCCGACAATCTCAACCTGGCTGTACTCCGCGGTGAGGCCGGGGATGTATTTCAGGAACTCACCCACGTTGCTGCCGAGGATGTCGCCGAACGAATCTGACGACAGGACGTTCTTGATATTCGGCGCGAACCTCTGCTCGTTGACGGCCGTCGCCATGCCATCGGTTTCGCGGTCGGACGAGACCACAAATTCGCCCAGCTTCACGATGCCCTCTTTCTCGCCATAGCGGGCCTTGCTCGTGAGTTCCACGTTCTGCTCCACGCTCCCGCCGGCCGACACCTGGACCGCGATTTCCTGGGGATCCAAGTCGGTATAAAATACCTCGAGCACGTTTGGCCCGCTCCGGACGTTGACGAGCCGGTACAGGCCGAATTCGTCCGTGAAGACGATGGCATCCGATCCCTTCACCGAAATGCGGGCCTGGTTCAGATAGTTACCCGTCACTACATTCTGCACCCGTCCGACAATGGTTCCGGTTTGCGGGCCGGCGCCGGCGGGAGTTACCTCCGCGGCTGACATGGCCGGGGTGGCGGACAGGGCAAAGACGATCCATGCGCTCAACACGGCAACGGAATTCGTTTGGTTCATTGTTTTCATAGGGCGCGTGAGCGGTCGTCAGATACGGGCAATTGCTACGCCGGCTGCGTGAGGAGTGCGGAAACGAACTGGTGTGCCTTCCTTGCTTCCGCCGCGAGGTGCGCGGCATCGCCGGCCGCCAGGGCTTCGACCATCACGGGACCGCGGTGGAAGCCACCCCGCTGCAGCCGGGCCATCACTTTCGGAGCCGACCTTCTCGATCAGCAGACGACACTGTTGGCCGGTGGAGTTGGCTGGACCGTGCGGTTTGAGGCTCAGCCCAACGCCCTTGCTCGCCGCGTAGTCACAAGACGCGCCGATCGCCAGATAGTAGTCCTCCGCCAGCTCGGGGTCGCCTGTGCCCCCGAGCAAAAGGCCGGGGGAACCACAGATCACCGCGCAATCGATCAGCCGCTTCAACCGGGCGATGCCTTCAGGCAGCGACTTTTTCACCATGAAAGCGCCGCCCGAGAGGGAGACGATGCTCAGACCGCGGGCCTTTGCCTCCGCGCGAATCATGACGACTTTTTCAGGCGGCGTGTCCGGCGTGACCAGCCATCCTCCCTTAGCCGTCATGATACCGACGAATTTGAAGCCTGCCTCGGCGATGCCGTCGAACGCCACGCGGTAATCGAACTTGCCCCATGGCCGGGTATAACAGCCGATCATCCAATTGGGACGGTCGGCGGCGCGCAGCAAGGTGGCACTCGTTGTGACGAGCATGATCTGGCCGATGAATTGGCGGCCGGTCGGCAGGCATTGCGCAGCGAATCCATCGGGGGGTGGGAAAAGCGATTTCATCCGAGGCGGCGAACGATTATTGCCACGAAACTGGATCTTGCAGCGTATCCAGGTCTTGTCGAGCGATGCCTGCGCGAAAGCGGCATCCGCGAGGGACTGCGGACCCCGATCGCTTGCCGGCGCTGGCTTGCGCTCGCGTTCCTGCCGGTACCTTTCGCCGCGGCGGACGGCACATCGGTTATGGCGTCGGGCCAAAACACCGGAGACATCACGGGCTGGGTGCAAAATATCGTGAGCGGGAGGTACCTGCGCCACCCTGTTGTAGGCTTCCGCCGCCAGCGCTCCACTCCGCCGGGGCTCTTCCGCGTCTCCCCCTCTTCCGCGTCTCCCTATCTTCCGCGTCTCCCTATCTTCCGCCCCCGCCCGTGAGTTTAAAGAACGCCTCCGCGTAGCGCCGGCCGAATTCGCGATACGAGGCGGCGTCGAAGTGGACCATGTCGCCCTTGTGCGTCAGGCCGGCGGCGCTGACGAAGCCGGTGCGCGCCACCTTGGTGGGCAAATCGCGCTGCGCCTGGTCCACCTGCTTCCGGGGATCATCCCAGGGAGCGTCGGCAAAGACCCCCATCTGGCCGGCGATGAACGGAACATCGGGGACGTCGAGTTCCAGGCGAAAACGGGCGATGAGGTCGTGCAGCTTCGGCTCATACGCGGCGGCAAGCGGCTCGTGCGAATCGGATTCGCCCTGGTGCCAGAGGATGCCTTTCAACACCCCGGCCTTGAGCGCGAGGCGGGCGCGCTTGAGGGCATCGTCCCACGGGTAACTCTTGGTCGGCGGGTAAAACACGCCGGGCTGCCAGCTGTCGATCGGCGAGCCGCCCACGGCGCAGGGAATCAGGCCGACCGTGATGCCGGGGTTGGCCTCGGCGATCCGCACAGCGAAAGATTTCCCGAGACCCACTCCGACCGCGGCAGGCTTGTCGAAATGCAGCGGGTCGATCGCGGGCACCCATTCGCCGGCCTGGTTGAGCATGAGCGCGCGCGGATGCGGCGTTCTGTCCTCGGGGGCGACGAGACCGCGCCCGGCCATGTTCGACTGGCCGGCGAGCAGGAAGAGATGAAACTTTTCTTTTGCCGGGAGCGGGCTGAAAATCTGGGCTCGGACGATGCCCGCACAAAAACAGGCGATGAGGAATGCGGCTGCGGCGAGGCGAAGAGGGAAGCGAGGCATTGGCCAAACATGAAAGGCGACCGAGGACCCCGCAAGAACCCATTCGCCGTCTGGAGACTGGGAAATCTTCCTACCCAAAAAATCTTTCTACCCAAGAATCCGAGGTTCGGAGGCCGAGCCCAGCAACAATCGGCCCTGAATTTGGGGTAGGAAGATTGGCAGGTAGGAAGATATTCCGAACCGACGCGCGGCCTCGCGGGTTTTCTCCCGACAAGCGGACTCTTCGACAGATCTCCCGGGGTCTTGAGCCGGCCGAAACGGCATGCACGCCCCCTCACTCGCCTTTCGTTTCTGAGTATTAGCGCAGATTAGCGGTTCAACCTCTGGTTGGTCCGGGTAATCAGTGGAAAATCCTGGCTGCACACGAATAGCGCAGCGGCAGGCGATCTAAAGGCCTCACCCTTTCTTCGCGGTCAGCTCGTCGAAGGCGACGCCGAGATTCGCCCCGAGGCGGTTGGGCAGCGGGGCGTGAAAATCGGGGAAACCGGGCAGATTTTCCAGCGCGACGATTTTCTCCTTCGGTTCGCCGGCGGTGATTTTCCTCTGCACGTAATCGAGCATCCCCGACAGATAGTCGCGCAACACGAGCAGGTCGGCGGGCTGGCCGGTGACGCCGAACTTCGGATTGCCGTGGCCGAAGACATGAATCGCGTCCGCCGGGTAGGTTTTCGCCACCTCCTCGAGGACGACGATCCAGTGCCGGATGCTCGCGCCGCCCGGGCGATCGATCACCGGATACATCCGGTTGAACACCAGGTCGCCCATGTGGACGACGTTCGCCTTTTCAAACGTGACCACGACGTCGCCATTCGTGTGCGCGGATCCATGATACTGCGCCGTGACGATTTCCCCGCCGAGCTCGCGGCGCCACACCTCGGGGAACGTCGCGTCGGCGAACACCTGCTTGTCGACGGTGTTGGCCTTCTCCGCGGCGGCGAATTGCAGCTTCGGCACGTTGGCGTGGGCGACGATGGTTTTGGCCACAGGCTTGAAAACCGCGTTGCCACCGGTGTGGTCGGCGTGATGGTGCGTGTTGATCACGGCGTCGAGCCGGCGCCCGGCGCGCCCCGGCATCCCGGCGAGGAAAGCCGACGCGGTGTCGGGGAACTGCGTGTCCACGGCGACGAGGGCGTCCTTGCCGGCCAGCCAGCCGATCGTGCCGCCGCGTCCGGTGAAGAGGCCGACATCGCGGCGCAGCGGCCGAAACTCGGTGATCGCCGCCGCGCCCGGGGCACTCGGCGGGCGCGCGGCCGAGGGCGCGCCAGTGCCCCGGGGAACCTGGGCCGACAAGGTCGGGCGGGCCAGCAGGCCGGCGGCGGTAAAAAGAGAGGAGCGAACGAGGAAATCGCGGCGGTTCATGAGCCAAGTCCTCTAAACGCAAATTGCCGCTAATAAACGCTAATTTTTCCGCGTAACCTTTCGCGCCGGCCACGGTTTTTGTCCGGCAACACCACCCATGCCCCCTTTCATCCGTGATCGCTGCCCTCGAACCAGTCCACGTTTATTCCAATCTGCCCGCCGCGGCAACTGAGCGAATGGTCACCACCGTGAATCCCCTCGCGAAGGCGGCTGCACCTGTGCTCAATCGCTTCCGCGCCCAGGCCATCGTGGACACCGCCACCGAACAACGCTCCGACCACGCCCTGATGCTCGCCGTCCGGGACGGCGAACTCGATGCGCTCGGCGACCTGTTCGAGCGCCACCACGGTCCGTTGTTCGGATTCCTGGTGAAATTCACCGGCGATCGCACGGCGGCGGAGGACATCGCCCAGACGGTTTTCCAGCGGATGCTCAAGTACCGGCACACCTATCGCGACGACGGCAGCTTCACCGCCTGGATGTACCATCTCGCGCGTCACGGCGCCGCGGACCATTTCCGCAAGGCCAGCGCCGCTCCTCACGCCACCGACCCCGCCGATTTGCAGAACCACCCCGACGAAGCCCCGCACGCCGGGCTCCGCGCCGCGGCGCGCGACGACCAGGCGCTGCTTCAGATCGCCCTGGCCCGGCTTGACCGCAACGACCGCGAGGTGCTGCTCCTCTCCCGTTTTCAAGAGCTTTCGTTCGCCGAGATCTCCGGCATCCTGGAATGCTCCGTCGGCGCGGCAAAAGTCCGCGCCCACCGCGCCCTCCAGGAACTGCGCACGATTTTTTTCCAACTGCAAACCTCGCGACCGCGCGACGGCGGGACCACGGACTACGGACCGAAAGGCACGTCGCCCGTTGTCTCGTAGCCCCGTTTTCCGGTCGTACCTTTAATCCCATGAACTGCTCATCCGCCCGCGAAATTTTTCCCGCGCTGCTCGACCACCGCACCCACCTTCGCCAAGGCTCCGGTGGGCAGGCCGCCCTCGTGGAGGCGGCCCGGGCGCACCTCGCGAATTGCCCCGATTGCCAGCGCGAGTTTTCCGCCCTCAGCCAGACGCTCGCCGCCCTCGACGCCCTGCCCGCGTCCCAGCCATCGCCGCGGCTGCGGAAGAATTTCTACGCCATGCTCGAGGAGGAAAAGCACTCCGCCGCGAGCGTGCTCGCAGCCGACGAGCGCAAACGGCGGCTCCCGGGCCTGCGAAGCCTTGGCGGCGCCGGCTGGCGCTGGGTTCTCTCGCCACTCGCCGGCTGCGCGCTGCTGCTCCTGGGTTTTCTCGGCGGCACGCGCTATGGTCCGCCCGCCCCGGCGCCGGCAACGACGGCCAATGACGCGACCAGGCGCGAGCTCGCCGCGCTGCGCGACCAGGTGAACAAGATGGGCCAGCTCGTCGGCTACTCGCTCCTGCAACAACAACAGGGGCCCGCCAACGAGCGGCTACGCGACGTCCTGATCTCGGCGCGCGACGAAAAACCCAGCCCGAAGGTCCTCGACGACCTGATCAGCGCGCTCGCCTTCGACCCCAGCGCGAACGTCCGCCTCCGCGCGCTCGAGGCCCTCTACACTCACGTCGACAATCAAATCGTCCGCTCCGGCGTCCTCGCGTCGCTGCCGCGCGAACAGAACCCCCTCGTGCAGCTGGAGATGATCGACTTCGTCACGGCGGCCCGGGACCGCGAGGCGACGCCGGTTCTGGAAAAGATGTCTCAAGACGACGCCATCGATCGCAGCGTGCGCGACGCGGCCCGCCGCGCCCTCGTCCAGCTCTAAACCAAAATCAATCCTCCCATGAAACACCTCCACCTCTATCCCTCCTTCCTCCTTGCGGCCGCGATGGCGCTGGCCTTCTTCGCCGCGGCGCGGGCCGAGGAGAGCACCACCAGGATCAAGTTCTCCGATCCGTCCAAACCCGGCACCTTGAAGATCCAGCTCGCCCGCGGCGCACTCCGCGTCCGCGGCGCGGATACGGATGAAGTCAGCGTGAAGTCCGAGGCCAAACCCGCGTCCAAGACGCCGCGCAAGGACGGCCTGCGCGTCCTGACGGCGTCGTCGAGCTTCGCCCTTTCGGAAAAGGACAACATCGTCACGCTCGACGCCGTCAGCGATGGCTGGCACGGCGCCGGATCGGATTTCACGCTCACCATCCCGCGCGCCACGAGCGTCATCGTCTCCAACTCGTGGGGCGGCGACATTTCCTGTGCCAATCTCGCCGGCGATCTCGAAATCAACTGCCTGAACGGCACGGTGAAGCTCGACGGCATCGCGGGCGGAGCGGTGGTCAACACGAAGAACGGCGAGATTCACGCCTCCGTGCTCGCGCTGAACGAAAACAAGCCGCTCTCGTTCACCTCGATGAATGGCGAGGTCGTGCTGCGGGTGCCACCCGAGGCCCGGGCCAACGTCCGCCTGCGCACGCAAAACGGCTCCATCCTGACCGACTTCGACGAATCCGTCCTCATCACCAAGACCGAAATGTCGCCCCGCACTTCATCCCGCCGGGGTTCGCGCGGGGTCACGATCGGCGGTCTGCCGCCGGAGGCCCGCGAGGCGATTCGCGAAGCCACGCGGGTCGCCGTGCAGGTGGGCCGGGAAGCGGCGGAAGCGGTGCGCGAAGGCATCGAAGCCAGTCGGGAAAAGCACGAGGAAGCCCGGGAGAAAGCGGAGGCGGCACGCGAAAAGGCGAGAGCCGCGCGCGAAATGGCCGAGGCCGGTCGCCAGGCCGTCGAGGCCCCGCGCGCCCCGCTTGCGCCCACCGCGCCCGTTCCGCCCGTTCCGCCTGTTCCGCCTGTTCCGCCCGTTCCGCCCATGCCGGCGATCCCCACCATCACGGGCGGCAAGCTCGTGTCCGGCACGCTCAACGGCGGCGGCCCCGAGATCAGCGTCGCGACCATGAACGGCGACGTCACCCTCCGGCGGCTGGAAACGAAAAACTAGCCGGTGTTCCTTCTTCAACTATCTGACTATCCGCAGGAGGAGACCAAAATGTTGGCCGTAATTCCGGCACACCCACGCTGGATTGCGGTAGGGCAGGTCTCCGACCTGCCCTACGTCGATCCGCGGTCTGCGCAGTCACTTGTCTCCGGCGCAGTCCGGGAAAAAGTCCGCAATACTATGTCTGAACCTGTTGTTTTCCTGCGTGCATCTTTTTCCAAGAGATTTCCAAACCCTTCAATCCTTTGGCCCACAGAACAGACGGAATACACAGAAGAAGCTTGCCCGCCTTTGTCGGCACCGAAGGCGACCAGGGATTGGGTTTCTGTGTATTCCGTGTGTTCCGTGGGCAATGATCCCTCCGTTACTACGGTTGCGGCTGCGCCGCGCTGGGTAATCCGTGGTCAACCGGAATTGCAGTTCGAAGTCTTTCGAGAATTCGATTTCCTAGAAATCATGCCCACCGCCGAAATCGTCAATACGCGAGCGTCACGCTGATGTGTCCGCGCTCACGGCGGCGGCGATCGGAGACGCCGCTGCGTTTGAGCTGCGCGCGCCGAGCTGCCAGGTGTGGCCGGTGAGAACGAACATGCCGCCGGCCAGCGCCGGCCGGCTTTCGGCGTAGCTCCCGAACACCGTGAGCGTGTGCCGCCAGGTCGGAAGCGGGACGAGGTAGCTGCCGGAGTGCGCCACCAGTTTCTTGAAATCAGGGCTGGCGCTGAGTTGGTAGTTCAACTGCTCGTCGCGGCCGAAGGCGTTGCCCCAGTTTGCACCGGCCAGCACCCGATCGAAGCCGGTGAGCGCGTTGCCGGAATCCTCGTAGCCGGTGTAGACGCGCAGCGGATACCGGTCGCGGGTGCGCAGGATGAGGTCGGTTTCGCCCGGGTTGTTCCCGCGCGTGAAAACGAGATCGACCTGCCGAAATTGGGTCCGCCGGGCGAGGTTGCGCCGCCGACAGTGGGATCGCGCGACCCGGTCGTGTCGCCATCGAATTTCGGCCGGCCGGTGACTTCGCCAAGCGTGAGCGCGAGTCTCTCGTCCAGCGAACCGGCGGAGCCGCCCGCAGCGGTGAGGACGCCGTTCGGCGAACCGACGGGAATGAGGACGAGGCGGTCGCCCAGCAGGATCACCGCGAGTTCCGGCGTAAGCGCGGGCTGCTGATTGACCGTGGTCACAGGCAGCGAGGTCGTTGCGACCGTCACGGTGGGCGCGTTGACGCGCAGCGTGCCATTGACGAACGCGAGCGTGTAGTTGGCCGCGGTCGCGCCGAGGGGCGCGATGGAATAGTCGCCGGCCACGCTCGCCGCCGTCGCCGGGGTGCTAAAAACGAGCCCGCTCACGACCGCAGCGCTGTCACCGTTGACGAGGCCGTTAAGCGTGGAGGTGAAAACCGGATTGACCGCGCCGACTTCGCGCGCGGCATTCGCCGCGGTCAGCGTGAGCGACGCGCGATCGATCGTGAGCGTGCCGGGCGCGAAGGTCAGCCCATAGTTTTGCGCACTGGCGCCCGCCGGGGTGATGGCATAGCCACCGACGCCCGAGGCGGCCGTGGCGGTCGAAAGCTGAAGGCCGCTCACGGCGGACGCCGTGTCGCCATTGACGAAGCCCGTGAAGCTCGCGGTGAGCGTCGGAATCGCGACCCCGAACGCCCGCGAAACGACGCGGTTGAGGATGGCACTGAGAGCATCGGGCTGGACGAATTTTGCACTTGCTCCCGCCGCGATGGAGAAATCCTGCCAGTTGACGATCGCGCGAGCGGAGGTCTGCGTGACCGTGAGCGCGCCGGCGCTGGCGGAGAACGTAGCGGTGCCGGCAACGACCTGCCCGCCCGTCGGCTGCGCCAGCAGAGGACTCCCTGCCAAGCCCCTGAAAAGAGCGAAGGCAAAGTTGAAGACAGGACCGTTGGCAATTGAGCGCATCGAAGGCGGCCAGTAACAGCGCCCGCCCGCCGCCGCGTCGATTCAACTGGGACGAATCGCGGAGCCGGCGTGGCGAATCGCGGTGAATGGGTTGACGAGCCCTGGTCGCCTCCGGCGCCGCCAAAGGCGGGTAAACATGCTCGTGCCAAAAGCGCGCCAACGCCTCGACAGGCTCGGTGCCCTGAGTCCCTCGACAGGCTCGGGACCCTGAGCTTGCCGAACGGGCTCGTCGAACGGGCGAGCTGGCAGCCTGCTCCTGCGCAATCAAAACGAAAGAGTGTTGGCGGGCAAACGCGTGGCCGGCAACAGAGTTGGCCAAGCTTGTGGACTTCCGGTTTTATTTAGTCCATTTGGTTTCCCGGAAACCCCGCCGTGCAGCCGCGCTAATAGGTGCCGAAGCGTATTCCCTTTTCCCGGAATAAATTTAGGTTCGGCCGTTTCACACCGACCACCGCCCACCACGCCATGCTGCCAGCCGTCATTGTCCTGCTCCTGTTGACCGCCCTCGTGGCGACCGATTCGCCGCCGCCCGACGAAGGGGAAAAGTAAGTTTCTTCCGCCGGAGCACGGGCAGTCGTCCGTCGCTGGAGAATCAGCCGGGGCGCTCTCTTGAACCGAAGCGCCCGTGGCTGTTGGGTTAAACGAGTGGTAATTTTTCCCGAATACGCGGCTTGCAGAGGCCGCCGCAAGGCGGTTGCCTCCCGAGTTTCGCATGATGCCTGCCTCCCAAAACGAACGGTCTAAGTCCACCCTTGAGCGCGCCGCCGCCGCCTTCGTGCAGTGGTTTGACGCCGACCACACGGCCGGTGCGCCGGAAAAAATGCGCGCCGAACCCGACCGGGTCGACTGGATGCGCTGCATCCCTTTCATCATCCTGCACGCCGGATGCCTGGGGGTAATCTGGGTCGGCTGGAGTCCCTGTGCCGCCTGGACCGCAGTCGCGCTCTACTTTGTGCGCATGTTTGCAGTCACGGGGATTTATCACCGCTACTTCTCCCACAAAACGTACAGCACGTCGCGCGTCGGGCAGTTTCTGCTGGCGCTCTGGGGCGCGACGACCGTCCAGCGCGGCGCGCTGTGGTGGGCGTACCATCACCGCCATCACCATCAGCATTCCGACGATCCGGAGGACGCCCACTCGCCGCACGTCCACGGCTTCTGGTGGTCGCACATCGGCTGGATCACCAGCCGCCGGAATGTTCCGACCGACTACTCCAAGGTTAAGGACCTCACCAAGTTTCCCGAGCTCGTGTGGCTGAACCGCTTCGACACGGTCATCCCATTCCTGGTCGCCTTCGCGATTTTCGGCCTCGGCCTGCTGCTCGAGCGCGTCGCCCCTGGGCTGAACACCAATGGCCCGCAGCTTCTCGTCTGGGGCTTCTTCATCAGCACGACGCTGCTGTTTCACGGGACCTCGTGCATCAACTCGATGGCGCACCTGATGGGCCGCCGCCGTTTCGACACGGGCGACGATTCCCGCAACAGTTTCATCCTCGCGCTGATTTGCCTCGGCGAAGGCTGGCACAACAACCACCACCGCTACATGAGCTGCACGCGCCAGGGGTTCTACTGGTGGGAGATCGACCCCACCTACTATGGCCTGAAAGCGCTGTCGTACACCGGGCTCATCTGGGATCTGAAACCGGTGCCGAAATCGATTCTCGACGAAGCCGCGCGCGCGGATCACCGGGCGACCATCGCCGCCGCCGAGCTTGCCGCGCAATTGCATCCCGATGTTTCGCCGCTGAAGAGAGTCTTCCCGACCGCGGCCGCCATCGCCGTCGCCACCGCTACCGCTTCGCAGGCCACGCTGCCGAAGAAGGCCGAAGGGCCCGGGATCCACCGAAACGTTTCCGCGCAAACGCACGACCTGGCGCCGCCGCCGCAAGGATAGCGTATGGCGCCGTCACGCGATTCGAGCGCAGGGAAGAATCCAGCGCGAGGAGCGAAGCCTCTGCGGGCTGTGGATTGCCAAACGGATTCCTCGCTGCGCTCAGAATGACAGGGAAAAAACCAATTTGATAAGCGGCCTACGTTTTCTTTTCCGCCGCGGGCGGGTTGGGCGGCGGCGCGATGACCGGCGGGGTCTTGAATTCCAGTCTCCGGCCGTCGGGATCCAGCACATACAGGCTGCGCCCGCCATGAATCCATCGCGTCTCGCGATCGATCGGCACGCCGCGCTTTTCGAGCCACTGTTTCCACACGGCGTAGCCGTCGGACGAAACGGAAAACGTCAGGGCCGAACCTTTCCCGCCGGCCATCGCCCCAGCCATCGGCGCGATCGTACCCTCCCGTTTCACCAGCAGCAGCACGCCGTCGCCGGTGTCGAACTCGGCATAGCGGTCCGCGTCACCGTCCGTCATCTCCAGCCGCAGACTGTCCCGGTAGAACTCCACGGAACGCTCCACGTCCTCCACGAGGAGGATGGTCTGCGTCCCGCCATCGAGGCGCGGAATGACCGGTCTCTTTTTCACGCCCGTAGCATAGCACTCCGGCGACCGATCTGTCTGCATCCGAGTTACCGGCCGGCAGCCCAGGAGCGCATCTCACTTTCTGGACACTGGGGACGCGACGCCCTCGTCGCGTGGGTTGAAACCGCGACGAGGGCGTCGCGGCTCCAAAAATCTCACGGCCGTAATCGGCGGCATTTCCAGCTTGTCCAGAAACTGGGATGCACTCTCCCTACCTGTCCCCTGCCGGCTTCGGCTCGCTCGCCGGTGGCGGCGCTCCGGACGGCGGCCGCGGTTTGCGGTCAAAGGTGTCCGGTTCCATCACTTCAACGCGCGTGCCATCGGGATCGTAGTAGTTGATTTGCCGCTTGCCGTTCACTCCCTCCTTCATCGGGGTTGGCGGCTTGCTGTCCGCGGGATACGGGCGGCCTTTCAGGATTTCACCGGCCTGCGCGGCGTCCGGCACCTCGAGACAAATGTGGTGCATCGTGCGCAGCCGGTCGGTCGAGGGATACTTGTCGTAGAGCATGAACTCGACGTAGTCCTCGCCGTCGGGCACGCGCAGGTTCACCCAGTTCAGCGTCCGGCCGCCCGAACTTCCGCGCCAGGTTTCCTTGAACCCGAGAATGCCGCCGTAGAATTTCAGCGACGCGTCGAGTTGGCCGACCATCACGCCGACGTGGCTCATCCGCGTCGCGATGCGCGTGGCAGGCAGGAATTTGCCCTTTTCGCGCACCGTCCAGCCCTCGGGCATGTATTGCACGATTTCGACGGTGTTGCCGTTCGGATCCTTCACGAAATAATTCTTGTTGCCGATTTTCCCGATCCCGGTGGCCGGCGGCACGGCGACGCCCTTCGACTGCAGATAGAGCCGCATCGCCTCGGCGTCATCGGTCTCGACGGCGATGTGGTAGAGCCGATCCGCGTCGGGCGACACCTCGGAGCCGGGGAAGAGTTCCACCGACTGGCGGTCGTTAATCTTGATCCACACGAGCTGCTGGCTGGGGTCCTTGCGCGGGACGGAGTACGGCGACTGGTAGCCGAGAAATCCTTCATAGAACGCGCGCGCCTTGGCCATGTCGCTCACGTAGAACGCAGCATGCGAGACGCCGGTGATGCGCGGGCGCGGCAGGGCGGTCGCCGCCCTCGCTTTCGGCCCCGGCAAAAGCGCGAGCGCGAGAGCCGCGAGCGAAGCGATGGAAAAATGCAGGAGACGGAGGTTCATGATATTAGTTCGCTCAGCGTATAAGAATCTTGTTTTCCTATGTGCATTTTTCACAAACCATTTGAAATCGCTAATCCCTGGTCGCCTTCGGCGCCGCCGGAGGCGGGCAAGCTTCGCTAATTCTCGGAATCAAGAGCGTATGATGGCGTGCGTGCTTTGTCTAATCGACAATGCGCGACGGCGGCCGGTGGTTTCTGAGTTTCTATTAGCGGAGTTTACCCGCCTACGGCGGCGCCGAAGGCGACCAGGGATTAGCGACGTTTACCCGCCTGCGGCGGCGCCGAAGGCGACCAGGGATTAGCGGTTTAAAACTGTCTTGGTTCAATTGGTTGCGGCTTCGCCACGCTCGTTTATCTGCGGGGGAATTTGACCCGGAGATTTGTCTGCGGCATCGCCACGCAAAGTTTTCGTGGTTAATCCTTTTGAATCGATTTGTCTATGGCACGCCGGCAAAGGTGGCGGCCGGCGGGCGGTTGTACTTCGTCAAGGCCACGATCTCGTTCGGATCGAGGGCGCGATCGGCGATGAAAAGCTCGTCGAGTTCGCCGCGGGAATGTTCGCGCCGGGTCTGGCTGCTCAGCCGGCAGCCCAGCCACACGACGTCAACGATCGCCGCATCGCCCTTCTCCGCCGGCGCGCGCGTCTTGCCGGGAACGATCGTGCTGCTCTCGAGCCGCCCGTCGACGTATTGCTTCACCTGCACCGGCGTGTCCGGATCTTCGCCGGCGAAAAAATAAGTCGCGACATGGTGCCATTTCCCATCGCGCAGCGAGGTCGTGTCCATGGCGTTGCCGCCGCCGAAGTCCGTGCGCAGCGCGCCAATCGGCCCCTCGGCCGGCCGGCCGGCCCGGCCGGCGACCTTCGCCTTCACCAGGTCGCCATCCGTCTCGTCGAACGACCAGTGGACGTAACCTATGCCGGGCGAAAACCGCTCGGGCGCCAGCAGCTGGGCAAAGCGCGCGAATTTCTTCTCGCGGTCCTGGACCTCCGACACACCGGAAGCGGCGAAACGGCGCGACTCCTTTTTGCGCAGGTGAATCGTATCTTGCTCGAGCGCACCCCGC
>JACQWL010000097.1 GCA_016209255.1 Verrucomicrobiota bacterium
AGCCGACGCGGTGGCTGAATCTTTTTGCCAATGTGTCCGACAGCTTCCAGCCGGCCGGGTATGCGGTGGGTTTGTTTCTCCAGCCGCTGCCGAATCCGCCCGGCAAGGGCAAGGACTACGGTTTCGCGCTGAATCTTTTCGACGGGAAACTCGTCGCCCGCGTGAACCGGTACGAAACCACGCAAATCGACACGCGCAATGGCAGCGCCCGCACGCTGGCGCAACGCGTCCGCTCCCTGGATTTCGATGCGCCGTATTCGAACGTCGGGCTGACCGTGCGCGCGCGCGAGTGGGTCACCAACGCCGCGGCCGCGCAGGGTCGCACGTTGTCGGTCGATGAGATCAACCAGCAGGTCGCGAGCATCGCGAAGATCGACATCGCCTACTTCACGCGGCGTGAAACCCGGGATGAGCAAAACAGTCTCGTGGCGGAAACGCAGGACGTGACCGCGAAGGGCACCGAGCTCGAACTGAACTACAATCCGAACAGTTACTGGACGGCGAAGCTCAACGTCACGGAGACGGAGTCCATCGACTCGAAGCTCGCCCCCGCAATCAGCCAGTGGATCGCGCAACGCTTGCCGGTCTGGCAGAGCGTCATCGACCCGGATATCGGTCGCCCGTGGTTCACCGAACGCTATGGCGGGACCACCTCGGCGGCGCAGTACCTGGCCTCCAACGTCACCGCGCCGCTCAACATCGCGAAAGCCAACGAGGGCAAGAGCCGGCCCCAGATCCGGAAATACCGCGCCAACTTGAGCACGAGCTATCGGCTCGCCGGGCTGACTGACAGCCCGCTCATCAAACGGTTCTCGGTTGGCGGAGCCCTGCGCTGGGAGGACAAGGGCGCCATCGGCTACTACGGCATCCAGCAACTGCCGGCGATCATCACGGAACTCGACCCGAGCCGGCCGATCTACGACAAGGCGCGCTTTTATGTGGACGCGTTCGTGGCGTATCGCACCCGACTGTTTTCCGAAAAAGTGGGCACCACGCTGCAACTGAACGTGCGCAACCTGCAGGAGAACGGCCGGCTGCAGGCCATCAGCGCCTTTCCGGACGGCACGGCGAACGGTTATCGCATCGTCGATCCGCGGCAGTTCATCCTCACGGCCACGTTCGATCTTTGAGCGCACGCGTCCGGCCAACCGGCCTGGACGACGTCGTCGGATTCTCCGATCGCGGAGAGCCAGGTTCTGGCGAGGCCATTTCCTTCGCGGCGATATTTCGGCCCCGGCGGAAACGGCCGGACGGCGGGATCACGGCTTGACCGGGGCCGGGGGCCGTGGGGTCACAACATGCGCCGGCGGGGACGGCGGCGGCCGGACCGCCTTGCCCGGTACGGCCAGGGCCTCGTAGCGCAGCGGTCCGATTTCGTGCGGCAGGTCGGGCGGTGGATTGGGGCCGAGGCGGGGGTTGCCGGATGAGAATGTGAGCGCGAAATTTCCGCGCAGGGCGAGATACTGGAGCGCGTCGAAGACGGTTCCATCCTTGAGCTTGATCGTGGCAAGGGGTTCGCGCGCGGGCTTCTCGTATTCGATTGTGATGCCGGAACGTTCCCTGATCTCGGCGAGAATCTCGCCGGTGGGCCGCTGGCGGGCCTCGATGGTGATAAGTTTTTGCCGCGCGCGCTCCCTGGCGGCGATGGCGTCGGCATTGAGCACGGAGGCGAAGTTCGAGGTGACGGGGGGCCGCGGCAGGACGGCGGGAAGCTTCGACGGTGCGCCGGCGAGGATCCAGCGGCGCACGGTGTCGATTTCGCTTGGGTTCAGTTTGGCGAACTTCGTTTGATCGTCGGGCGGCATCTCGGCGTGCTTGAGGAGCCGGAAGAGCTCGGAATTGGCCGGGTCGCCAGGCTCAATGTAGTCGGGGTTTTCGGCGAGGCTTTGCAGGTCGAGCACGTAGCCGAACTTGCCCTCGGGCTTCAAAAGATGCTCCCCGTGGCACTCGTTGCACCTTTGCTCGAAGAGAACACGCACGCGGCCGGTCAGCTGCAGAATGTCATCCGTCGCCGGCGCTTCAGCGGCCAGGACTGACGATGCCAGAATCGACGCGACAAGGAGGCAAGTGGCAGATTTCATCCTGTATTCAGCAGTTCATGCCTGTCACGTGGGCGAGGCCGCAGCCAAACGACCAGCCAAGGCGTTTCACCGCGGATTACACCGATCAACGCGGATGGTTTGGTGCGCCCATCTTCATCCGCATTATCTGCGTAATCCGCGGAGACGGTTGGTTGGAATAAGAGCACGCCGGAAGACAACAAGTTTAGAAATAGTGAACCGATAACGCCAATCACACGATTTCAAGGCGCCGCACCTGGATGCCATTGCGGCCGGTTTTCTGCGTCGGGCGCGGTTCAGGCTGAGCGATATCGTTCAGATCCACGGCCCGGGCACGAATTTCGTAGCGGCCGGGTTTCAGGCCGCGGATGACGGCAAAGTATTGCGTGATGCTGTAGGGCAGCGGCCAGTTGAGCGGCCGGCCCGTGGTGCGGTCGAAACCGAGGAGCTGCTTGGGTTTCAGCCCGGCAGGCATGATCCGCGCCCAGTCGGGCTGCGGTTGGAGTTCGCAGGGCGTCCACGGGCCGCGCAGCAGCTCCGGATCGTCGTCGGCGAGCCGCCCCGTTTCACTCTCGACGTGGCGCACCCAATATTCGACGTGCCGCACGCCGGACAGGCCGGACACAACCTGGCCGGTGAGGTAAACGGGCTCGCCGGCGGGGACTTTTTCCGGACCCTTGTCCACGTAGGCGGCCGTCTTCAGGAAGGAATCGGGGTCGTTGTTGGCCTCGGCGTAGGTGTCCCAGTTGCGCGCGTCGCTGGTGACGAAAATGTGCTGGAGCCATTTGAGGGATTTGTAGCCGTGCGACCACGGCACGACGAGGCGCACGGGACCGCCCCGCTCGGGCGAGATCGGCCGGCCATTGAGCTTGTAGGCGAGGAAGGCGGGCAGCGCGCCGGGGGCCGTCTCCATCGCCTGCGTGTAACTGAGCGAGGCCTTGTAGATCTGCTTCGGATCGTGGTAATGAAAACCCCAGTAGTAAACCCGGCGGACGTTCTGCATTTTTCCGCACTGACGCAGCACCGCGCGGAGCGGCACGCCGGTCCAGACGCCCTGTCCGAGGGGCGCCTCGATGTTGAGGCACTGCATGGCCTTGAAGAAATGCACCTCGTGCCTGCGCCCCAGCTCGATGAGCGCGGGCAAGTCGAAGGCCGTGCCGTCGGCGAGCGTGCGCGGCGCGGACAGGGTGGCGGGAATCTTGGTGTGCGGATACTCGACAAACGGGTCGGCGGTGATCTGGAGCCGCCACGTGTCGGCCGTGAGCCCGGCCTCGGCGAGCGCCGCCAGCGGAAGCGCGTGGGGCATCGGATTGCCGCGCGAGACATCGATAAACTGATCGTCCGGCGTGATGTAGGGGCGGAGCAGCGGAATTTTTCCTGCGTCGGGAATAGCGCCGGCGGCACGGGCCGTTGGCGCGATCAGGCTGGAAACGGCGGCACCGGCGGCGCCGAGGCGGAGGAAATCCCGGCGGGAGAGATCAGGTGGGTTCATGGCTTTGCGGGGATGAAGCAACACGATGCAGATGCACGGGTGAAAAAAACCGGTGGTCTGTTCGGGATTGTGCGGAGGTGGGCGAGAACCGGTTTAATTCCGCAAAGGCCGGAAGCCAGTCGAATCGTGCCCAGGAAACAGCCACGGGGTCGGCCGCTACGTGCGTTTCGCCGCGATCCGATCCTCCCGGGCGACCGTGCGAATTTATCGCGGAGTAAATCCGCTTCTACCGTCGCTGATTCATACCGTCGGGGCCGCTTCGTGGCCGGCGCCATTTCGGCCTCGGCGGAGTCCGACCCCCGGTGTTTGTGCAGGGTCCAACGACGCCGGGTCTGGTCAGCACCGCCAGGGCCGCTCGCGCTTCAGATCCGCCGCGAGAATCCGCCGGGCGATGCCGGCATCCTCATCGACCTGGAAGTCGAACATGCCGACGCATAGGAAGTCCGCGCCGTTTTCCAGCGCGTAGCCGAACCCCTCCGCCGGATGGATCGCCCCGGCCCCCAGAACCTTGTACGCGATCCAAGGCTGTTCGACGTGGCGCATGAACTCGATCGTCTTCTCCGGCGTTTCCTCCCAGACGCTGTCGTGGCGTGGCATCGGCCCGGCCGACCAATATTTCTTTTCGTTCAGCGTCTTCATCAAAAAATCGACCTTGATGCCCCGTTCGCGCAGAGCGATCGGCACCTCGACCATGTGCCCGCCGATCCCGGCCGGCAGGCCGTTCTGCCGGATCAGGTCGACGGCGCGGGCCAGTTCGTCGAACTGCTTCCGCTGCACGCAGCCGTCCGCAACCCCGCCATGAACAAAGGCCGCGTGCGCCCCGGCGTCGATCGCGCGGAGGATGTCCGACTTCCAGTCGCTCTTGGGCAATGTGCACTGGCTGATCCACTGGAGTTTGCCTCCCTCGGCGTACCAGTAATCCCTGATCAGCCGCAACACCTGGTCGTCCAGGCGCAGCACCGCCGTGTTGATGCCGTTTTCCTCGCACCTCCGCCAAGTGGCAAAGATTTTCTCCGGCGTGAAGTAATGCTTGAGCAGGGGCGAGACGTAGATGAGGTCGCGGCTGTGCGCGAACCCGCTCGTCAGGTTGCCGCCGCAGATCAGGCGGCTGACCTCGAGTTTGCCGATCCGGCCGCGCGGCATCGCGCCGCCCGTGGCCGGTGTTGCTGGTTTTGCCGGGCCCGGGCCAGTCGCAGCCAGCAGGGCGCGCTCCTCGAAGCGGAAGGCCAGGCCCGCTGCGGCCGGACCGATCAGCGACGACTTGAGAAAACGGCGGCGATTCATTTCTGATTTCATGGTTTCCTTTCGTTTCACCGTGGCCGGACCGCAAACAAGTCGGTCACGACTTTGCCCTCCCGCTTGATCCGGCCGAGCGAGTACACCGTGCCGTCATGGCCCACGGCGATGGAGTTGACGTAGAGCGGCCGCTGGCCGTCCGGGTAAAAGATCGCGCCGTGGTCGGTGTATTTGCCGGTCGGAATGTGCCAGGCGATGAGATGCAGGTCTTCCAGTCCTTTTGCCTCCCCCATCGCGGTCTTCGTCTTGCCGGCGATGCGCCTGCCATCGCTGTAGATTGGCGCGCCGGTCAGATAGTAAATCGTCCGCTGCTCCCGGTCGGGGGCAAATCCCAAATACCCGTAGCTGAACTGATCGAACATGCCGCTGCGTTTCGACGGCTCGGAGGTGATGCGCCCGAGCACTTCAATCCGCACCGCGCGCGGATCGAAACGGAAGAGGTAGCCCGAATTGCCATGCACGGCGTAAATCGACTGGTCGTTCGGATTCCAAAAGGTCTGCCGCCAGTTGTAGCCCATGTGGCCGGATGAAGTCGGGTCATAGAGTCCGAAATAGTCCTTCTTCATGTCTTCACCTGCGACCGGCTCGACGCGGTCGGTGTCGGCCCGGTAACGCAAAATGGTTCCCTCGGAAGTCGTGAAGTAGGCCGAGCCGTCCGCCAAATCCACGGCGATGGAGCGGCACACGGTGCGATACTCCGCGCCCTTGCCGGCCTCGCCCTGGGCACACATCCGGCCAAAATTCTTCCATTGCTTCGTGGCGAGGTCGTAGCGGAAAAACATCCCGCTCGGCCAGGTGAGGCCAAACATCCGCCCGCGCCGGGTGTCCATGCTGGTCGTGAGCACGCCTTCGCGATCGGGCACGATGCCGAAGTCCTCGAACTTCCCCGACTTCAAATCATACGAGAGCAGGTGCCCGCCGGGATACGGCTGGTAGCCCGGAGGCGGAATACCCATCGTCTCCATGCCGTCCACGATGCTGTAAACACCGACATGGGTGGAAAAGTAGAGCTTGCCGCCCATCTCCGCGAAATTGACGTGGCTCTTGCCCTGGGGAATCGCCCGCCGGCCTTTTTCCCCGCACGCCTCGGTGAGGTCGGCAACGCGCCGGGTCGTCTTTGATTTCGGGTCGAAACAGTACATCTGCGCTCCGACATCGATGTTCTCCGAGCAAAGCACGTAGTAAATCTTCCCGTCGCTGCCGGTGCCCATGCCATTGTACGTATCGTGGGCCAGTGCGAAACCGGAAGCGTACGTCTGGGCTGCAAGCTTCTTCCCTTGGTAGCTGTTGCCGTCGGGGACGGCGGCGGGTTGGGCCGCGACCGACGCAGCCAGCATCAGGCCCAGCAGCAACCGGGGCCAGGCGCGCCGCGGCTTTTCGCCGCACCGATTTCGGTCTTCATTCATGGCGCTGAGCGACGGTCCCGCCGGCCTGCCGTGCCAGCTCGACGCCCCGGGTGGTCACATGGTACTTCGCCAGCATATTCGGTTTCTCCCAGGCTGGCAGCGATTGCGGATCGCGCAGGTACTCGAGAAAACGCCGGCCAACGAGCGAGAAATGGGTTTCGTGGCCCGTGCGCAGCGCAGCGGGAATCGCCACGTGCAAACCGCCGCGCTGCTCCTCGACCGCGAGGCCAGGATACGACGATTGGAGTGCGGCGATGCCCCGCTCCAGCGCCGCGCGCACCGCCGCCAGATTGCGCGCGTCGGCCGGCACGACGAAAACCTCCGGCTGAAAATTCCGCTCCTTGTCCTGCCGCACCTCGACCCTGGACTTGCTGCCGCGAAACACCGCCGAATAGGTGTCCTTGCCGCCGGCCGGGGCCTCGAACGCCCACTGCACGTCGAGCTTCACGTGGATGCCGCGCAGCGTGTAGCTCACGCTGTTGTTGCAAAAGTACTCGAGCCGGCCGGTCCTCACCGCGTCCGGAAGAAAATCCGGGAAATCGCTGGCGCCGGTCACCCGCTGAAACTGGGCGCGGCTCAGCACCGTCGGCCACCGCGCGCCCCGCAGGACCTCGATATCGCAGCGGTAGTCAATGGCCTGATCCGGAAAAAGCGTCCACTGCGTGTGCTCGACCCGGTGCGTGCCCACATCGGCGAGCCCTTCGCCCTGTTGGCGGATGTCGAAAAACCACACGGGACGGAAATTCGGCACGCCCCCGACCTCCTTCAACAGATGGTGCACACTCTCCATGTAGACCGCCGGTTCGGCCGTGGTGCCGCGCAAGCATTCGCCAAAGACGTCGCGGTCATTGACCAGCTCCCGCTGCAGCACGCCCGAAATCTCAAAGCGCTCCGCCAACATTCGCTCGAAGAAATCCGGCGTCGTACAAACCTCCAGCTGCCAGCGCGTCGGATTGTCCCGCCGCAGGTTGAATTGCCTGACCCGGTTGAGATGCGCGGTCAGGTCCGGACCGGGCGGCGCGTAAACGTACACCGTCTCCCCCACCCCGGGCAGCATCTCGCGCTGGAACAGCGCGGCGTGAAAATGGCCGGGATCGAGGGTGATGAGCTGGATGGGGCTGCTGGCGTGCATCCGATACGGAAGCGCAAGAAACGAAAGCAAGGCAAGGGCCGCGGGCGGAACGAGCCGACGGGCGCTTCGCCCCCGTCGGCGCCCCGGCTCAACCCGGGCCGCCGCGCATGCTGACGAGTGCATCAGGTTTCAACCAGCTCACCGGCGTGCTTTTGAATCTTGCGGATCGCTTCCGCGATTTGCTCCATGTCGTTCTTCGAGGCGAGCAGCATCGCCTGCGTGAACCACACCGCTTGCGTGCAAAGCAGGTCGTTCTGCGGACAGTAGCTGCGGTCGAGCCAGTCCCGCATGCCCTGCTCGCCGTAAACCTTCAGGAAACCTTTGTTCCTGGCGAGGCCCTGCACATAGGCGTCCCGGTTCATCGGCCCGTATCCAGACGAGCACGGCACGCCCTCCCGCGACAGCGCCGCGATGAAACGATCGCGCTCCAATCCCGCGAAGTGCGCCCGGTCGTAGCGGAACATGTAGAGGTGATACGCGCTGCGCGTGACGCCTTCGTAGAGCTTCGCCGGTCTGACGCCGGGAATCTCGTTCAGCAGCTGCGTGAGATAGTTCGCATTCTCCGTGCGGCGCTTCGTCTGCTCGGCGAGGCGCGTCATCTGGGCGACGAGCATGGCGCCCTGAAACTCCGACAGGCGCAGATTCGATCCGCGGGTGCCGGAATAGGAAAAATTGTAACCGCTGGCCGCGCGACCCCGGCCCTGGTTGTGGAAGTTGTAGCAAATCCCGGCGAACCCGTCGTCGTCCGTGAGGAGCGCGCCGCCCTCGCCGGAGTTCAGATTCTTGCTCGCCTGAAAACTGAAGCAGCCCGCCAGGCCCAGCGTGCCCACCTTGCGACCGCGCCATTCGCCCAGATGCGCCTGGCAGGCATCCTCGATGACGGAGATCTTGTGCTTCCGGCCCACCGCCAGAATCTTGTCGAGGTCCGCCGCCGAACCGCCGATATGCACCGGCAGGATGGCCTTGGTCTGCCCCGTGATGGCCGCCTCGATCTTGTTCGCGTCGATCTGGAAGCTCTCCAAATCGGTGTCCACGAAGACGGGCAGCGCGAAATTCAAGGCCACGACGTTGTAGGTGGCGATGAACGTGTACGGTGGGATGATGACCTCGTCGCCCGGACCGATTTCGAGCGCGCCGAGCGCCGTGGTGAGGGCGCTCGTGCCACACGACGTGGCCAGGCAGTGCCTCGCGCCCGTGAGTTTCTTGTACTCGTCTTCGAATTTCGCGACGGCCTTGCCGGAGCCGCGAAACCAATTGCCACTCTTCACGACGTCCAGGATCGCCCTCTCCTCCGTCTGGTCGAACACGGGCCAGCCGGGAAACGCACCAGAGTGCGCCTTGGGGCCACCGAGGATGGCGGGCTTGGCCGTCGCACTCCCCGCCGCGCCGGTTCGGGGTGATAAACCCAATGCCAGCCCGGCGCCGGCCGCTGCTGTAACGTTAATGAACTCCCTGCGATTCAGTTTGGGATTCATACTCGCTCCTCCTGTTTTGGTTTTACGCGAGTATGTCACGGATTCCGACCGATCACGAGCGGCAGTTGCGCGCGCGGAAAAACAACATGGGGGCTTATGGCCGTTATTCCCAAGCCTGCAACCGGAGCCAGGCCGGAAATTTCGCACTGCGACCGACGGCCGCAGTCCGTCTGAGCGGGGCAAACGCCGGGGTGCTTGGCCACTTCCACGTGCAGGCCAACGAAATCGGTCCCGGCCCCGCTTTCGATTGGGACAAAGCGATCAAGGGAGCGCGGCGGGCACTTGGTCGGCCGGAGGTTGCGCCAACGCGGCCGCCAGCTCCGCGCGCAACCGGGTGACCCCCGCTCGGGTGTTTTCATCCGTGGCATAGCCGGCACTGGCGTCGAGCACCGCCACCGCTTCGGCTTTTTTCTCGTGCCGCGCGAGGGCGAGCGCGATGGGAAATCCCACCGTCGGGCGCCGCGCGAAGAGCCGCGCGCCCGTTTCCAGCTCCGCGAACTCCGCTGCGGCGGGGGCCATCTCACAGCGCGCCCATGCCTCCGCCAGCAAAACGAAAACCTCGGCCAGCGGCGGCGCCTGCGTCAACGCCCGCCGCAGCGGGTAGAAGATCGGCGCGAGTTCGGTGAAGGAGAATAATTTCGTCTCCGGCACCCCGCGCCGAAGATCGGCGAAGCGGAGCCGGGCCACCTCGTGGTAGGCGCGCGGCCTCACCACGCCGGCGGCGATCGCCGGCTCGAGAAATTCGCGCGCGCCGCCTTCGTTGCCCGCGTCGATTTCGCAGAGTCCCATCGTCGCGAGCAGCCGCGGATCGCGATCGCCGGCGTCGAAGGCCCGGCGCAGCGTGCGGCGGGCCTGCGCGATGTAGGGTTCGCGCACCTGCGGCAGGCGGCGCTGGACGTACCCGATGGCGAGGCGCTCCCACTCGCCTCGGACGCGGGCAATCTGGTTGGGCGTTGCGCGTTCCACCTCGATCCGCGGCAAGGGCGGCAGCCTCCCCGGATCGATCCACGCCGTCTCCTCCACCGCCGTCGGCAGGTAATCGCTGAGCCGGTCGCGCAGCTCGGAGAAACCGAAACCGAAACTCGCCTCGAAAATCTCCTCGGTCACCGGGCCCTCGGCGGCGCGGACGGCGAATTTCCAGAGCGCCTCGCGCGTCGGCCCGCCGGTAACGAACGCCCACCGGAAGAACAGCTCCTGCTCGGACGCCCTGGTCTCAAGGCGCCGGGGATGCTGGTTTTCCACCGCCCGCAGCGCGTCGGTCACAAAGAGTTCGTTGGCCGGAAGCAGGGCGCGCGGACGCGTCGGGTCACTCGCGAGCGCGTCGCTCTCGCCCTGACTATGCCAGACCAGCGGGTCGAGCGTGATCGGGTCCAGCACGAAGTCCGCCCGGCGGTAGGTGCGCTCGATGCCCTCGACCAGCCACGCGGGCAGGTCCGGCACCCGCCCCTTGAGAATATAGCGCACGTGGCCCGCAGTGATGCTCAGGTTGGAGCCGTCGAACATGGCTTCGTCGATGTAGACGATCGTCGCGTGCATATCGCGATCGCTGAGCCGCATGTTGGGCGCAATATTGACGCGGCTCCCGGGCGGAGAATCGCCGTTGCGCGCTTCGCCCGCCTGTAACTCACGCTGGATCTCCGCGCTCACCGTCTGCTTCAAATCCTGTCCGTAGAGCACGCACACCGCGGGCACGTCCATCCGCGCCTGAAACTCCTCGGGCACCAGCACCCGCAGGAGTTGCACCTTGGTCAGCCACGCCTCGACGAACTGGCGCGTCGTGTAGGCCGAACACCGCGAGAGAAACTCGGTGCCTCCGGCGTGCACATGGAGCCACGGCACGCTGGAAATCGATTCCTCGACCATCATCGGCGGCAGCACCACCGGTGCGGCGGCGGCGGCCGGCGTGTCGGCCGCCTGCACAGGCAGGCTCAGCCCGCCGGCGTGCAGCGCGAGCACGAGCCACGTCATCCCGGCGATGCGTTTCATTCCACCTCCTTGGCCGGGCCAATCTTCACGGCGTAGCCGTGGAGGTGCAGGTTGAAAAACTCCTCGATCCTCCGATAAACGGTCGCGCGCGACTCCGGCCGCGCCGCGGCAAAACCCGCATCGAGTTCGAGGTGGTCGGGCGCGCGACCGAGGCCCTTCAACCGTGCGCGCAACTCGTCCGTGGCAACATCGATCGCCGCGTTGCGCGCCGGCTCGACGAGGAGATACACCGGATTGGTCAGCGCCTCCGCCTGCTCCAGCACCGACAGTTTCTTCCAGTCCGCTCCCTCGTGATCGATCAGGGCGGCGGGGATGTCGCGCCCGGCCTTCGCCCGAGGAGCCACCCCGACGGTTTCCGGCGGGCGCAGCCACGGGCGCAAATCCATCGGCGCATCGATGGCGATGCCACTGCGAAACACCGTGGGCTGGAGCTGCAGCGCGCGCACGGCGAGGTAGCCGCCAAAACCCCGGCCCAGCGTCGCGACGCGCTTGCGGTCAAACGGGCGGTCTGGATTCCGCGCCGCGATCCACTCGATCGCCGCCCGCACGTCGTCCACCGCAACGCGATCGACGGCCGCGCGCAGCGCGGTGAGGTCCTCCGCCTTGACGCCCGCGACGCTGCGGTGATTCAGCCGCGCCACGACGAAGCCCAGATCCGCGAAGATCTGCGCCTCGGGATCGAACGCGGCCTGGGCCCGGCCGGGAAACCCGGAGGGGAAAACCACCAGCAGCGGCGGCGGATTGAGGCGCGGCTTGCCCGGCCACGTCAGATAGCCGCTGAGGTGCGCGCCGTCGGGCGCATCGAATTCGAAGAAGCGCGTGTCGTTGAGCTTCGCTGCGCTCAGCCACGGGGCGCGGCGGAGAATTTCCAGCACGAGATCTTCCGACCGCTGAAACACAAAGACGCGCCCCGGATCGCTGCCACCGGTGACGCGAAAAAGCACCCGCGCGCGCGTCTCGCTCCAGTCCAGAATCTCGATGGCGCGCCGCGGGAATTTCAATTCGAGCTCCCGCTGCACCCGGCCCAGCTCGTCATCCCGCCAGGCCGTCGCCGGGCGCACCCCATCCTTGCGCTCGCCGACGACCTTGAGCCGAAACCAGTCGAAAACCTGCGGCTCGACCGGCGGCGACGGCCAGTTGCCACCGAAGCTCCTGACGTTGCCCGTGCGGATGTCGACCAAGTGCTGCGCCGGCATACTGTAGCCGCCGCGCGTCTCGATGACGAGTTGTTCCCGGTCGCGGGGGACAAATCCCAGAATGTCGAGGTGCGGCATCCGCCAGCGGATCGGCTCGTTCCGCGTAGCCGCGAGTTCCATCGGTGTCCGCAGGAGATCCGCCAGCGTCCGCCGCGCGTCCGCGGGTGTCTCCGTAAAATCACGCGCATCGACCAGCGTCCCGCGACGCTTGCCGTCGGCATCCACCGCCATGATGGGCGAGAAAATGGTGGGCCCGTCGGGATTGGGAACGGAGCGCCCCTTTCCGGCCGCCACCGGCGGCAACGGGAGAACGCGCTCGGTGGGGGCAAACACGAGCCGGCCGGCCGTGGCCCAGCGCAGGAAACGCAATTGCGCCGGCGGTTGATCCTCCGCGAAGGCCGCGTCGCGATCCGGATCCACGATCACCCGCCGTCTCGGCCCCGGCTGCTCGAGGTTCATGATCACGATCGCAAGACCCCTGCCGGTCTGCGTCGTGTAGGCGACGCGCTGACCCTCCGGGGAAAGCGCCATCATCTCGGCCAGCGGCGGCCGGAACAGCGCCTCCACCCGGTCGTCGAACGAGGCCGCGCGCGAAAGGCCGGCAACGAAGACGGATGCGGCAAAGAAACAAAGGTGGGGCAACCTCACGGGTGAAGCGTCAGATCGCGACGCGCCGCGGGGCAAACGGAAAAACAATCACCGGTGGATCCTGCAATCCCTTTCCGGCTCAACCCCCTCGAGATCCCTTCGCTTCGAACCATGGTTCATCCAGACTCCTTGAATTCCGAAACTCCGTGTAAACAGGTCAAGCTTTTTGTCATCCATTAAATGACAATCTCCTCTGAAAATTGACGAAATTCCGATGGCGGACTTAACACAGAAATACTGACCCGCTCGCGCCCCCGGCGGCACCTGGACCAGACGGGAGACGCGCTGAGCTTCAGAGATGGTGGCCGTGGCAGATTCGGTCTTGCCGGAACTTATCTTGCCCCACGGTACGGTGCGCCCGTTCGTCAGCATCTTCGGAAACGAAATCATCACGGCGCCCGGGACAACCACGCGACAGCTCCGGGCCGACCGTGAGGCGCAATACGCGCGCCAGCTTTCGGTGATTCGCATCCGCCTGCGAAATCACTATCCAAAACACCACGAATCGAATCGCATGCCCCAACTCGATGTCAATACAGGGGAGAGCCCCCTTGCGTTGGAGGGCGAAAGCGCCCAGAATCGGGGCCATCGGCACCGGCGTCCTTCGCTTGCATCCCTTAGTCTGAGACTTCAGACTTTAGGGATTCAGACTTGTTGATGTCTCGCATCTTCATCTCGTACCGTCGCAGCGACAGCCAGGACGTTGCCGGGCGCATCTACGACCGGCTCGTGGCGACGTTCGGCGCTGACCGCCTCTTCAAGGACGTCGACGCGATTCCGGTTGGCGCCGATTTCCGCAAACATCTGACGGCCGCCGTCGAACAGTGCGACGTCATGCTCGCCATCGTCGGCGCGCGGTGGGTTGACGCGCACAGCGAGACGGGCGCCCGCCGGTTGGATTGCCCGGACGACGTGGTGCGGATTGAGATCGAGGCGGCGCTGGCGCGCGACATTCCGGTGGTGCCGGTCCTGATCGGGCACGCGACCATGCCGACGGAAGCGCAGCTGCCGGCGAGCCTGGGGCCGTTCGCGTTTCGGCAGGCGATTCCGGTGCGGTCGGATCCGGATTTCCATCGCGACATGGATCGGCTTATCGAGGCGTTGCAGCGCCTGGTGTCGTCACCACTGGCGAAGAGCGCGCCGCCCCGAGGGCCGGCCTTCCGATCCGCGACGAGCGCTCAACCGGCGAGCGGCAGGCTGGATCGAGGCACCGTGTCGCACGCTCGAACAAAATGGTGGGCGGCAGCGGCCGGACTCGTGGTGGCGGCTGCGCTGATGGTGATGTCCGGCCTTGTCGATCTCGCTCGATTCGTCCCCGGACGGCAGAACGATCCGGGCATTAGGTCGCTGGCGGTGCTGCCGCTGAAGAACCTGACCAACGATCCCGAGCAAGAGTACTTTTCAGACGGGATGACCGAGGCGCTGATTGCCGACCTCGCCCGAGTGGGCGGGCTCCGCGTCATCTCCCGCACCTCGGCCATGACTTACAAATCCTCGCCGAAGGGGCTGCCCGAGATCGCCCGCGATCTGAACGTTGATGTGGTGCTGGAAGGTTCGCTCGCGCGGTCCGGAAACCGGGTGCGCGTTACGACGCAGTTGATCGATGGGAAAACCAACCTCAACCTCTGGGCGAATAGCTACGAGCGCGACCTGCGCGATGTCTTGTCGCTGCAGGACGAGCTGGCGCGAGCCATCGCGCAGGAAATCAAGGTCACGCTGACGCCGCAGGAAGCGGCGCGCTTCGCGGCCGCGCGAGCCGTGAACCCCGCCGCGCACGAGGCCTATCTTCGAGGGCGATTCGTCCTGGGCAAAGGGACCGAAGAGACCATCAACAAGGCGATCGCCTACTTCAATCAAGCCATCGAACAGGACGCCGCCTACGCGCCGCCTTACGCCGGTCTCGCAGACGCCTACTCGGCCCTGAGGATGGCGTACGTGCGGCCGCACGACGTGATGCCCCGGGCAAAGACAGCCGCGACCAAAGCGGTGCAGCTGGATCCGGCACTGGCCGAGGCCCAGCTCTCGCTCGCCAACGTGCTGATGACATACGAGTTCGATTGGCGGGGTGCTGAGAAGGCGCTCAAGCGCGCGATCGATCTCAGTCCGAATCTGGGTGACGCCCACCACGTGTACGCCCTCTATCTCGCCGGGCTCGGCCGGCACGACGAAGCCCGCTTTGAGATTGAGCGCGCCATGACGCTCGATCCGCTGTCGCTCCAGACGCTGAACGACGCGGGATGGGTCTATTACCTGGCACGGCGGTACGATCGCACCATCGAGCTGAACCAGAAGGCCATCGATCTCGATGCCAATTTCTGGCCGGCGCACGCAGGGTTGGGCCTGGGGTACGAAAAAGTCGGCAGGTTCACTGACGCCGAGGCTTCGCTGTTGAAGGCCCGGCAACTCGACAACAACCCGACCGTCCTCGAGATGCTGGGTGGCACGTATGCCGCGTGGGGCAAGAAGGACGAGGCGCGAAAAGTCCTGGCGGACCTGTCCACGATGGTCGGGCAGCACTACGTCTGTCCTTACGAAGTGGCGACCGTGCACGCAGGCCTGGGCGACAAGGAAGCGACGCTGCAGTGGTTGGAAAAGGGCTACCGGGAGCGAGCCGACTGCATGGCCTGGACCGGCTCGGACCCGAAGTTCGATGAGCTGCGTGGGGACCCGCGCTTCGAGAATCTGGTGCGCCGTATGGGAATTGCGCGCTGACAATTCGAGCGACGACACCAGCGGGGTCGGGCCCATCGCCCACAGCCCAAGGCGATCCGCAGCCCCTGCCCCAGAGGAAGGCCAGGAACACCTCAGGCCTTACCGTTGACCTTTCCGAAAGCGCGACAGGTAAAAGGTAAAGCCGGAGGTGTTCGGTCCGTGCCCGATTCGCTCTCGCTCACCCAGCTCGAGGATCTGATCAACCCGAACAACATCCTGCCGGCCAACCCGCGCTATGTCACGGTCGTCAACGGGCTCAACAACGAGCGCCGCACGGTGAATTCGAACGAACAGGCCCGCGGCGTCGAGCTCACGCTCCAGGGCCAGCGCTGGCATGGGTTGCAAACGCGGGTCACGTTCTCCGCCTCGCGGGTGCGGGCGCAGGCGGATTTTTCCCAATTCCGGGCCTACCTCACCGCCGCGGAAGAGCGCACCACCGCGGCCAACGCGCCCGGCGGCGACCGCGCGATGGCGGAAACGGCCACGGTGCTCAACAACGCCCGCACCGTGCTGGGCGCCAACACGCTCACGGATGCGGTGGCGGGCCGCCGCAGCGCGCCGTATACCGGCAGCTTCGTCCTGGATTACCAGGCGCCGTGGGTGCGCGGCCTGCGGTTCGGCGCCAACGGCGTTTTCGGACCCGACTACAACGTCGCGATTTTTGACGGCGTGAGCTACAAGGCCGGCGCCTCGTTTCCGATCAGTGGATACATGCTCTACGATCGCCGCGTGTTCAAGTACCAGACCACCTTCCGGCTGGGCCTGCAGAACATCTACGACCCCGTCATCGGCAACAGCCGCTATCGGATCACCGGCGCGACGTCGTTCAACACCGCGGCGAAGCGGCCGAATTACGTCTACCGCTACGCGGAGCCGACGACGTGGAGCTTGAGCGTGAGCACGCGGCTGTGAGGCCTTGCGTCACCTTGGACGCGGCGGGCTCGTGGATTTCTCTAACCCCATGGGATTGGCCCCCAGCCAAGGAGGGGCGGTTTCCGCCCAAGAGCGTTCGATGATGCGCCCGAAAAGGAGCAAAGCCTGCGGCAGCGCGTTCGTTCGAGAGTGAGGACGTGGGGTGTTCCGTGTCCACTTAGTCGATTTTTTGTCGCCGCAGCTCGGGAAGCCACGGGTCGACAGGAGTAATGTCGGGATTCCGCACGAAGAACTCTTGGATTCGCGCAGCGGCGTCCTTGTCGCCGAGCCAAGCTGGCGTGGGTAGATTGTGCGCCGCGGCGGTGTTCGAGACAACTTCGAGGAGACGAGACACGACGAGCGGGCGCAGCAGACTGCCGGCCGTGAGATCGTCGTGTCTGGCCGACAGCGTTTCGGCAGCTCGCGTGACGGCTGCCCGCTCGCCGTAGCGCACGAGCGTCAACGCTGCCCACGCACCCGGGTCGCCTGGCAGCTCGGAAAGCTTGCGCAGGGCCTCCCGCCCTTTCGCTTCATCCTCGAACGCGAGGTGAACCGCCGCCGCCACCTGGATATGCGGGTCGTCCGCCCAGAGCAGCTCGGTCAGGAAGTGCACGCGGTCGCCGCCACAACGCGCGGCTGCCGACGATCCCAGTACGTAACCGCGATCGGTGTCGCGCCAGTCGCGCGCCGGGGCCTTCCACGCCTTGAGCCATTTTACGACCGGCTCGGGATCGTGGACGATCAGCAACTCGGCTGCGTCCGCGTGTTCCGGCGACTCCGGAGAATGCGTGGCGAATTGCCGACCGGCGGTAGCGATCTCCGCGGCGGTCGCTGCCTTCGACGGCGGACGAGACGGCGGCGAAAATTTGAACTCGAGACATGCGTTCATGAGCCGCCGCCGGGAATACAACTGGAGCACCACGCCCGGCCTGGGTTCGTCGATGGCATCGATAACGTCCCGATTGCCGTCAAAAACGTGGTAAGCATAAGCGGTGTGGCCGAAGCGGGCGGTCGCAAATTTGTAGAGCGTTTCGCCTGGCTTGAGCACGTAGGCGGAGTCTTGTGGCGTTCGCGCCAGTTCGGCGGCGCGACGGCGCGTGAGCGCGGTCGCTTGTCCGATGATCATTTCGATGGCTGTGCGGTAGTTGTCGTGCTCCGTTCCTGAGTCCCAAGCCTTGATGAGCGTCTCGATTGTTTCATCATGGGTTTTGGCCCGTTTAACCGCGGCGGAGAGGTCGCTCATCGTCTTTCCATCTGCCCATGGCCGTTCGAGGTATTTGGCGGCCAGCACGCGGAGGAGCGTCATTGCGCGCTCTTGCTCGCTCAGCGCCAGGTAACCTCGAAAGTCGTCACGCACGTCGGCAAGCCGGCTGCGCTCACTGCCAATCTTGTGAAAGGAGTCTTCGCCCTCGTGGGAATGGCGATCGAGTGCCACCGCGCCCTGATAAAGAGGCAGGCTGTAATCACAAGGGATGTTGCGCCACCACGCCGGCACCGCTCCGCCTATGGTGGTGCTCATTATGCGGCCTGGCGCATTGTTTTTGAAAGCCGTAACGAAAAACCGCTGGCCAACCAACGTCACAGCGTAGCGCGCCCCCCAGTAGTCCGTCGCGATGCGGATCGAGACGACCTCGCCTGCGCGAACCTCGCCCTTCCAGACTTCGGTCACGCGGTAGCGCGCGACGTTGCCGCCTGCCGTGACGCACTCAACGACTCCGATGAGGTCCGCTCGATTGGCGAGTTGCTGCCACAGGAGCGGATCAATCGTGGTGGCAGCTATGCGTCCGAGCCCGCCGACAAAAAGAAGGAACAGTGCAAGGGGGCGATTCAGGACGCAGGTCTTCATCGGTAGGGCGAATCGAGACGTATACAGACGCGCGCGGTCGATCAAACTTAGACAATTGTGGCGCGCAAGGGAAATGGGTCAGGCCCCCTCGGATCGGCCGGGACCACGCGTGCGCGAACCGGATTGAGGTAAATGTAATCGCAGACGCGGGCGAGGTGGAGTGCCAATCAATCGGGTCAGTCCGCTGGTTGCTAAGAAGGGTTGTCGTCCGCCACTCAAGAAGTCAGGCCACTCGTTTGTCAGCATCGGGCGTCATGCCGGCTGTCCGAAATTGCGACGGGACCAAGCCCGTCGACGAATTAGCTTTCAGCGACCTGACCCCGCACTGACCCCTTCCGGCCTTCGTCGAGTGGGTGGTGCATGGGAAATTGTTGAAACTCGAGAAGATCCCGTCATGACGGCCGGGAAGCGACACGAGGTGAGATCCGACGTGTTTCGGCAACCGCACTCAAGATACCCATGAAAATCCATCAATACGGACCGCTGGTGGTCCTGCTCTCATTCCCGCTGACAGCAAGTTTGAGTCAGGGGGCGGCTGCACCAGCGCCTGGACGCGGCGCATCGGTTGAAGAGGCAACGCTCAAGGCAGTTTCGGCAGCGAAAACTTTTTTGGCCACACTCGACGATCGCCTACGTTCCAAGGTGAGCCTGCCCTTGAACGCGAAAACGCGCGCCAATTGGTCGAATCTTCCGACGGGTGCGACATTCCAAAGTGGCGCGACTGAACGTAACGGCGTCAAGCTTGGCGACCTGACGCCTGTTCAGCAGGAGGCCGCGCTTGCCCTCGTCGCCGCCACGTTGAGCCCGGGCGGCTACCAAAAAGTGATCAACATCGTGAATGCCGACGAAACATTGGAACGGACGAGCGCCCCCACGCGCGCTGCGTCAAGCCGCACCAGGTTTGGCAGAGCGGAATTCTACGTCGCGATTCTGGGCGCGCCCTCCGCGACCCAAGCCTGGATGATTCAATTCGGCGGCCATCACCTGGCGCTCAACATCACGGTAGTCGGGGGACAAAATGTGCTGACCCCCAGTCATACGGGCACGCAACCCAGTAATTTCACGTTCGACGGCAAGTCGGTTCGCCCGCTGGGGAGCGAAAACGACAAGGCTTTCGCGCTCATCAACGCGCTGGACGCAACGCAGCGGAAACAGGCTACTCTCGATTATCAAGTGCGGGATGTGGTGGCTGGCCCCGGTCACGACGGCGAGGTCATTCAACCCGAAGGCGTCCGCGTGTCCGCCTTCAACCCGGCCCAACGAGCCATGCTGCTCGATCTGATAAAGGAATGGGTCGGCATCGTAAATGACAGCGCGGCGGCCGCAAAGATGGCCGAAATCCAAACGAAGCTGGCCGACACCTATTTCGCCTGGAGCGGACCAACCACGAACGGAAGTTCCGCGTATTTCCGCATCCATGGCCCCACGGTCATGATCGAATACGCACCGCAGCGCGGGGGCACCGATCACATCCATACGTTCTACCGGGACCCGGGAAATGATTATGGAGCGAAGCTGATCAAGCCATGAAATGCCGCCTGCGGCTCGGTTCGATTGCCATTCTGTTGATGTTCCCCGGGGCGGCGCTTGCGCACCGGCTCGATGAATACCTCCAGGCGACGCGCCTCTCACTCGCGCTGGATCGACTCGTTTTGAAAATTGACCTCACGCCCGGCGTGGAGGTTGCGCCGGTGATCTTCGCGAGGATCAATACGAATCGCGATGGCCGAATTTCCGCGGCGGAGGGGCGAGCCTACGCCAATCAGGTCCTGAACGAAATCGTCATCGAGATGGACGGCCGGAAACCACATCTGGATCTCGTGCGCAGTGAGTTTCCAACTTTCGAGGAGATGCGTGCGGGAGTGGGCACGATTCGAATCGAGGCGCGCACAACGTGGACGCTCGCTCCCGGTACGCATTGGCTCTTGTTTCGCAACAACCATCGGCACGATTGCGGCGTTTATCTCGTCAATGCGCTCGTTCCCGTCAGTCCCGAAATTGAAATCACTGCTCAGCAGCGCGATCCGCTCCAGCGTGAAATCCGGGTGGGATTTAGACGTTCGGGTTTCTGCGCCGTGTTTCGCGCCTCGGCCGATCGTCACTTCTTCCCGGGCCCCTTCCAGTTCAGGATGACCGTCATCCGCCGCGGCGTGGTGTCCTCCACGACCGCATTGATCAGGAACCGTTCGCCGTCACCGCTTGCCTGATACTGCTGGCGGCCGAAGTCCGTCCCTGTGTTCACGGAAAACAGACTCTGCGTGGACGAGACTTGAAAGGGCGATCCGCCGCCCTCGACGGCCGCCGCCATCAGCCGATGGTCAGGGGCCAGGTAATAGAGCTCCTTGCCGTCGCTTCGCCACTCCGGCCGCTCGCCACCCTCCCGCGAGATGCGAACGGCACGGCCGGGTTCGGGAAAGGATTGGACATAGATCTCATAGCGCCCGGATTCATCGGACACGTAGGCCACCCAGCGGCCGTCCGGCGAAAACCGCCCGTCCCCCTCGCTCGCTTTCGTCACGATGAACGGCTTGAGCGTCTTGTCCCCCTTCAGCGGCAGCACCCAAAGATCGCCCGCCGTTTCGGGACTAAAGGTCCACATCAGCGCATATTGGCCATCCGGCGAGAGGTCACCGAGCCATCCCAATCCGTCGAACAATTTTTCCGCCTCACCCCCGCGCAATGACTGCGCGGCCAAGCCTGGGAAGGTTGCGAACAGCACGCGATCGCCGGCGGGCGACCAAACCGGTGTTCCCACGTTCCACGAGCCGTGGTCGTCGAGACCCGACGAGAACTTCGAGCCAACGTTCGTGGTCGCGTCCACCAGCCAAAGGTCGACCTCGTTGACCTTCGGATCGTGACGCTCGAGGACTGCCTGTTGGAAGTTCGGCGCAACGGCGAATCCCAGATACTCACCCGGATCACCGAGCGTGCCGAGCCGCTGGCCGGCCCGACTGAACCAGGTCAACTGAGTGACGGGAACAATCGACCCGCTCCAATGGATGACGGTGCCCTGGCGCGACACGGAAAACGCGTAGGCACTGAGGTCGCCGAACGTGAGTCCCAGGTTCTCCGCGACGCGGAACGGTTCGCCCGCCAGCGTCAACGTTTGCTCGTCGAAGCGCTGGGCGAACAGGCTTCCCCTCTGGCCAAAAAAGACATGACCGTCGGCGAATTCGAAACGCGACTCGATCTTTGACAGCAGAGGGGCTCCGGTCCCGGCCAAGGATGCAATGAGCACGTGGGAACGCCCTTTGAGGCTCGCCGTCACGAAGAATTGCTTGCCGTCCGGCAGGACGTGCGGCCAGGCGTAATATTCGTATTTGAGCGGCGAGACGATGGTCAACGCGGTCGCTTGGCCGCCGGAAGCGGGGATGCGATGGACCGGTTTGAACGAGGCCGGAACGAAGATGATGACGCCGTCTTTGCTCCAGCTCGCGCCGCGTGGGTTCGGGGCCTCGGCGAGCGTCAGCGCGGTTCCACCCGCTACGTCGATTCGTTTTAGCTTGCGGTCAGCAAAAAATCCGAGCGACCGCCCGTCCGGGGACCAGCAGGCGGGAAGGCTCCATTCGTCAGTCTTGTTTGTTCCCGGCAGGACACGCGCAACGGGTGAGTTCAGGGAACGAATCCACAAACCGATCTTGCCGTTTTCATCCGGCGCCCAGAAGGCAATCTGGCTGCCGTCCGGCGAGATGGACGGAGCGGGTTGGAAGCCAAAACTTCGGTGCGGCGGGCCGACCTCCAACCACATTGTGGGCAGATCGCTGGAAGCCTGCGACGGAAGCAGCGCACGGCCGAACCAGCCTGCGACCGCGGCAACGACGAGTCCGGCGAACACCGCAACTACCCTCGGCAATGCGCGCCGACCACTGCGGACAGTTGCCGCCGGAAGGATTTGACGGCGGGCGATTGTCGCATCGGGCCTGTCCTCAATCACTATGGTGGGACGCTCGGTGATCGCCTTCGATCCCTCATTCGGCACGGCTTTGCCGACATCAGGCTCGGGTTTCGTTTCACCGGCCGGCGAGTGCGGGCCCGCGCCGCGAGCCTCCAGCAGCCGGTTCACGTGCGCGCTGAATTCCGCCGTGGCATGTCCGTCCGGCAGACGCGCCCACTGGATTTCCTGAAATTTTTCCGGCACGCGCGCGTTCGCCTCCGCCGTGCCGTCGATTGCCACCGGCACCATGAACGGCACGTCGTCCGCGAGATCGCGCGTGCAATCGACGGCCAGCTTCCACTCGCGGCGGAAATAGCCCTTCTCCCGCGCCTCCGTGGTGGCCGAGATGATCGGCACGAATAATGCGCACTCGCGAATCTGCTTTCGAATCTTCGCGTCCCACGCGTCGCCCCCGCGCAGCTCGGATTGATCGAACCACACTTCGACCCCCTGGCTCCGCAGGGCGTCGGCAATCCGCCGCGCTGCGTCCATATCTTCACGGGCGTAGCTCAGAAAAACGGCGCCGGAGCTGGAAGGGGCGGGCACGACTGGCGGTGGTAATACAGAAAACCACCATGTCAATATTTCGAATCGCGCTATCTAAAGAACGGGGCGTGAAGTGCGAGGTTGTCTTGCGCCCGGTGCGTCGCAGCATCAGCCGCACCCCATGAAGATTCCATCCACCGCGTTTCCGCTGTTTGTCGTCGTCAGCATCGCCGTCCTCGCCCAGCCGGCAACTCCGCCGCGCGGCGAGCCGCGGCCGAAACAGATTTTCGCGGACGCAGCGCCAGTCGGCACGCACGACGATCTGCGGAAAGTTTCCCTGCCGAACACGACCATTGAATCCGTGGCGGTCGACCCGACCGATGGCTCGTGCCGCGTAACCGCCATTGTCACGCATCCGCCCGCGCGCGATCGCGTGAAGGTGTGGATCGCGCTGCCGATGAAAAATTGGAACGGCCGATTTCAAGGCAACGGCGGCGGTGGCTTTAGTGGCGGCAACCCCGACAGCCTGCGCGGGCCAGTGGCGCAGGGTTTCGCGGCGGGCGCGACCGACACGGGTCACGAAGGCGGCAGCGGCAGCTTCGCGCTCAACGCGAACGGCCGGCTCAATTGGCAGGAGATCCGCGACTTTGCCTACCTCGGCATCCACGACATGACCGTCGTTGGGAAGGCGCTCACGCAGGCGTTCTACGGCAAGCCGCCGCGCTACTCCTATTTTGTCGGTGGCTCCACCGGCGGGCGACAGGGCCTGATGGAAGCACAGCGTTTCCCCGAGGACTACGATGGGATTATCGCCCGCTGCCCCGCCGTCAACTGGCAGTATCTAACCGCGAACTCGATGTGGCCCCAGGTCGTGATGCTCGAGGCAAAAAATTTTGTTCCCAAGGCCAAACTCGACGCGGTGACGGCGGCGGCCGTGGCGGCCTGCGACGGCGCCGACGGCGTGGTGGACGGCGTGATCGACGACCCCATGCGTTGCACGTGGGACCCGAAGGCATTCGTGGGCACGAAAGTCGGCGACGACATTTTCACCGAGGCGGATGCCGGCGTCGTCCGAAAGATCTGGGACGGCCCGCGCGGTCACGACGGAAAACCGCTGTGGTATGGCCTGCTGCGCGGCGCGAGTCTCTTCGGATTGGCCGGCACGGCCGGCACACCGCTCGTGGGCAAACCTTTTGGCGCTGGTCTGGACAGGTTTCGCTATCTACTGGCGCAGAATCCAAAGTGGGATTGGACCACGCTCACGCGCGATGAATTGGAACTATTCGCCAACGAGTCCGTGGAACTCTATGGCGCGGTCCTTGGTTCTGACGATCCCGACCTTGCGCGCTTCCGCGACCATGGTGGCAAGGTGATCATCCTGCACGGCCTCGCGGATCAACTCCTCCCGCCGCAGGGTACCATAGCGTATTATGAACGCGTGCAGCGCGCGATGGGCGGCGCGGCGCGCACGGCGGAGTTTGCGCGGCTCTTTCTCGTCCCGGGCGTCGATCACGGTTTCCGCGGCGCCGGACCGAGTCCCACGGGTCTGATGACGGCGATCATCAACTGGGTCGAAGAAGGCAAAGCACCCGATCGCCTCTTCGCCGAGTCCCGCGACGAGGCGGGTAACGTGAAGCGGTCGCGTCCGCTGTTTCCCCATCCGCAATTCGCGAAATACGCCGGCCACGGCAGCACGGACGACGCAGCCAATTTTATCAGCACAGCGCCCGATCGGTAAGCGCGGCACTCCGTCAATTCTCTTCGTCCCAAAACTGAAGGGTATCGGGACATGTCCTGAAGTATGCGGTCCGAGAGAGCGACAGATGGATTGGGCGAATCATGCCGCACCAATTCGAAAGGCATCCGAGTGAACTAGCGATTCGCGACCCATCGGGCCGTCATCATCGGGAAACAACTCGACGTGCTGTTGGACGAACTCACGACGCAGCGGCTGGCCGTGGCGTGGGTGATGCCGAAGCGCCAGCGCGAGCAGGCGAGCGCGGCGGACGGGGTCGTGCTTTACCATTTACCTATATCGAAGCCGGGCGCCTTCACTGCCCCCGGATCACCGCATTTCATACACCTCCACCAGGGCGATTCCCGTGGTGGCACCCACACCCGACACGTGCACGGAATAGTTGCCCGGCGCCAGGGTGGCGACCAACGCGGCGTCTTTCGAGCCGGCACTTAGGGCAAACGCGCCGGCTTGCGCGAACGCCGTGGTGAGCGCGGCCGTTCCGCCCCAATCGTTGTTTTCACCGGCTCGCATCGTGCCCGCGTAAAGCGCCAGTTGCGGATCGGCGACGACGCCGCTGAGGTTGAACGGCGCGGTCCCGAGCGTCGGACCCACGGCGCGGATCAGCACCGTGCGCGACGCCGCTTCCGCCTCCGCAGAGCCTGCGGCGGACAGGCCCGCCGTCGCCGCGATCACGAAGCCCACGGTGACACCCGAGCCGAGTTGTTTGAGCACGGATACATTGACGAGTCGCGGGGTGGCGCTCGTGAATCCACCGGCCACGGGCATTTCGTAGATTTCCGCGAGCACCGTGCCGGTGCCATTCCCCGAGGCGCCGATTCTTACCGAATGATCGCCCTTGGGAATGGCGCCCACGAGTGCCGCGTCACGGGAAGCGGCGCCGGCCAACGCAAACGCGCCGACGCCGGCCATCGCATTGGCCAAGGTGGCCGCGCCGCCCCAATTGTCGTTGTCCTCCGTCTTGTTCGCGCCGGCAAAAAGTTCGAACCTGGGGTCGTCGAGCGCGCCCGCCCCGACAAAAGGCGAGAGGGACGGCCCGACCGCGCGGATGAGCAGGGGCTTGGCGCCCGCGGTCCCTTCTCCGCCGACAACGAAACCGAGCGAAAACGATTCGCCCGCCGAGCCGAGCGCGCCGAGGACCGAGGCATTTACGATCCGGCCGGCGCCGGCGGTCGGGTTGCCCGGGCTCGCGGGGGCCACGGCGAAGGCTTCGACGATGTTACTGAGTGAACTGAAGGTTCCGCCGCCCTCCAGCAGTCCGCCGCCGATGACATACCAGCGACCGTTGGCCACGCCCGAAGCCAGGCCGTGTCGGGCGGTGGGCATGCTGGGAAAAGTGGCCCAGGTGTCGGTGGCCGGATCGTAAACCTCGTGCGAGGATAACGTCGCGCCGGAGGGGTGACCCTCGCCCGCCGTAACGTGTATCCTGCCATTAATCACGCCGGAGGTGATCCCGCTGCGGGGGGTGGGGATGCTGGCCCTGGCCGTCCATGTGTTGGTGGCCGCGTCGTATGCTTCCACCGTGCCCACGTTGCCGGCGCTCCAGCGGCCGGAGATGACGTAGATCCGGTTGTCGACCACGGCGGCCGTCAGATGCTCGCGCAACGTCGGCAGCGGGGCGCGTCCCGCGTCCCACGTGTTGGTGGCGGGATGGTAGGCGCGTAGGGCGGCCGCGTCGCTGCCGACTCCGCCAACCACGTAGAGCAGGCCACCCACCGCCACCGAGGAATGGGCGGCGCGCCCGGCCGGCAGGTCGGCGATCGGCGCCCAACTCCCGCCGTCGGGGCCCTGCGGATCGAAGACGTAGGCGGCCCGGTTATCCAAATCGAAATCGTCGTCGGTGTAGCCACCAGTCACGTAGATCTTGTTGTCGAGGGTGGCGATGCCGAAGTGGTGCAGCTTTTTGGGCAGAGGGGCCAGACTGGTCCAGCGATCGGACGACGGATCGTAGACGTGAAAGGCGTTGGTGGTGCCGGAAAAGTTCCGGTTCGGCCCGGCAAAGCCGCCCGCGACGTAGATCTTATTTTCGACGACCGTGGCATTGTGCTCGGACGCGAAGAGGGGATATGGGGCGGTGGTGATCCAGGTTCCGCCTGCCCCGCCGTCCGTTTCAGCCGCAAATGCCGGAACACTGCAGATGACCGACGCGAGGCGCAGAAAGCCAGGCCAAGACCGGCGCGAGTTGTTCATGATGCTCTCTTTGGAACCTACGGTTCGCGAATCGTGGATCAGGGTTCCGCCTTTGGCGTGTTAAATCGATCACGAACGCGGGCCGCTCGGCCACCTTCGCCAAGGCTACGGCGCGCCTGTTGGATTAGCCGCGTCGTAGCCCGTAGGGCGAAGACGGGAGATCGGCACGACGGATTTTTGCACGGGTTGTATCAGGGAGCCCTGCTTTGCGGCTCGTCATAGGCTGCGCCCTCCGAGCTTCGTCGTGCAACCGTGAGCCTCGATGTAAATACTTGGATTGAAAATTGAGAATTGAGAATCTGGAATCGCTAATTGGGGTTGTCGCCGGAAGGCTCATTGCGGCGCGGGCGACCCTTGCCTTTCGCCGTGGCAACGGACTTGCCAAGGATGCGACAGAGTTGATCGCATTCGTCCAGCAGTTTGTGGTTCATGGCCTCAATGGTCGCACGCCGTCGCCGGAAATTCCAGATCTCAGATTTTCA
>JACQWL010000092.1 GCA_016209255.1 Verrucomicrobiota bacterium
CCCCGCCTGAGGCGCGTCACACCGACGCCGGCATCACGAACGGGTGACGATATTCCCGCCGGGCAAGCGCATTGGCCGCGTCGGCGAAGTCGTGCACAAAACGCTCCTGTTTCGCGTCGAACGTCACCCACGGTCCGAGCACCGCGGGAGTGGCGCCCAAATCGACCCCATTCTCGCGCAGATACTCGCGGCAACGCTCGAAGGCGTCCGCACGTTCCCGCTGCGACTGGATTCGTTCGCGAATGGCCTCGGGTGCCGCCTGCCGGCCGAGCCGGTGCGAGATGTTCGCCATGTGGCATCCGGCCGCAGAATGATGCCCCTCCAATGCCTCGCACGTGAGGTCGCCCGCCCTCCGGCTGCGCATCGCGGCGATGAAGTTGGAAAGATGCGAAACCTCCAGTCGGTCCTTCCCGTCGCTGGCGATCTCCTTGATTTTCGTGCCCTGCGGATCGAACAGCGCGCCCCCGGAAGCATCGCCGGCGAAGTAACCGCCCTCGCAATCAACCACGACACCCCGGCCTCGATTGCGGTACGTGCCCATGGCGTTCGCGCCCGTCCCGGTGCGCACATTGCGGATTTCGCAAATCAGCGGGGCGGGCTGGTAGTCCAACATGGCAACCTGGGTGTTCGGCGTCTCGCCGGCATCGTCGACGGCGAAACGGCCGCCGATGCTCATCGCTCGTGGCGGCGGCTGATTCTGCCCCAATGCCCACCGGCACACGTCCATCATATGGACCCCGTTGTTGCCGATCTCGCCATTGCCGGTGTCCCAGAACTAGTGCCATTCGTAATGCAGCTGCCGGCGCCGGAGCGGTGTCTTGGGCGCCGGCCCGCACCAGAGGTCATAGTCGACCGCGGAGGGCAACGGCGTCGGCGCATCGACCCGGCCGATGCCCGCCCGACTCCGATAAACGATCGCATGGGCATAACGGATACGCCCCAACTGGCCGCCGCGCAGCTCGTCGAACGCCCGCCGCAAGAGGGTGCTCGATCGATTCTGGGTGCCCGTCTGCACCATCCGCCCATGTTTGCGGGCCGCCGCCACCATCTGCCGGCCCTCCCATATATTATGGGAAAAGGGTTTCTCGACGTACACGTCCTTGCCCGCCTGACACGCCCACACCGTCGCGAGTCCGTGCCAATGGTTGGGCGTGGCGATAACCACGGCATCGATGGCCTTGTCATCGAGCACGCGGCGCAGATCCGTGTGCGTCACGACCGAGTGGCCGCGGTCCTCGAGGGGCCTGGCCTCGCGGCGGAGAAATGTCTGGTCCACGTCGCACAGCGCCGCGATCCGGACGCCCGGGACCTGCTGCAGAGCCGCAATGAGCTGGTGCCCGCGCCCGCCCACGCCGCCGACAATTTCCGTGCCACCGAGTCCGATCACCGCGAGCCGGACGGTGTCGTTGGCGCCAATCGCCCGGGCCGGCGCCGCGCCGATGGCCCTTCGGGGCAGCGCCAGTCCCAGCCCGGCGGCGAGGGAAGTTTTCAAGAAGTGCCTGCGCGATGTCGGTTTCATGTGTTCTGTGTCCGTGAGTCGATACCGCTGAGAACCTGGCGTTGTATGGGCAAAAACCCGTGAAAGGGACAGGCTAATTATTCCCGATTCGAGTCCAGGGTACCGTTCCTACTGGTCAGGCGGCGCGATGTTTATCCACCTGCGTCTCGTTAGAAATCCACGGCAAACGTCGCCACGATCACGCGAGGTTCGACCGTGGCGATCCGCACGACCTGCCCGGTCGTCGTCATCGTGACGGGAATCGTATCATTCTCGTTGAGGAGATTGCGGATGTTGAGCTGGAGCCGGTAATTGAAACCGCCGAACGCCTTCATCCGCCCGCGATAGCCGAGGATCGCGTCGAAATAAAGCTCCGCCTTGCCGCGGAACTGCTGATCGAGATCGAGCTCAAGAACGCCACTGGGGCCGGGCTTCGTGCCGTAGCCGATGCTCGGAGCCGAGCGCCAGCGCGCAGCGCCGCCGAAATTCACGCCCTTGAAACGGCCCTCGCTCATCCGGTAATTGGTGATGAGATTCGCGCGAGCCGGCCGGGCCGTGTCGGTCGCGCGACCATCGACGGCACTGATGAACGCGAGTGACTGGGCGACGAGTTCGTTGTCGTAGTATTGCTTCAGCGTCTGGCCGGTCGGCTGGCTGACATTGAACGGCGCCGTCACCCACGTGACCGGCCGGCCGGCCGAATCGACCTCGCCGTTCTTCGCCACGACCGTCTGCCATGCCGGCAGCCGCTGCTTCACCCATTCGAACCACGGGGTGCCGATATCCGACTCGACCGCCTCCGACTTGGCCCCATTCAGCCGGATGTTCCAGTTGCGCACCGGCGTCACGTTCAATTCGACCTCGTAGCCGGTGGAGTTGAATTTCGACATGATCCAGTAGTTCGGCCGGCCGGCGGAACGGTAGCCGCGCTGATTGCCGTCGGTGATGGCAATCCGGGGCGCGGTCGGATCGAGCGTGAGCACTCGGGTCTCGATGTTGAACATCACGTCGCGCGCGGGATCGTTGATCTGGTTGGTCGCTCGCTGGGGCCCGAGGGCGTTATCGTATTTGTTGACGCGGAGCGTGACCTTGTCGTGCCAGAGATCGAGCCGGACGCCGTAATCCTTGCCGTCACCGCCCGCGCCGGGATATTCGTTGCCGAAAGGATCGTAGCGCCCGACGTTGAGATCGAAGGAGGTCGACTGGTTGTAAAAGACGCTCAGCCCCTTCAGTGGACGCGCCACGACGCCGACGTTGCGGTTGATGCCGCTCTGCGACGCCCCATAGGGGCCAAAGGTCGCATCCCACATGATGGGAAAGAGCCCGGAGAAGTCCTGCGTGGTCGTGGCGGGGTCGAGCGTGGCCGACCGGGCGGTGTCCTTGCGGTAGCCATACGTGACGACGAGCCGGGACTGATGCCCGCGATCGGGCAGGAAGAAACCCTGCCAGGCAAAGATATGCGCAGAGCTCTGATTGAGTGAGCCGGCGGCAGTCTGCCCGGCGCCGAGCCGCTTGCCGCTCGTGGCCGAGCGCAGCGGCGTATCGTAAAGATAAAGCGTGAAGGGATTCCCATTGCCGTCGCGCAGCATCCACTCGCCTTCCATCGACCCGGGCGCGGTGGGCGCGTCAGCGGGATGGTTGAGGTAGTGCCGGAACTGCGGGATTCGCGTGGCATGCGTGGCCCAGTTTTGAAACGTCTTCGCCCGCAGCGTGATTCCGGGGATCACCGGATCGTCGAGGATCCGCCGGTGAAATGCCTGCTGGCTGAGCGCCTGCGACTCGCCGCCGGTGTAGAGACCCGAAAGCCGGTGGCGGCCGAGCCACTTCGCCCAGCGGCCGCGGTCGGCGAGTTTGCGCGCGAGATCGACCTCGTAGGAGAGGGTCGCGCGCCAGTCTTCCCGTTCGGCGATCGAGGGTACGTTCTGCGCCGCACCCTGATAGAAAAATTTGCCGAGGTTCGGATTCGGCGTCGTGATGGCGGGCAGATAGCGGTTCGCATCAACGTGGAGATTGATGAACTCGCCCGTGCCGCCGCCGATGGAGTGGAGCCGGTGCGAGTAGGACTTCTCATGGTTGTAGGCGAGCTCGAGGTGA
>JACQWL010000093.1 GCA_016209255.1 Verrucomicrobiota bacterium
CGGGCCAGTTTGCCCGCGTGCAAGTACCCGGGGTGGCCGTCCGCACCCTGCTCGCGCCCGTGGCCGCGGTTTCCACGCTTGGGCAGATGGAGCGTGTCTTCGTCGCCGGCGAGGGCAACCGCGCCGTGCTGCGGCTCGTGACGACCGGCGCCGTCCGTGGCGATCGCGTCGAGATTCTCTCCGGGCTCGCCGACGGCGAACGCATCGTCGTCGCGCCGCCCGTTGGCCTGCGCGAGGGTCAGACCTTGGAGGTGCAGCCGTGAGTGCCGGAGCGGGTTCGCCGTTCCCGGATCCCAGCCGGTACGGTTTCGCCGGCCGGATGGCGGCGATGTTCATCGATTCCAAGCTGACGCCCATCGCCGTCGCCGCCTCGCTGTTGCTCGGACTTTTCGCCGTGCTGATGCTGCCGCGCGAGGAGGAGCCGCAGATCAAGGTGCCGATGATCGACATCATCGTCGGCATGCCCGGCGCCGAGGCGCGCGAACTCGAGAGCCGTGTCACGCGCCCGATGGAAAAACTCCTCTGGGAAATCGCCGGCGTGGAGTATCTCTACTCCACCGCGATGCCCGGTGCGAACATTACGGTCGTGCGCTTCAAGGTCGGGACCGACCTCGAGGACGCGCTCGTCCGCCTCAACCAGAAACTGCAGGCCAACTTCGATCGCATTCCGCTCGGCGCCACGCCACCGATGGTGAAGCCGCGCACGATTGACGACGTCCCGATCCTCGCGCTCACGTTTCACAGCGGGCGCTACGATCACGCCACGCTCCGCCGCATTGCGGCGCAAGTCGACGACGCGGTGAAAAGCGTGCCGCAGGTCGCCGAGACCACCCTCATCGGCGGCAACCGCCGCCAGGTCCGCGTGCAACTCGATCCGCAGCGGCTGGCGTCCCGCAACCTCAGCGCGACCTATCTCGTGCCGATGCTGCAGCAGGCGAACGCGCAGGCCCATACCGGAGCGCAGAATTCCGCCAACCGGGAAACGCTGCTGCAGACCGGCGTGTTTTTCCGCGACGCCCGCGAGATCGGCGCCGTCGTCGTCGGCGTCTCCGGAGGGCATCCCGTCTATCTGCGCGATGTCGCCACGATCATCGACGGTCCGGAGGAGCCGGCGAACTATGTGCTGCATGGACGCGGCTCTTATGTAGCCGGCCTCGCTGAGGCCGGTCCGGGGTCAGCAACCCCGGCTACAACCACCGCGCAAGCCGCTGTCACGCTCAGCATCGCCCAGCGCCCCGGCGCCAACGCGGTCGACGTCGTCGCCGCCGTGCTCGCGAAAGTCGAAGCCCTCAAGGGCACGCTGATTCCCGCCGACATCGGCGTGGCGGTCACGCGAAACTACGGCGCCACCGCGAGCGAGAAGTCCAACGAGTTGCTGCTCCACATGGGCCTCGCCGTTTTCGGCGTCGCGATTCTCATCCTGCTTTTCCTCGGCTGGCGCGAGTCTCTCGTCGTGATGCTCGCCATCCCGGTGACGCTCGGCCTCACGCTGCTCGTGTTCTACCTCTACGGTTACACGCTGAACCGCATCACGCTCTTCGCGCTGATCTTTTCCATCGGCATCCTGGTGGACGATGCGATCGTCGTGGTCGAAAACATCGTCCGCCACATGAGCCTGCCAAGCTGCCGGACCAAGCGCCTCCTCCAGATCGCGGTCGAGGCCGTGGACGAGGTCGGCAACCCGACCATCCTCGCCACCTGGGCGGTGATCGCCGCGGTTCTGCCGATGGCGTTCGTCAGCGGCATGATGGGGCCCTACATGCGGCCGATTCCCATCGGCTCGAGCGCCGCGATGCTGTTCTCCCTGATCGTGGCGTTTGTCGTGACGCCCTGGGCCGCCCTCAAGGTGTTGCGCGGGCACGCCATCCGCAGCGGCCACGCCGCCGAGTTCGTCGATGCGCCCCCGCTCGAGGAAGAGGGCGACGCGGACACGATGCCGGACAACCTTTTTACGCGGCTCTACCGCCGCTTTATGGATCCATTGCTCGCCCATCGCGCGTGGCGCTGGGCCTTTCTCGCCGTGGTTGCCGGGCTCACGGCCGGCGCAATGGCCCTCGTCGGGATCAGCGCGGTGAAGGTGAAGATGCTGCCCTTCGACAACAAATCGGAGTTCCAGGTCATCCTCAACATGCCGAAGGGATCCACCCTCGAACAGACCGCCGCCGTCGCCCGCGAGATGGCCGCCGTCGTGCGGACCGAGCCCGAGGTGCGCGACTACCAGGTGTACGCCGGCGTCGCCTCGCCCTTCAATTTCAACGGTCTCGTGCGCCACTACTTCATGCGGCGCGGCTCCGATGTCGCCGACCTCCAGGTCAACCTGCTGCCGAAACACGAGCGCAGCGCGCAAAGCCACGACATCGCCAAGCGCGTCCGCCCGCGGCTCGCCGCCATCGCGGAAAAACACGGCGCCGCCGTCGCCGTCGCCGAGGTGCCGCCCGGCCCGCCCGTCCTGCAAACGCTCGTTGCCGAGGTGTACGGCCCCAACGAGGAGGCGCGGCTGAAGCTCGCCACCAAGGTCCGCGAAATCTACCGCGCCACCGAGGGCGTCGTGGATGTCGACTGGTATGTCGAAGCGCAGCAGCCGAAGACGATCTTCCGGGTCGACAAGGCCAAGGCCGCGCTGCACGGCATCACCGAGGCCGCGATCGCGCGCACGGTGCAGATGGCAGTGCAGGGTTACCCCGTCACGCTCCTGCACGCGCCGGGCGAACGCGAGGACGTCACCATCGTCCTCGAACTGCCGCGCGCCCTGCGCGCCCGCTCCGAGGACCTGCTCGCGCTGCCCGTGCGCTCGGAAATGAATCCCGCCGCGCCCCTCGTCCCGTTGCGCGAGCTCGTGACGGTGGAGCAGACCGTCAGCGAGCGAAACATCTACCACAAGAACCTGCAGAACGTGATCTACGTCACGGCGGACGTGGCGGGCGTGATCGAGAGTCCCGTCTACGCGATCTTCAAGATGAACCGCGCGCTGGCGCAGCTCGACGGCCGCGATTTTGTAGGGGCGTCGCTTGACGACGCCCGGGCGCCGTCAAGCGGCGCCCCTACGCCGATCAAAATCTTCAACTCCACGATGCCGGCCAGCGAGATGGAGCCGGCGATAAAGTGGGACGGCGAATGGCAGGTCACGCTCGAGGTGTTCCGCGATCTCGGCCTCGCCTTCGGCGCGGTGTGCATCCTGATCTACATGCTCATGGTCGGCTGGTTCAAGAACTACACCACGCCGCTGATCGTCATGACGGTGATTCCGTTTTCGCTCGTCGGCATCCTGCCGGCGCACGCGCTCCTGGGGGCGTTTTTCACGGCGACCTCGATGATCGGCTTCATGGCCGGCGCGGGCATCGTGGTGCGCAACTCGATCATCCTCGTCGATTTCATCGAGTTGCGGCTGGGCCACGGGCGCTCCCTGCGCGAAGCCTGCGTCGAGTCGGGCGCCGTGCGTTTCCGGCCGATGATGCTCACCGCGCTCGCGGTGGTGATCGGCGGGCTCGTCATCCTCGCGGATCCGATCTTCCAGGGTCTCGCGATCTCGCTGCTCTTCGGCGCGATTGCCTCGCTCCTCATCAGCCCGCTCGCCGTGCCCCTGATCTATTATATGAGTCACGCCGGCAAACCCGCCGCGCCCCCCGTGCCCGCCGCGGACGCGAAATGCGAGGTCGCTGTTTCATGAGCATCCTCACCCTGATCAAGGCAATGTTCACTGCGGCGCCGCGTCTCACGCCGGCCGAATGCGCCGCCCGCGTCCGCGGGGGCGAGGCGCTGCTCGTCGACGTGCGCGAACCCGGCGAATGGGCCGGCGGCGTCGCCGATTCCGCGCAGCTGCTGCCGCTGAGCGATCTCACCGGCGCCCGCGCCCAGTGGAAGCCATTTCTGGCCGGCACCGCCGGCCGCGAAATCCTCCTTTATTGCGGCGTCGGCGGCCGCTCCGGCCTCGCCGCGCGCATCCTGATCGCCGAGGGCGTTCGCGCGGCGAACACCGGCGGGCTTTCCGCCTGGCGCGACGCGGGCTGGCCGGTCGCGAAACCGCCGGCGCCACGCACCCCGGCGCGGTGAAGCGCCCTTTTCCCGCAGCCCGATAAACCCAACCGACTCGTGCCATGAAAATAAACGTTGGATCCACCGACCGGATTATCCGGATCGTCGTTGGCGTCGCCATCCTCGGCGCCGGCTTTTTCTTCAAGACCTGGTGGAGCCTCATCGGCCTCGTCCCGATTGTCACCGGCATCATCCGCTTCTGCCCGGCGTACCTGCCCTTCGGCCTGAGCACGTGCGCCACGCCTGAACTAAAGCCCGAGGAGAAAAAGTAACCGGCCCTGTTTTCCCGGCTTTCCTTGCGATGTTTCCGGCGCAGCACCCTGCACCGGTTCAGATTCGTTTTTTTCCAGTTTCGGCGCGGTTCCGCGCCTCGCTTCGCCACTCCAACCATGAACTTCGATTTCAAACTCCTGCTTCAATCCGGCCGGCGCGGCCTCAAATACCTCCTCCCCCTGATCGCGGCCGCGATCGCGATCGGGTATTTCGCCCTGCGGCCGATCCCGGTCACGCGGCACCTCGTCGCCGCCGGCACGGTGCAAGCCGAAGTCATGGGCACCGGCACCCTGGCCGCCCGCGTCAAGGTCGTGCTTAGCCCGAAGATTCAGGGCCGCCTGATGGAGGTGCTCGCGGACCAAAACGACCGCGTGAACGGCGGCCAGTTGCTCGCGCGGCTCGAC
>JACQWL010000099.1 GCA_016209255.1 Verrucomicrobiota bacterium
ACTGGATTCCCCACATCTCGACGGTGCCCACGCCCTCGATGCGCTGGAGCGCGGGTTTGACAAAGTTCTCCATGCGGTAGGCCGCGTTGTCCATGTCCGCCGGCACGGCCGCGACCAGGTTCATCATCGGCCGGTCGTTTTGATCGAAACGGTAAACGTTGATCCGATCGACGTCGTCGGGGAGCAGCGGCTTTACGCGGTCGATGCGGTCGCTGAGCTGGGCGTAGGCGTCACGGAGATTCGTGCCGGTCTGGAACTCGACGCGCACGGAGGACCAGCTCGTGCGCGAGTAACTATAGACCCTCTTGACGCCGGGCACGGTGCCGACGATGTCTTCGATTTTGCGCGAGACCTTTTCTTCCACGTCGCGCGGCGAGGCGTTCGGGTAGCTGGCTTGGATATAGAGCTGGTTGCCCTCGAGACCCTCCGGGTAGAGGGCGATGGGGATGCGCTGGTAGGCAATGCAACCCACCACGAGAATCGAGAGCAGGATCATCGCGACCGTCACCGGCCGGTGGACGGAGAAGCGCGGGATCGCGTAGGTGAAAGGTTCGCGTTTCATGAGCTGCGCAAAACGCCAAATACCGAGGTTGTCGGAAGAACGCCAAATCCCAAAGGTCCAAACGCCAAAGAAATTCCAGTGCTCGATTCACCGATCTTCGGAATTTCCGGGCCCGGGATTTTGTTGGCGTCTGGCATTTTGGCGTTTGGGATTTTTTCCGGTCATTTCGCCATCGGCTCCGGCTGCGGCTCGGGTGGCGCGTCCGGCTCGCCGGCGCCGGGCGTGGCGAGGGCGCGGTTGGAGGTGAACTGATAGTAGAGCGTCGGGATGACGACCAGGGTCAGCAGCGTCGCGGCCGAGAGGCCCACGATCACGGTGATGGCCATCGGCGTGCGAATCTCGGCGCCTTCGCCGATGCCGAGCGCCATGGGAATCAGGCCCACGACCGTCGTGAGCGCGGTCATGATGATCGGGCGGAGCCGGGCACGGCCGGCTTCGATGATCGCCTCGGTTTTCTCCATGCCGCGACCACGGAGCGTGTTGATGTAGTCGATCAGCACGATCGCGTTGTTCACGACGATGCCGACGAGGATGATCAGGCCGAGGAACACCATGATCGTGACGGGAATGTTGGCGAGCCAGAGGACGAGCGCGACACCGATCATGGCGAGCGGGACGGTCATCATGATCAGGAACGGCTGCACGAGCGATTCGAATTGGCTCGCCATCGTGATATAGACCAGAAACACCGCGAGCGCGAAGGCGAGCAGCAGGCTGTTGATCGACGTGCGCATTTCCTGGTTCTGGCCGGCGAGGGTGTAAGAAAATCCGGGCGGATACAGGATGGTCTCCATCGCGCTGACGATGTCGCGCGAGACCGTCTGAAGGTCGACTCCGCGGATGTTGGCGGTGATGAGTGCGGTGCGCTGCTGATCGACGCGGCGGATTTCGCTCGGACCTTCGTTTACGGTGAGTTCCGCGATGGCCGAGAGCGGGATCGGCACGGCGCCACCAGGGTTGACGGCGAGCCGGCGGAGCTCCTCGAGGCCGAGCCGATCCGTCTCGCGCAGGCGGACGACGATGTCGATGAGCTGATCTTCCTGGCGGAACTGCGTGGCGGCGCGGCCCTGGACCTTGTTGCGCACGAGGTCGGCGACCGTGCGGAGATTGAGGCCGTATTCGGCGAGCCGATCGCGATTGTAGATGACTTGGATCTCCGGGTGGCCGGTCTGCAGGCTGGAGCGGATGTCGACGAGGCCCGGCACGGACTTCGCGAGCACGCCCTCGGCTTCGCGACCAAGCCGCTTGAGTGTGCCGAGATCGTGCCCGCGGATTTCGACCTCGATTGGACTCTTGAAGCTGAAGAGCGCGGGATAGGAGATCTCGATCTTCACCTCGGGGAGGCTGCGGAATTCCTCGCGTATACGATCGATGAGCGCGGATTCGTCGGCGGCGGTGAGGCCGGTTTTCATTTTCACGGTCAAACGCGCCGTGTGTTCGCCGGCCTCGATCGACGTGCTCGCGCTTTCTTCGGCGCCAACGGTCGTCGAGGTGCGCTCGACCTCGGGTTGCTGGCGGACAACGACGTCGATCTTCTCCGCGATTTCAGCCGTGCGCTCCAACGGCGTGCCGATGGGCAGCGTGACGTTGAGGTTGAACTCGCCCTGGTGAACTTGGGGAATAAGGTTGCTGCCAAGCCGCGGCACGACGAGGAACGCCGTGAGCAGCAGCGCGGCGAGCGAGCCGCCGAGCACGGCGAAACGGTGCCGCAGCGTCGCGGTCAACCATCGCGGGTAGTTATGCTGCAGCCAGTTGTTGCCGCGTTCGAACCAGGCCAGGCCCACGCCGAACACGGGTGCGATCAGCAGGGCGATCGTGCGAACGAGACCGATCAAAAATTGGACCCCCATCAGGCAGACCGTCTGCACGGTCGTGCCGACGAGCCGGAGCACGACTTCGGTCAGGAATCTCGTCACGAGAAATACCAGTGGGACCACGCCGGGAACGAACAGCAGCACGAGGAGCCACCATGGCTTCGCGACCAACCACTGCCAGATCGACACGTGCCACGGTTTCGCAGGCGCCGCCGGGCCCATCCCGGGCATCATCATCATCGGCGCCGGCGAAGGCGTCGCGGGAACGCCTGGCGTCGCCCGCGCAATCAGGATCAGGGTGACCGTCACGAGGATCGCCGGCACGACGAGGAGCCAAATCCACCGCCACCGCCGCGCGACGAGCCAACGGCCGGTATTCACGAGGCTGGTGCCAAGGTTCGCGATGCTGGTGAAGCTCAGCATGCCGGGCCAGGCGCGACCGCTTGCGACCGGGCCGAGCGCGTCCACGGCCGCCCACGCGGCGAAGCGTGACCAGCTCGATGGCGGAACTTCTCCGCCGGAGAGGCGTCGCTCGCCGCCGCCCGCCGCCGGAGGTTCAGCAGGGGCGTCGGCCAGCGACGTCCCCACCCGTTTGCGCCGGCGCCGAATGAAATCCGCCAGCCAGAGGAGAGGCGACAGCACGACAAACCCGAGCACGATGACGCTCTTGAGCACCACCGCAACGATCACCGCGAGACCCCAGCCGATGCGCACGAGCGATAATCCGAACACGCGCGCCGCGAGGCCGACCCGGGCGACCTGGGCCGTGATCCAAGACGCTTCCGGTCCAGGCGGCGCCAGCGCCGGAAATTGTAGAAAATCGCTGCCCTGAACCCTGGCCTTCGCCCCCGCGAACGCTCCGTCCGTGCCCACCGGATTCGCAAGTTTCGCCGCGAGCATCGGAATCAAATACAACGCCGCGATCAACGAGGCGATTTGCGAGAAGACGACCGCCAGCGCCATGTCGCCGAAAACCTGTCCAGCCACGCCCTCGACGAACACGATCGGGAAAAAGACGGCGACGGTGGTGAGGGTCGACGCGATGACCGGCATCGCGACTTCGCTCGTGCCGCGCACGACCGACGTCACGGGATCGTCGCCCTCCTCGCGACAGCGGAAAATGCTCTCGAGCACCACGATCGCATTGTCGACAAGGTTGCCGACGCCCAGGGCGAGGCCGCCGAGCGAGATGATGTTGAGCGAGACACCCGCCATATACATCGGGGCAAACGTCGCCAGGATCGAGATCGGGATGCAGAGGCTCACGATCAGCGTCTGCGTGACATTGCGGAGAAACAGGTAGAGGACCGCGATCGCGATCAGGCCGCCGAAGATCGCGTTCTCCTTCACCTCCTGGATCGAGTTGGCGATGAAGACGGACTGGTCGGAAAGGAGCTGGAGCGAGGCTCCGGTCGGGAGCTGCAAGGCAAGGAAGTCCGTCATCTTGCGGCGGGTGATCAGCTCCTGCGCGGCATTGCGGGTGCGCTCAAACTCGGCCATCGCGGCCGCTTGCGCGGCCTTCCGCTGCTCCGCGGGGGATTTCTTCGCGTTGGCCGCGGAGGCTTTCGCGACGGCTCCGGCATCAGGGTCCGGCGCCTTGGCGGGCGGGGCGGCCGAGACTTTCCGCATGTTCGCGACGTAGGCCTGCTGCTCGGCCGTGCCGAACATGGCGTCCTTCACGGCCGCGGCCACCTCGAGGACGTTCGCGTCGGCCTCCTTGAAAATTTCGATCTCGACGCTTTCCTGCCCGTTCACGCGCGTGATGACCTGGAGGTCCTCGTGGAAACGCGAAATGGTCGCAATGTCGCGGAGCCGGATGTCGACGGCGTTGTTGCTGCGCGAAACGATCAGGGCGCCGATTTCCTCGAGGTTGCGGAATTCGTTCAGCGTGCGGATGAGGTATTCGGTCTGGCCCTCGCGGAGATTGCCGCCGGGCATGTTGACGTTTCCCTGCTGGAGCCGCGTCGCGATCTGGCTGATGTCGAGCCGGAGGTTCGCGAGCTTGCTCTCATCGAGCGCGACGAGGAACTGCTCTTCAAGCCCGCCCTTGATCTGGATGGCGGCGACGCCGGGAATGGCCTCGAGCTTCCGCTTGATGTCGTTCTCGGCCAGGTGGCGCAAGGCGTAGAGGGACTGCGGACCTGCGAGCCCAACGCGCAGGATCGGGTCGAGCGAGGGGTCGTAGTGCAGCAGGAGCGGGCGTTGCGCGCCTTCGGGGAAGCGCAGGCGATCGATTTTCTCGCGGACCTCCTGGGCGACGAGGTCCATGTCGGTCTTCCACTGGAACTCGAGGATGACGTCAGACTGCCCGGCCTTGGAAACGGAGCTGAGCGAGACGAGCTTGGGGATGATGCCGAGCTGCTGCTCGAGCGGGCGCGAGACGACGTTTTCCATCTCCTCGGGCGCGGTGCCGGGATAGGACGTGCGCACGGTGAGCGTCGGGTAGCTCATGTCGGGCATGAGCGTGAGCGCCAGCTTTTGATACGACACGCCGCCGAACACGCCGACCGCCAGCGTCACCATCAGGATCGCGACGGGGCGGCGGACGACGAGCGCGTAGTGCGAGTCGTCAAGGCGGAAGCGGGGGCGCGTGCTCATTGGCGCGGACGTTTGGGAAGTGGGAGGCTTAGCAGCCTGTCGGGCTTTGGGTTTGGACGTTCGTTGCGGGCCGGCTGGCCGGCCGGGTTCCGATATTCCGGCTCAGACTGTCTGCTAGAGCAGCGCAGCGCGCCGCGAAATCGCCAAAGAACTGAATTTCTCCGGCACGGAATGCCGGTTTGGCCGCCGGACGGGAGCAGACGCCCGTCATCGCCCCGAATTTTGGATCTGAATTCGCCAGGTTCATCGCAAGTCCGACAGGCGGCTGGCGCGTTCGGGATAACGCGCTCCACCCTTCGGGGCAGAGGCATTGAGTAACGCGCATCACGATTTGGCGTTCTGGGCAGATTCGACGGCCGACTTGGTTTTCGCTGCCGGGTCGGCCTTGGCAGCTGGCGCCGTGAGCGAAGGGACGCCGGGGAGCGCGGGCGGCGCGGGGTTGACGGAGCGGACGAGCTGGCCGTCTTTGAGGCCGCTTTGACCGAGGACGATCACGGTCGTGCCGACGTCGAGGCCGGAGACGGCTTCGACGTTGTTCGGATCCTCATAGCCGACAGCCAGCTTCTTTTTTACGGCCTTGTTCTTTTCGACGATGAAGACGTAGCGTTCGCCGCCCTCGTAAACGACGGCGCGCTTCGGGATCAACACGGCGTTCGGGCGCGTGTCGGTGATGACGCGGACGCCGACAAAGAGGCCCGGCGGCAGGTCGCTCGGTTTTTCGCCCCGGACACCGATCGTGACCTTGAACGTGCCGCTCTTCGGATCGATCACGGGGCTGATGCGTTTGACCCAGCCTTTGAACTGGCGATCCGGCAGGTACTCCGAGGTGACGACCGCGGGCTGGTTCTCGGCGACGACCGGCAGGTAACGGCCGGGCACGAAGACGCGCGCGACGATCTCATCGAGTTTCACCATTGAAAAAAGCTTGGTGCCGCTGCCGACGCGGGCGCCGACCTGTGTCTCCCGCGCGGAAATAACGCCGCCGAAGGGCGCGCGGACAATGGTGTAGGCGAGCTTGAGCTTCGCGCGCTCGAGCCGCAGCCGCATTTGCTCCAACTGATAGCGGCCGTCGTCGTATTCCTGCTTGTTGACAAGATTGCGTTTAAACAGGTCCTCGGTGCGGGCGAAGTTCTGCTTCTGGTGCTCGAAGTTCGCGGTGCTTTCCTCGACATCCACGCGGAGTTCGCGGTCCTCGATCTTGAGCAAGGGGTCGCCCTCCTTGACGATGCGACCCTCTTCGACCAACAGGGCCTCCACCTGCCCGGTCGTCTGTGGAAAGATGTCGACGACCGACTCCGTCTCGAGGGTGGAATTGAAGGAAAGAAACGCGGAAATGGGACCACGCACGACGAGCGCGGTCTCGACCGGCACCTGGTCGGCGGCGTCCCGGCGGGCTTTTTCCTTGGCGGCGTCGGCCATCTTCTTCGCGGCGGGATCGACGGCGCCGGGCCCGCCGGCCTTGGCGGTCGTGGGCGCGGTGCCGGCGACGGGCGTTGCAGGGGCAGGACCGCCGCTGCCGGCAACAGCAGCGCCGGTCTTGGTGCCATCGGCTTTCCCGGCATCAGCCGGGGGAGCGGCTTCGCGATTGCAGCCGATGACCAACATGCTGGCGCCCAACCCGGTGAGAAGCGCCGTGAAATTGCCGACGGCACGCGGACGAAAGACGAAGAGAGACACAGGGATAATATGACAGGGAATGACGGAGTGCTGCGACGCGCAGGGCCGGAGACTTTCCTGAAACCGCCGCGCAGGTCAAAGGTTTCGGCAGAAATCTAGAAAAAAATTCGTCCCGCGTTCATGTGGAGTCCATGCAACGGCGTGCGTCGGGTTTTCGCGCCGCGAAAACCTCCCCAGTCCTCGCGCACAAAACTCGTTGTCCCCCGGTCCAACTGAGAAACGCCGAAATCGGCCCTCGCACGACCGCGGCGACCTCCACCGGCACCGCCTCCGCGGCCGCCTGGCGGTCCGGTTTCGATTTCGCGCGGGCCGCCGCCGCTTTTTCGGCGGAGCCGCCCGGGGCGGGATTCGGTTTCTTGGCCGCCGCAGTCGTCTTCCCGCTGGCGCCGGGAGCCTTGGTGTCCCCACAGCCGCCGGTGAGTCCGACCGCGGCCTCCGCAATCAGCAGTGCCGCGGTTCGGCCGGGAGGATTAGGGAAAAGGAGAGCGACGAAAATCACAATAGCGACGTAGGTTTGGCGTAAAATGAAGGCGCGGGACGGCGACGTACCCGCGAATCCTCCCTGATCCCGACGAAGGCGTCAAAGCCTTCCATGGATTTCAGGCAAAATGTCGAACCGGCCCCGGCAAGGCGGGGTGACAGAAGAAAAAGTGACCGCGGTGGCCCGCCACGCGCGATCCGACGCGGACGGCTTGCGCTGGCAACCCGGTTCTGGCCGGATGTGCCCTGCCCGCATGGCCGAACCCTCCGAGGCGCCCCGCCGCCTCCACCCGTTGTTTGACCGCCCACACTACAAATGGGTCGTTGTCGGGCTCCTCTTCTTCGCGGGATTTCTGAATCTCGAGGATCGCGTCGTAATCTTTTCGGTGATGCCGCTCATCCGGACGGAGTTGCAGTTGTCCGATTTTTTCGTCGGGGCGCTGCTCGTGGTGGCTCCCCGAACGCACGCACGAAAACGAGGCGACGTGAGCCGGCGCGGCGGGCGGACGAGTGGCACGAGGTCGGGTTATCGCGGCGGAACGCAAATATCGCGCCAAACGCAGCCGAAAGAATCGGCGCTGCCCAAGGCACGTTTCCCCTCCCAGCCCCAACCCCCTGAAAATCCAGTTTCCTATCCGTTGCCTTCCACCACCAGGCCTTGGAGCGCCATGGCCCGTCTGTGTTCGATTTTCGATTCGGCGAGGATAAGTAGATGAAGCTCCATGAACGATGACGGTTCATTGCTCCGCATATATGCCGAACAGCGCTCGGAAGCAGCCTTTGGCGATCTGGTCCGACGGTACATCGACCTGGTCTACTCAGCGGCACTGCGACGCACCGGTGGCGATCCCGATGATGCAGCCGATGTCGTTCAGCTCGTTTTCACTTCGGTGGCCCGCCAAGCCGGCCGGCTCCAGCACCACCCCGCCCTCAGCGCATGGCTTCATGCCGCTACGCGCAATGCCGCGATCAAGCTTGCGGTCTCCGAAAGGCGTCGAAGGGAACGGGAAACCGAGGTTCACCGGATGGAAATGAGCTCGCCCCCGGAACCCAACGTCGAATGGGCCAGGCTCAGGCCGATCCTCGATGACGTGATTGATCGCCTGGCGGAGTCGGATCGCACCGTCGTGATTCTCCGTTTCTTCGAAAACCGGCCGTTCAACGAAATCGGCGCCGCGCTGAACACGACGGCCGACGCCGCGCGAATGCGAACGGAGCGCGCGCTCGAGAAGCTCCGCCTTGCCCTGGTCGAACGGGGCATCAGCTCAACCGGCGTTGCGATCGGTGCCCTGCTGGGCAACCAAGCCGTGACTGCGGCCCCGGCGGGCATTGCGGCCACCGTAGTGGGCAGCGCCCTCGGCGCCACGTCCCCCGCGACAGGAATTCTTATGACCAAGCAGCCGATGACCTTTGCGGCGATGGCCGCCATCGCGGTTGGCACCGCCCTCTATCAATCGAGAAACGCCCGCGTGGCCGCGGATGCGGCAATCCAGGTTGCGATGGGAGAGCGAAACCGCGCCTTGAGCCTGCAGCGGGAAGCAGAACGCCGGGCAATCGCTGCCGAGAGCCGGGCCGACGAGTTGGCGACCTCCCTGGCCGAAGCGCAGGCGGCCAAGCCCGCTGCTCCGCTCCCGACCATTCAATCGGGGACTTCGAACGGCGGCACGCCCAGCAGCGGATTTCTTACGCTGGGTCGGGGGACCGGCACGTCGGATCCTGCGGAAAGTCGCCGCATCATTCAGGCGCGGAACCTGGAGAGTGCGGACACCTCTTATCAGGCGTACTATCGGAAGATCGGCTTTACGCTCGCCAAACGCGCGCAGTTCAAGGCGATGCTGGGTGAATATCTCGAGCGAAGGGACAGTGCCAATCAAGCCACGCTCACGGAAGCCATGAGCCGAACTCCCCGGCCAAGCCGGCCGGATATCCAGGCGATGCTGGAAGAGAAAGTTCGGCAGACGCACAACGCATTTGTCGATTCGCTCCGGGGTCCTTTCGGCGACGAAGCCGCCAACGGGTTTCGCACTTTCATTGACACGACCTCGATGCGCGCCATCACCAACCAACTGGCGGGCCGCCTGGCCCAATCGGAGTCGCCGCTGACGAACGGCCAGACGGAGCAATTGGTCGATTTGTTGGCGAACAATGCCCGCGGCCCCGATGGCAAAGTGGCGTTGGCCGCGATCAACGTCGAGACCATGCTCGCCCAGGCGGCCGCCACCCTGACACCCGCACAAGTGGAAGCGCTGTACTCCGCCATCGTTCAGTCGCAACGTCTCTATAACAACACCACCGTGCCCTCGGGGCAAAAGTAGCGATTCCCGTTCACTCGGCCCTGGCGTGCTATTTCGGTGGAATTGAAGGGATTCAGCTCTCGGTACGATGGCCAGTGCTCGGACGTTGCCTTCTCGCGGGGAGCATTGTGGTCATGGTTGTTTCCACGAGTTTGTTCGTGAACGGGTATTGGTTCACTTAGCCGCATCACCTGAATCACGCGAATGGCCGCAAATGAGATTACGCGGTGTTCGATGGCGATCGTGTTCTGAATCTCGTAATGCCGCGGAACTTGGGCTAATAGTTCGGCATGCTTTCCACCCCGACGCTCAAATCAGCGGGCTCAGTCCTTCTGCTGATCACCGGCCTGATTCTGAACTCAACCAGCGGCGCAGCTGAAAAACAAACGGCCGCGAGTATCGAGCCCGTTTATCGCGCCTACGCTTTCGCTGCCAATCCGCGAATAAATCCCGCGGCGAAGTTCGCATTTGAGGAGTTTGCGCCGGCCGGGTTGTGGGAATCGCTCGGGTTGCAGATCTTCAAGGTTTGGTTCGTGAATCCGGATGTCCGGGCGCCGCGGGATCCGGTGATCCTGGTCGACGGAAAATTTTCCCCCTTCGTCAACACGACGGGTGGCGGCCTGCTTTCGGCCGTGGTGCACGGCGATGCCCTTTATTTTTCCTACGGCTTTGGCTCCGGGATTCACCGTTCACAGCTTGGCCGTCTCCGCCTGCGAGGCGGCCAGCCGGAACTCCACGAATCCAAGTCATATGGGATGGCCGATATGTTGGTGGAAAAAACAGGCGAACGAGTGCGCGTGGTCGTCCGCGATTTTCCCCACCCGGACGAGCCGTCCCTCCTGGGCTGGATCGACCTCACGGAAACCGAACGCCTCAAGGTGGTCGACGACGTCGGCGTCGAGGTGGTGCTGCCGATGAGTGTACGGCCTCTCACCCGTGAGGAAACCATGCGCCGCCGCGCGAAAATGGCCCCCTATGTCAAGAGTCAGGACATTGCCACCCGGCGGATGCTCGAGGCCATGGGCATCATCATCGACGCGAACAACCACGCGTTCATTAACCCTGCTATGGATGACCCAACGAAGATCGATGTCGTGAAGGTGAGCGCCGCAGTCGACGCTTGGAACCTCCTAACGATCGAGACGCGCCGGCCATGAGTTACGACGAAGAGAGTATTCGTCTAAAAGAAAGATTCTCGAGAACGGCCGAGAGGGTCAGTCCGCTAGTCGCTACTCCGCCGATGAAACGTAGGGCGGACGGACGAAGCGGCGCCCAGATTGAAGGTTTTCGCAATCCAACGGTCGTGCACAGTCGGACGGCGAGGGAGACTTTCCATGGCTTGCCCTCAAACGAAGGTCCTCGATACCTCTACAATTCTTGCCGCTTGTTGGTCAACCAAGGGGCTGTCGCGACTGCTCATCGAGTATGCTCCGGAGGCGCGGAGCCGCGGAGAGCAACCCTGATTCCCGCCAAAGACGGGCAAGCCTCCGCGGCGCCGCGCACTCCGCGTGGGAGGTTTCTCAAGATTGGGGTGCATGGCGGCACAGTCAGTTCTTTCCTGACGGAGTGCTGGAATAAGTCCGCTCACCATCCCAAAAAATGCCGGCCCGCTGGCCTGCCGACGGTTGGTTTGTGATCGACGGGCGGCCATAAGAACGGCGGACTTGCCCGCACGCCAGAAACCCGATCGGCGCCCCTTCTCCTCTCCCGCCCCCACATGACTTTCCTTGGCCTCCACTGGGTCGACACGCTGATCCTCGTTGTCTACATCGTCGCGGTTCTGGCCATCGGCGAGTTTCTTTCCCGACCATTGCCGACCTCTTCGAGGACCGTTTCGGACGCAGCGCATCGAACCGGTGGCGGTCTTTTTCGAAGAAGGCGTGGCGCGCGTTGATCCCAACGATCGCAACTCCCCGAAATCCGGCGTGGGCCGCTTCAACATCGAAATCTGGCTCGTGTCGCGCAGCCGGCGCGTTTCGATCACACGAAACTGTTTCCCCGGTCGAATTGGGAATTCACAACGTGGGATCGGCAGGATTTGCTCGGCTTCCTCGGGTGCTGCGCGTTTGTCGGCGTGATCCTGGTGTTCTTCAAGGCCGTGCTCGTCCTCGGCGGCTGAGCGCGCCGACTTCGGCGTGCGGGCAAGCGGATCACGGATCCTTGGAGGCGGGCTGCCCCACACACCGCCGGATGTCGCGCCCGCCTCGCCAAACTGGCGCGGTGGGGGTTCCGCGCCCCCAGAGTGAAATCCGATTTCTCGGAATTTCCAATCCCTTTAATCCATTTGCCCACGGAACACACGGAATACACGGAAGAAGCTTTCCCGAAGTTGGCGGCGCCGAAGGCGACCAGGGATTGGGTTTCCGTGTATTCCGTGTATTCCGTGGGCAAAGATCTCTCCGTTCCTTTGGTTGCGGCTGTGCCACATTAAGATCTCTATGCCGAATCGCCGAAGCTCCCCTCAATCCTTCGGCCCGAAATCCGTCTCCGGCTTCGCCAGCACGACCTCCTTGATCCACGCGTTGCGAAAACGCACGTCGTGGCCTTCGCACTGCAGCTTGAGTCCGCCGGGGACGTCCGTGATGCCGCGGCCGCCGTCGTTGCCGCCATCGATCCCGGAATTCGCCCCGCCCCACACTTTCTGGATCGTCACGTTGGTGTGCACCTTGAGGCCGTTGAAATACATCGACACCAGCGGCCGCTCCACGAGCTTGCCGTTCTGGAAGCGCGCGGCGCGAAACAGGATGTCGTAGGCATTCCACTGCCGGAGGCCCTTGTAGGCGTGGTAGGGCGACTCGGTTTCGTTGATCACCGCGCCCATGCCGTGCTTCGTCTTCACGCCGTCCTGAATCTGGATCTCGTAGCGGTTCTGGAGGTAGACGCCGCTGTTGCCGCCCTCGTGCATCACGAGGAATTCGATGTGCAGCCGGAAATCGCGGTACGTCTTCTTCGTGACGATATCCGCCGCGCCATATCTCCCTTTCGGCGCCGCCGGATCTTCGCTCATCAGCACCGTGCCCTTGCCGACGGGATCGTCGACCATCTTCCACTTGATCGGCAGCGCCGACGCAAACCGCGGCCCCTCCCAGTAGGTCCACTTCGCATCGAGCATCGCGCGCGTCCCGTCGAGAATCACCTCGGCCCCCGGCAACGGTTTCGCCCCGAGGCCGACATCGGCGCGCGTCAGCGGCATCAGCCCGAGGGCATGGCCAAGGAGGGCGAGGGCGAGAAATCGTGAATCAAGGGGTGAGCGCATGGGAAGTCGGGTTGGCGGTTGAACGGACAGCCGAATCAGCACCGACGCCGCGCCCGCCGACAACAGAAAAAACACGCCGTAGACCGCCGGTACGCAGGATTGAGCTCGCGCCGTTTATGTTCAGCGCAGCGCCGGTGTCCACCAACGTTGGATCTTGCCCGTGTCGATCAACCTGATGGTCGTACCGGCGTCGGCCACAAATGGGCGTTGCGCATCATCGGCTGGTGGCGGATTCTCCGTCCTGTTTGCCATGACCCCCGAAGCCCTAGCACGCGAGCAGATTGACGCGCAGCTCGCCGCGTGTGACTGGAACGTCCAAAATTTCAAGGCCGTGGATTTTTTCTGCCGGACGCGGCATTGCTCTCCGTGAAGTCCCGCTTACACGCCCGCCGACCTCGATCGCTCCGTCGTCGTGCCCGACCAGACGCGCACCGTCCTGCGCACCTATCCTGCGGGATGACGGCCTGTCCTTCCGCCTTCGCTCAGCTTCGGCGCGACAAGATGGCGACTACGTCGAGCAACTCACGTTTCTGCTCTTCCTCAGGATGGCGGGCGAGCAGAGCCGCGCGCTGTTCCCTCCTTCGCCGAGCCTTCGGAGGGCAGGCAACCCGCGCGCCGTTCCCGAAGGGCTTCGGCTGGGACCGCAATTGACCCACCCCCGCTGGTAGACTCGAGCCACAAATCACATCGATGAGCGCAAATTCCAAAATCGAGTGGACCGATGCAACCTGGAATCCTGTCCGCGGTTGCACGAAGATCAGTCCCGGCTGCAAACACTGCTACGCCGAAACCTTCGCTGAACGTTTCCGCGGCGTGCCCGGGCACCCGTTCGAACAGGGGTTTGATCTCCGGCTTGTACCGGAAAAACTTGGGGATCCCATTCGCTGGAGCACGCCCCGAAAGATCTTCGTCAACTCGATGAGTGACCTTTTTCACCCCGATGTCCCGGACGACTACATCGAAAGCATCTGCCGCGTGATGCTCGCCGCCAACTGGCACACGTACCAGATCCTCACGAAGCGCGCCGAGCGCATGAGCGAACTGCTTCGAACCAAGCTGCGGAAGGCTGCTCTTGCTCCCCATATTTGGTGGGGAGTCAGCGTGGAGAACAAATCGCATGGGCTGCCGCGCATCGACCTCCTTCGAAAAGCGGCACCGTCCGTGGCATTTCTCTCGATCGAACCGCTGCTCGAAGGTTTGGGCTCATTCAGCTTGAAGGGAATTCAGTGGGTCATTGTTGGCGGGGAAAGCGGTCATGGCGCCCGGCCGATCGAGGCAACCTGGGTTCGCTCCGTCCGAGCTCAATGCCGGGCGCAGAAGGTCCCTTTCTTCTTCAAGCAGTGGGGTGGTGTGCGAAAGTCCGAGGCCGGTCGCGAGCTCGACGGGAGAACCTACGACGAGATTCCCGATTCGCCGGCGAACCCGGTGCCATCGTTAGCCGATCGCGCCCAGCTCCTCGACACCCTCGCCGTCGCCTGAGCCATGGCCATGTCCCGCTTTCACGAAGAGCCCTACGACGCGGGGACTCTAACCAAGCTCAAGATTTTTGAACTCTACGCCCAAGCGTGGATTCCTGTTTTCGTTTCACAGCCTGAACCACCATTCCGCGAGGTTCATATCTACGACCTTTTTTGCGGCCCGGGAACCGACTCAGTTGGTATGCCCGGTTCACCTCTTCGGATTCTGGCCCAGCTCCGGGATTACCAAAAGGCGGGAAAGGCCGGCTGGTCCAAAGTCAAAATCGTCGCGCATTTGTCGGATGAGGATGAAGCGAAAGTTGCGCAGCTTGCCGAAACCCTGAAGGCCTCCGAGTGGCAGATTCCCGGCGTTCAGATCGAAACGAAGGCGATCACATTCAGAGACGCTCTCGACCTGCACAAAAACGTTTTGACCAACCCGCGAGCGGCGAAGCTCCTGATCATCGACCAATTTGGAGTCGATGAAGTCACGGATGACGTCTTTAAGCGGCTCATCATTTTCCCGACGGCTGATTTCATTTTCTTTCTTTCGTCCTCCACGCTTCATCGGTTTCGCGATCATCCGGCAATCAAGATCAAGATCGACAAACCCGAGAATTCCTACGACGTGCACCGCGCTGCGTTTGATTGGTTTCAAAAACTCGCGCCGCCAAGCGTTTTTCTCGGACGATTTTCGATTCAGAAACGAAGCAACATCTACGGTCTAATTTTCGGCAGTCAGCATCCGCTTGGCATCCATAAATTCCTCCAAGTGGCGTGGAGTAATGACGAGATCGCAGGCGAGGCAAATTTCGATATTGAGCGAGAAAATATCTCGCCGGGCGAGATGATGCTCCCGATGCAGGAATTTCGCCCAAAGAAAATTCAGGTCTTCGAAGCCGACCTCGAAGCCGCTTTGCGTGGAGGTAGAATGCGTTCAGAAGCGGACCTCGTTCATTTCTGCATCGCCGCCGGAATGACATGTCAGCACGCCACGCCAGTGCTTCAGAAGTTGAAGAGTGAGGGTTTGCTCCAGTGCAAGTTTCGGACGCCTGATGCCCGCAGAACGCGTGAACCTCGACCGATCCAGCTCATTTCTCTATGACCGCTCCCGCCCTCGTTCAAAAGCTTTGGAATCTCTGCAACACGAGCGCCCGCACAAGCCGGTGATGCTGCGTGCAGTATTCGACGCGCTGGCCTCGGGAAACGCCCGACCCAAATCGAGTGTGGCGCGTCTCACGGCATGTCGAGCCCCGGCGGTCCCGCGGCGAGGAGGAGCTGGCCCGGCTGGCTGGCCAGCCATTGCTCGCTCCGGTCGAATCAGCGTTCGCGCCCCACCGAGGCGGACTGGAGTGGCGGTTTGAGCGGCTGCTGAGCTGACACGCTCGCAATGCGTACGCCAGAAAAGAACGCGTTGCTTGGATTATCCAATCCCGATTTTGATGGCTTTCTTCAGACCTTGAAAACTTTTCCACCGATTTGGGAACTTTCCTGCGTTTCTCCAGCGTGACGACCCAGCGAAAATCCAACGACCCGCTCCACGGCGTCACGCTCGAGCGGATCCTGACCGACCTCGTCGCGGAGTTCGGCTGGGCGGAAATGGGACGGCGGATCGCCATCCGCTGCTTCCGCCTCGATCCGAGCATCAAGTCCAGCCTGGCGTTCCTCCGCAAAACCCCGTGGGCCCGGACGAAGGTGGAGGAAATGTACGTGTGCTGGAAAACGGGCGGGTGACGCCCCGCGGGAGTTGCCCCTGCTCTGCAGCCGCGCTTGGGCGGAGCGAAAGCGTGGCCCTGTCCGATCGGGAAGCATTCCCGCCGTCGTGCATAGCGCCACCAGCCTCGCTGGGTCACACGTCGATCACCCGCGGGTCGCCGGGTCCCCGGTGCGGGCCGGCCTCCCAACGGGCGAACTCATGCTGCGTGCCACAGTGGGCGCAGGTCACCAACGGCTGCACCGCCTGGCAGTGCGGACAGACGGCGCGGGTCGAAAAGGCGTCGAAATGGTTGCCGCAATTCGCGCACAGCCAGATCGGACCCCCGGGCGGAGCTTCGCGGCACGACGGACAGCGGAAGCCCGTGTGCCGCGGCAGGCGCGCCAGTACCCGCAGCGCCTGCGACTCGCGATAGCTGAGCATGCACCGCTGGCCGAGGAAGAGGGCCATGATGCCGATCCAGATCGATTGCCGCCACAGCGCCAGTCCGAGCAGGCCCGCGACGCCGGCAAATCCGATCACGGTCACGATCTGCAGGCTCCGGCCGCGGCCGACGCCGAACCAGAGCAGCGAACGCAGGATTTGTCCACCGTCGAGCGGGTAGATCGGCAGCAGGTTGAATACGAGCAGCAGGCCGTTGACGAACGAGATCGCGTACCAAAACCGGGCGAGATCCGGCGCCTGCGCCGTCCAGCCGAACCGCGCGCTCGCCCAGCCCAGGCCGAACAGCACCGGCACCAGCGCCACATTGACCAGCGGTCCGGCGGCGATGCTCCACAGCGTCGCGCCCGGTCGCATGGGTGGGGCGACATACGCCACGCCACCCAGCGGCCAGAGCACAATTTCGTCCGCCTTGCCGCCCGTCTGCCGGCACGCGAACGAGTGGCCGAACTCGTGCAGCAGCACGATCAGGAAGAGCGCGAGATATTCCGCCACATTCCACACTGGCGACTCGTAGTTGCGGCGGCGGGTCGAAATCTCGAAAAACGCCACGATGAACCACGACCAGTGCACGTAGACCTGGATGCCGGCGAACCGGAAGAACCGAAACGAACCTGCGTGGGTGGGAAGCATGCGAAAGGGAAAACGGCGAGTGAGGCACGCGGGGCCGCGCGTGACGAGTGGCAAGTGTCGGGCAATCCGATGGAGGGCGGGTGCCCTCACGCGCCATTCGGGCGCTTGCGCGGTGAGGGCACCGCGCCCCCATCAAATTCATCGACCACTCAGAGATGCGCCCGCCCATGACCCCGGTTTCTCCTTCGGCATTGGTGAACGCGATGAATCGTGATACATTGGGGTATGAGCAAAGCGTTTGTTCGCGAATCGGATGCCCCCGAACTCCCGGAGCTGCCGCCGCAGGTCTCGCCGCTGCCGCCGGGCGCGAAAAATTATCTCACGCCCGCCGGTGCCCAACGGCTGCGCGACGAACTCGCACGGCTCGCCGACACCGAACGCCCGCCGCTCGCCGCGGCGCCGGCCGACGACATCGACGCGAAGACCCGCCTCCAGGTGCTCGATCAACGGCTGCGTTACCTGCAGGCAAGCCTGCGCTCCGCGGAGATTGTGCCACCGCAGGAGGGCATGCCGGACATCGTGCGTTTTGGCGCCACGGTCACCATCCGCGAAAACGGCGGCGCCGAGTCCCGCTACCGGATTGTCGGCGTCGACGAAACGGATCTGGATCGCAACTGGGTGAGCTGGCTCTCGCCCATCGCCCGCGCGCTCATGCAGAAGAAGGTCGGGCAGCGCGTGCCCTTCAAGGCGCCGCGCGGGCAGAAGGAACTGGAGATCGTGGCAATCGAATACGAAGGGTGAGTGCAACGAGCTTGTCCGGCGGGCGGGCCGTGTCTCCAATCCCTCGACCGGCCACTTAAGGGAGATTCCGACGTCGGTTCATCAGCCCCGATCCCCATGCCTCTGACTTCGACCCGCCGCCCCCGCTGGCAACGTGTCCTCAAGTGGCTGGGCATCGCCTTCGTCGCGCTGCTGGCTGCGGTTGGCGCTCGTTCCTGGTACGCATTCCGCGACCGCAACCCCGGCTACATGGTGCGCGTCGCCATCGACGGCCAGAAATCACAAACCAGTCCGCGCCCGCTGCGCGCCGGTTTCGCGCGGGAGAAGATCAACCCCACGCTGGGCGATTCCGCGCATCCCATCTGGCTCGCCGGCTTCAGCCAGAACCGGGCGGCCACCGCCATCCACGATGACCTCTGGGCGGTGGCATGCGTGGTCGACGACGGCTACACGCGCGTTGGCATCGTGGCGCTGGACGCGATCGGTTTTTTCCACGACGAGGTCATCGCCGTGCGCCGCCGCCTCGGGCCGGAACTGAAGCTGGATTACACCGTGGTTTGTTCGACGCACAACCACTCGACCCCGGACCTGATGGGCCTGTGGGGGCCGAACTACCTGAAGAGCGGCGTCGATCCGCGCTATCGCGAGCACGTGATCGCCACGACCGCAAAGGTGCTGGCGGCCGCGGTCACCGGGCTCGCGCCGGCCAGGGTCGCGTGCCACGAAATCGCCGTGCCTCCCGACGGCCTCGTCGCCGACACGCGCAAGCCAGTCGTGTTCGATCCGGATGTGCGCGTGATGCACTTCACGAGACCGGACGACGCCACGACCCTCGGCACCCTGGTGACGTGGGGCAACCATCCGGAAACCCCTTGGTCGCGCAACACCGGGATCACCGCGGATTTCTGCGGCGCCCTGCGGGATGCGCTCGAACAGGGCGTGATGCACGACGGTCAGGTGCTCGCGCCCGGCCTCGGCGGCATTCACTGTTATGTAAACGGCGCGGTCGGCGGCCTGATGACCACTTCGCCCGACGTGACCGTCCGCGACCCGTTTCTCGGGCGCAGCTTCAAGGAACCGAGCCACGACAAGAGCCGGGCCGTGGGCCGGCAGCTCGCGGCCCGGATTCTGCCGCGGCTGCGCGAATCCGCTCCCGCCGGCACCACCCACGCGCCGCTGGCGGTGCAAGCCCGCACCATCGAACTGCCGCTGGACAACACCGCCTTTCTGCTGGCGCCCGTGCTGGGCTTGATCGATCGCGGCCATGTTGGCTGGAAACGCCTGCGCACCGAGGTCGCCGTGCTGCGCTTCGGCGACGCCAGCATCGCC
>JACQWL010000098.1 GCA_016209255.1 Verrucomicrobiota bacterium
CCTTTCTTCTTCTCTTGGGGCGGCCCCCCCCCCCCCACGCCCCTACATCTCGACGGCATGGTTTCGGCCAGGGTGCGACGGTCAAGGGCCGCCGCTACGATCCGGATGCGTTCACTCTTCCAGCCAGACATGTTTGTACGGGTGGTGGTCGAGCAGGGTGGGATGCCAGCCCTTGACCGAGGGCTGGAGCAGGAAAACGTGCGTGTTGTAGTACACCGGAATGATCGGGGCGGCCGCGAGCATCAACGCCTCCGCCTGTTGCAGCTGGGCGGCGCGGGCGGCGGGATCGGGGTTGCGCGCGGCGGCGAAGAGCAGCGCGTCGTATTCCTTGCTGGACCAGCCGGTGTGATTGTTGCCGTCGTCGCTCCGCCAGAGATCGAGAAAGGTGCTCGCGTCGAGATAGTCGCCGACCCAGTCGGAGAGAAGAATCTGGTAGCGACCGACGCGCCGCTCGGCCAGGACGACCTTGAATTCCTGGTTCAGCAGCCGCAGGTCGAGGCCGAGTTCGCGCCGCCACATCTCCTGCACGGCTTCGGCGACGAGGCGGTGGTTTTCGGACGTGTTGTAGAGCAGTTCGAGGGGCGGCAGCCCTTTGCCGCCGGGGTAGCCGGCCTCCACCAGCAGGGCGCGGGCGGCGGCCAGGGCCATCGGCGCGCCCGGCGGCGGCGTGTAACCCGGCATACCGGGCGGCGTGATCGCGGTGGCGGCCCGCTGGCCGCCGCGCAGGATTTTTTCCACGATGGCCACCCGATCGATCGCGAGGGCCAGCGCGCGCCGCACGCGTTCGTTGTTGAGCGCCGGCTGGCGGGTGTTGAGACGGAAGAAATAGGTATTGAGGTAGGGATCGATGCGCAGGAACTGCGGGGCGGTGCGCCGGTAGGCGTCGACTTTTCCGAAGGGCAGCACGTACGTGGCATGCAGCTGGCCGGTGCGAAACGTGCGCTCCTCGGCATCGACGCTCTCGATCGGGTAAAAATGGATCGCGTTCAAGCGCACCCGCGCGGCGTCCCAATAGGCCGGGGATTTCTCGACGACGATGACCCGGTTGGGCTGCCAGGTCTTGAGCTTGAACGGACCGTTGCCGATCAGCCGGCCGGGGCGCGTCCACGCGTTGCCGCGGGCGAACGCCGGACCGCTGGCCTCGATTGCCGGCAGCGGAACCGGGAACCACGCGGCGTGCGTGAGCAGGGAGAGAAAATAGGGCGTCGGGTGATCGAGGGTCACCCGCAGCGTGCGCGGATCCGGCGCAGCGACGCCGACCTGGGAAAAATCCTTCGTCGCTCCCTTGTGAAACGCCTCCGCCCCCTGCAGGACGTAGAGGAGCCCCGCGTTTTCGGCCGCCAGCGACGGGGTGAGGACGCGCCGCCACGAAGCGACGAAGTCGTGAGCCGTCACCAGCTCGCCGCTGGACCAGCGGGCGTTGGCGCGCAGATAAAATGTGTAGCGGAGCAGGTCCGGCGACACGTCCCAGCGCTCGGCGACGGCGGGCACGGGATGCAGATCGATCGGATCCTCGGCGACGAGGCCCTCGAAGAGGGCCGAGGTGATGTCGATTTCCGAGATGTTGGTGGCAACGTGGGGATCGAGATCGCCCACCTCGGCGCCGATGCCGCGGTGGAGAACCTGATCGCGATTGCCGCCCTGGACGGCGGTCTCGTGCTTGAGGCAGGAACTGGCGAACAGAAGACAGGCGACAGAGGACAGAAGACGGAGGACAGAGGACGGAAGACGGAGGACGGAGGACGGATGACGGAGGACGGAGGATGGAAGACGGACGGTTATGAATCGCGAACGGCAGCGCCGCGCGGCCTGGCGTCCAGAGTCCTCGCATCCCCAATCATGTCGTGAACAGGTCAAGTATGACGGGCGTCGGCAAGCGACGCCCCTACATCGCAATTGTTTTGTTTTGGCCAAGCCGGTCGGCGCAGCGGACCTTACTAACGAGGCGCTTGCTTGCCGCGCCGTAGCTCGGCGAAGGCGGGCCGCCACCCTGTACGTCAACCCGAGATTCCCGATTGCCTCAGCGTGTAGAACGGTCTGAGGCTGCGCCTCGTTAGTGATCATGCCTTCACGATCAGCGCCACGGCGTGGGCCGCAATGGCGAGCCCGCAGCCGAGGGCGCCGATGCCTTCGTTCGTCGTGGCCTTGAGCCCGATGTTGGCCACGGGAACGCGGGTGGATTTCGCGAGCGCGGCCTTCATCTCGGCGAGGCGCGGGTGGATTTTCGGCTTTTCGGCGATCACCGTGGCGTCGAAATTCGAAATCGCAAAACCGCGCTTCGAGAGTTCGCCGCAAACGCGCGCGAGCAGGACCTGCGAGTCGATGTTCCTGTAGGCGGGATCGGTGTTGGGGAAAAAATGGCCGATATCGGGCAGACCGGCGGCGCCGAGCAGGGCGTCGCAGATGGCGTGCGTGACGCAGTCCGCATCGCTGTGGCCGTCGAGCCCGAAATCGGTGTCAAACTTCACGCCGCCGAGCACGAGCGGCCGGCCCGGGACGATGGGATGGATGTCGTAGCCGTGGCCGATGCGGAAATTCATGATGGAGGAAACGGGACCGAATCCGGGCGCCGGCCCGAGGTCGTGCCGGCAGGTTTACGGCAGCCGGCGAGCGCGGGCAAGCGGATGATTTGGCGCCGTTACGCGGAGGCCGCCAGCAGGAATTCCAAATAAGCCAGATCCTGCGGCGTGGTCAGCTTCGGATTCGGGTGCCCGTTTTCCAGCAGCGCGATTGGGTGGCCGAGGTGCTCGACCGCCTCGGCATCGTCCGTGATGAGGAGGCCGCGGGACTGCACCCGCTCGTACGCGCGGACAATCAGCCCGCGGGAAAAAACCTGCGGTGTCTCCATGGCCCAAAGCCGCGAGCGATCGAGCGTGCGCAGCCGGGCGTCGTCGCGATGCTCCTTGACCGTGTCGGTGACGCGGTGGGCGAGTACGACCGCGTGTTCGCGGCGGACAATCTTGTGCAATGCCACGAGCTGCTCGGCCCGGATGAGCGGACGGGCGCAATCGTGGATGAAGACGTGCTCGATGTCGCCGGGCAGCGCAGCCAGGGCCTGGACGACCGAGTCCTGCCGTTCGTTTCCCCCGCGGACGAGCACGGACGGTGTCGGGGCATAGGCGGACAGTTCCATCATCTGCCGCTGATCGCGATAAACGACCACGTAGAGATCGGCGATGGCGCTCTGCAGGAACGCCGCGGCCGAATACGCAAAGACCGGCCGGCCGGCGAGCGGCGCGAGGACCTTGTCGACCACCGTGCCCTTCATGCGGGTGCCACTGCCGGCGGCGAGGAGGATGGCGGCGGTGCGGCTCATGGGGCAGGGCGGAAGGGCTGCAAGGCTGAAGGGCTGACGGAGTGAGACCGAACCTTAGTCATATATGGATTCAGTTCTTCAGCCCTTCAGTTTTTCAGCTTTTGGCGAATCGAGCTCGGCGAGAATCGCCCGCGCGGCCGCGACGGGATCGGGCGCCTTGAAAATGGGACGGCCGACCACAATGAAGTCGGCCCCGGCGCGTGCCGCCTCGGCGGGGGTCATGACGCGGGTCTGATCGTCGGCCTTGGCGTCGCGCGGGCGGATGCCGGGGGTGACGAGCGCAATCTCCGGCGAAAGGGCGGCGCGCAGCGGTGAAATCTCCAGGGGCGAGCAGACCAGGCCCCGCACGCCCGAATCGGCGGCGAGCCGGCCGAGGCGCACGACTTGTTTTTCGGGCGAGTCGGCGACGCCGGTTTCCGCGAGACCCGGTGCGCTCATCGAGGTGAGGACGGTCACACCGAGGAGGAGGAGCTGGGGCGCGTGTTGCTGCCGGGCTTTTGCGGCCCACTGCATCATTTCCCGCCCCCCGCCCGTGTGCAGCGTGAGCATGCCGATGGGCAGTTTGGCGGCCGACTCCACCGCCTTGGCGACGGTGTTGGGGATGTCATGGAGCTTGAGGTCGAGAAAGACGTTGAAGCCCAGGCCGGCGATTTCGCGCACGCAGTCGGGCCCGCAGGCGGTGAACATCTCGAGGCCGATCTTCACCCAGCGGACGGTGCCCTGAAGCTGGCGGAGGGTGGGAGCAACGTCGCGGGGAGATTGGGCGTCAAGAACGAGAATGAGGTCGCAGGGCATCGTGAAAACCGTAACCACTAATGAACACTAATGCCCGCGATTGAAGCCAAAAGGTGATGGTCTGACACCCGTGAGCGTCGTCACAATTTTCGCCCCGGCCAAACTCAACCTGTTTCTGGCCGTCACTGGCCGGCGGACGGATGGCTTTCACGATCTCATCTCCGTCGTGGCGCCGCTCGATTTCGGCGACACGTTGCGGGCGGAGCCGGCGGAAGGGTTCTCGCTGGCCTGCGACGATCCGGACGTGCCGTGCGACGAGACGAATCTTGTCCTCCGGGCGGCGGCCGTTTTCGCCCTGGCGGCGGGCGCGGCTGCGGGCACGACCAACGCGTCAGACCGGAGCACGGCGGCGAAGTTTTTTCTCGAGAAACGCGTGCCCATGGGCGCGGGGCTGGGGGGCGGCAGCAGCGATGCGGTCGCGGCGCTGCGCGCCCTCAATCTTCTCTCGGGTGACAGGCTGGGTCCGGCCGCGCTGGCGGCCGCCGCGGCGCAGCTAGGTTCAGATTGCCCGCTTTTTTTGCAAGATGGACCGGTCGTTGTGCGGGGCAGGGGAGAACGCGTGGAACCGCTCCCGGCGCCGGTGGCCGGCCGGCTGCGGGGCCGGCGGGTGCTGCTCTTCAAGCCGGCCTTCGGGATTTCGACTCCTTGGGCGTACGCGCGGCTCGCCGCCCTGGCCGGCGGGTCGGCGGCCGGGGGCGTCTACCTGCCGCCGGTGGAGGCCGAGGCCCGGCTGGCAGCGTGGCTCGGCGAGGCGGGCGCGCCCGCGGAGACCCTGTTGTTTAATAACATGGAGCCACCGGCCTTTGCGAAGTTTCTCGCGTTGCCCACGTTGCTGGAGGAATTGCGCGCCCGCTTCGGACTCGCGGCGCGAATGAGTGGCAGCGGCAGCGCGTGTTTTGCGCTCCTGGGCGACGATGCACCGGTCGGGGCGATCACGGACGCCATCCGCGCGGCATGGGGAGACTCGGCCTTGGTCGTCGCGGCGCGGCTCGAATGGAGCCGGCCCGGATAGATCCGCATTGACCCGCTCCGCGCGGGCCAGCGTTATCGTCGCAAACTGTCCGCCACACCTCGGCGGAGAGCACTCCTCAATTCAACATGAACCCCGGCGCGAAGACCGAAATCACCGTGCAAGGCATCGCCGCCTCGCAAGGGATCGCGTACGGGCAGATTTTCGTCTATCTGCAAAGCGACGTCGAGGTGCCGGCGTATCAAGTCCAGCCGGAAAAGCGGGTCGACGAAATCGCGCGCTTCGATCACGCCCTGGTGGTGACGCGGCAGCAGATCTCGAAAATAAAGCACGAGGTCGAAAAGAACATCGGGCCGAAGGAGGCGGCGATTTTCGATGCGCATCTGATGGTCCTCGAGGACGAGGCACTCATTGGCGAGACGATCCGCGAGTTCGAGTCGAGCGGCTGCAACATCGAGACCTGCTTCCAGAAGATTTCCTCGCGCTACGTGCAGGCGTTCGCCGAGATCGACGACGAATATCTCCGCGAACGCACGGGCGATCTGCGGGACGTCGCGCAGCGCGTGCTGCAAAACCTGCTGGGCCAGGCGGAAAATTCGCTGGGCCGGCTGGCGGACAAGCGCATCGTGGTCGCCAGCGACATTTCGCCCTCGGACTCCGCGAGCATCGATCGCAGCGCGGCGCTCGCGCTCGTGACCGACACGGGCAGCAAGACGAGCCACGCCGTGATCGTCGCGCGCTCGATGAAGGTGCCCGCGGTCGTGGCGCTGCGCGATCTCACGAAACGCGTGACCAACGGCGACTGGGCGGTTGTGGATGGCTACGACGGCCTGGTGATTCTGCACCCGTCGGAGAGCACGTTGTTTCGTTACGGGAAAATCGAGGAACGGAAGAAGTCTTTCGAGGCGCGGCTGCTGGAGGCCAGTCGTGAGCCGGCGGTCACGCTCGATGGCGTGGCGGTTGCGCTGATGGCGAACATCGAGAAGGTGGAGGAGGTCGCGCGGGTGAAGGCCTGTTCCGCCGAGGGCGTGGGCCTCTTCCGCACGGAGTATCTTTTCCTCAACTCGGCGCGCATCCCGACTGAGCAGGAGCAGTTCCTCGCCTACAAGACGGTGGCCGAGGCGGTCGCGCCGCATCCGGTCATCATCCGCACGCTCGATCTCGGGGGCGACAAGCCGATGGCGGGCAATGCCGGGCTCTTTCCCAAGGAGAACAACCCGTTCATGGGTTTTCGCGCGATCCGGTTCTGCCTCGAGCACCCCGATATTTTCAAGGATCAGCTCCGGGCGATCCTGATGGCGGGCGCGCACGGCAAGGTGCGCCTCATGTATCCGATGATCAGCGGCTCCGAGGAGCTCGCGCGGGCCAACGCCCTGCTCGCCGAATGCCGGTCCGAACTCCAGGCCCGCGGCCAGGCGTTTGACGAAAACATGCCGGTGGGGGCGATGATCGAGATTCCCAGCGCCGCCGCGACGGCCGACCTGCTCGCCAAAGAATGCGCGTTCTTCAGCATCGGCACCAACGACCTCATCCAGTACCTGCTCGCGATCGACCGCGTGAACGATCGCATTGCGCACCTTTACGAGCCGACCCACCCGGCGGTCATCCGCACGCTGGCGTACGTGGTGGAGCAGGCGCACAAGCAGGGCGTGCCGGTGGGCGTGTGCGGCGAGATGGCCGGCGATCCGGTGTTCGTGCCGCTGCTGCTCGGACTCGGCCTCGACAGCCTCAGCATGGCGCCGGCGTGGCTGCCGGCGGTGAAATACCTGGTGCGGGCGATGACCCTCGCCGATGCCCGCGCGCTGGCCGCGGAGGCGCTGACGCTCGCCTCCCCCAAGGAAATCTACAGCCGGTGCGACGCTTTTTACCGGGCGCGGGTGCGAGTGGAATAGCCGTGCAGGGCAAGCGTGCCGGTAACAGCCTGGTTACACCTCTCCGTTTGCGAAATCATTCGAATCGACTATACCGAGACGCGAGCGACGCATGAATTTTTTCCGGTGCTTTTTGCGGATCACCGCCCCGATCGCGGGCGTGGCGCTTTTTGGCGTCGGGTGCGCCAACATGTTTGTGGTGAAACACAAGGTCATGGTGGATGCGATCAGCGCCCCGGGCGTGGCCAAGCCGAGCGGCCAATCCTACCGCCTGGTCGCGAAGCGATCGGTCGTCAGCCAGGCGCCGGTGCAAATGTCCGTCGTCGCCGCGTGCGTGCACGCCGCGCTTGGCGGGCAGGGCATGTTTGAGGCGCCGCCGAATGTACCCTCCGATCTTTTCATCGAGGTCGGGATCGGCCGGGACAACACGCCGCGGATCGATGCGTCGGCCCGGGAAACGTTTCTCCAGCTGTCCGCCCGCACGAATCCCGACCGGTCACTGGATCGCGGAATCGGCCCGGAGGTCTGGGACGTGCGGGTGGCCGTGTTTGGCATCACCGGCCGGATCGAAAGCGCGCTGCCCCTGCTGAGTGCGGTGGCCGCCAGTTATGTTGCCACCGACACCCATCTGGAGACGAAAGTGGAGGTGCCCGCGAATTCGCCGATGGTCGCCTCGGTGCGGGAAAACGCCATCAAGGTGCTCGATGCGAACAAGGCCTCCGATGGGGGCGGGAGCGGGCCCCCCCCCGCGGCTTCGCCGCTGCAGCCGCCGGCCGTGACCAGGTGACGTTGCCGGTGGCCCGGCCTTTCGTTGCGCGTGGCATTGCTGACGGGGTCAGGGCGTTCGATGATTACCGTGGCTTGGACGGAGAGCCGTCGGCGTGCCGGATCCGAACAAAGAACGGCTGACCCCGTCGGTACGGGCCCAAACAGCTTGAAACGCGGAGCGCGCGAAGAACGTGGAGGCTTGCCCGCCTTTGGCGGGACCAAACGACTCTCCGCGATCTCCGCGTTTAAGACCTGTTCACGATGAGTTGTTTCGGGCAGGGACTCTACCGAAGCGAGCGCAGCAAGGTCTGCGCCGTGTCGGCCCAGCGGGGGAGTGGACGCGAGGTCGCTTCGTCCGTGAGCCAAGCGTGGAACGCGTCGTCGCTGAGCACGCGGCGGAGCGCGGCCTTCCATGCCTCGCAATCGTTCAGCGGAACCGGCAGGCAGCCGCCGCCATCGGCGTTTTCCCGTAGCACGGGCAAGTCGCTGCACACGCACGGCACGCCCATCCACAACGATTCGAGCGGCGGGAGCCCGCAGCCTTCGGCGAGCGTCGGGAACGCCGTGGCCCGCGCGGTCGCATACAAACCGGCGACGACTGCATCGCTTGCGGCCGCGTGATAACGCAGGCACGCCGGGTATTTCCGCCGCAGCGCCTTGATCCGCGCCACGATGGCAGCGCCAAAGTGCGGGTTGACGCGGCCGACCACATGCAGTTCGAACGCCACTCCCTCGGCCCAGAGGTCGCCGCACACGTCGAGCAGGAACATCTGGTTCTTGCGCGGCTCGAGGATGCCGATGCTCAGGAGACGGAGGACAGAAGTGGGCGGACGGAACCTCACCCGCGGCTGCGCGTTGAAATCGGCCCCAAGCACGAGGACGTCGACCGGCGGAGTTCGCTCGAGCCCCTGCCACTGCCAAAACTCCACCAACTCGCGCCGGCTCGCGTCGGAAATCGCCCAGACCCGATCGAAGCGGGCGAGCAATTTCATGTAGCCCGGGTGCCGCGCCACGCTTTGCGGCCACGTGATGTGCGGATGTTTGAGCGGAATCGCGTCGCTGAAAATCGCGGCCAGCCCGCAGGGATGCGCCTCGACAAAAGCGGTGAAGCCCGGACGTTCCGCTTCCGAAAAGAGTTCGGCCGTGAGAAACCAGTCGCCGCCGCTCACGATGCGATTCCAGTTGGGCCAGCGCACTTCGGCCGCCGCCGGCCCCAGTTCTTCCCGGAGCCGGGCGTTTACGCGCATCAACCCCGAGCGGTGCCGGCCGGCGCCGGACTTGGTGACGTCAAAGTGAATCATGGTTGCACCCGCGGAACGGTGGGCGCGGGCTGATCGGCAATGGCGCGCTGAAAATGCGCCAGCAGCCGCCCGGCATTTTTGTGGGCGTCGAAGTTTTCCTCCACCCAGTGTCGCGCGTTCCGGCGGAGTTTTTCGGCGAATACGTCGTCGGTCGAGAGCCGGCGCAAGGCGGAAACCCAGTCGGCCGGCGACTCGACCGGGGCCACCAGCCCGGTGATTCCCTGGGTGATCGCCTCGGTGGTGGCGGCGGCCGGCGACGTCACGACGAGCACGCCGGCCGACATCGCCTCTGGAATCACATTGGGCAATCCGTCGCGATCGCCGCTGGGCGCGACGACGCCGGTGTGCAGGAGCACGTCGGCCCAGGCGAGCTGGTTCCAGACTTCATGCTGCGGAAGATGGCCGGTAAAGGCGACGCTCGCCCCGACCCCGAGCCGATCCGCGAGCTTTTCCAGTTCGGGACGCAACGGGCCGTCGCCGACGATCCGCGCGGCAAACGGCACTCCGGCGGCGCGCAGCGCGGCGTGAATCCGGAGCTGGCGGTCGAGGCCCTTTTTTTCCACCAGCCGTGCGATGCTCAGCAGGTGCAACGGCGAACGCGAGCGGCGCAGCGGTTTCATCGGCTGCAGACGATCGAGCCCGCGCCGGATGCAGACGATGTTGCCGCCCGCGAGGCGGCGCTCGATGAGAGCCCGACGCCCCATTTCGGTCGAGGTGTGAATGAAGGCGGCGTGTTCGAGCTTGTCCTTCAGCCACCAGTCGCCGCCGTGCTCGTAGATGTCGTAGGCGTGCGCCGCGGCGCTGAAGCGATGTCCGTCCACCCGCCACAGGAGCCACGCGGCCGTGGCCGGCGCGCCGCCCCACGCGGCATGGATCAGCGCCGGCGGGTTTTTGCGGAACTCGCGCAGTTGGACGCAGGCGAACCCGGCGCCGAGCATGTTTTCCCAAAAATTCAACCACGAGGGCGCGCGCCGCGTGGCCAGTCCGCGCAGCAATTGCCACAACACCTCGGGCCGGCGCCACGACTCGACCGGAATCAGCCAGAACAGCGTGAGCAGCCGCCATTTGTTGAACGGCGTCACCGTCAGGCCGCGAAAGGTCCCGCCGCCGCCCCAGATCGAATAGAGCCGGAGGTTAACGCCGAGGGCGCGCATCGCGACGATCTCACGCTGCAGAAACGTTTCCGTGTTTTTGGGAAACGTGGTGAAAAAATACGCGATGACGGGCGGTGCGGCGGACAATGTGCGGCAAAACTAGCAGTCGGTCGGAATTGGAAACAATGCTTTCCTTCCAGCGGAACGCGACGCCTGGCGCCGGCTGACCGTTTCCACGGGAGAAACGCGCCCGGAGGTCGCGTTCCCACCTCGGGCAAACGAATCGATGCGCCCAAATGAAAATGCCGGTGGCATTTCCGCGGTCATACGTAATTGGCGGCGGACGGTAATCAGATACATGCCCTGCCGCCCTTCCGTGCTGTTTCCAGTTTCGCCGTCGTGAAATTTCCCGCCCCCAAGTCGCTTCGACGGAGATCCACCGGCGATCGCCACGGATAGGAATTCGGACTTTCAGCGGGAGGGGTTTGGCCGCGGCAGTTGGACGAGAGCCGGCGGCTGAGTTCACAATAGGCTGTAATTTTCCGCGGCGGCCGGTGTAATCGCTGCGCCACGGCACCCCGCGCCGCCGGCCACCGCATGCAATCGAAATTCAAACGCGATGGCGTTCCCACCACGCGCGAGTCCCGGCTGTCCCGGATCGTGTCAGGAGCCCTTGGGGACCTGCGGCACTCCCTGCGGCTGCTGGCCAGAAGCCCCGGCTTCACCTCGGTCGCGCTGCTCACCCTCGCCCTCTGCCTCGGGGCCAACGCAGCGATCTTTTCGCTCGTGTACGGACTCATCCTGAAGCCGCTGCCGTTTTCCGAGCCGGAGCGCATCGTCGAGATCTTCAACACCTACAAGAAGACGGGCCCGAGCCGGGCCGCGAGCAACATCGAGCAGTATCTCGACTACCGCGAGAACGCCCGCTCGTACGAGTCGCTCGGACTCTGGCTGGCGCTCCCGGCGCTGTTCGGGGAAGAGGCCACGGCGCAGCGGCTGTGGAGCGCCCGCGCCACGCCCGACATGTTCGAGGTTTTCCGGCTAAGGCCCGTGATCGGCCGGTTCTTCACGACCGAGCACAGCCGGCCCAACGAGGACAGGGTCGTCGTGCTGACGCAGTCGTTCTGGGAGTCGCACTACCGCGAGGATCCGGGGGTGATCGGAAAGTCCGCCACCATCGATGGCGCCACCTCGACCATCATTGGCGTCGCGCCCCGGGCGCTCGAGGCACTCGACGGACGCGTGCGCTTCGTGCGCCCGATTTTCTGGACGCCGGGGCGGCGCAATCCGGCCCTGCGCTACACGCACGCCCTTCAGCTTTGCGGCCGGCTCAAGCCCGGAGTGTCCGCGGGCCAGGCCTTCGCGGAGGCGGACACGCTCGAGCGGCGGGCCTACGACAACGCCCCTCCGGAACTGCGCACGTACGCCGACCGCACGGGTCACCGGATTGGCGTCGGTGGCCTGCAGGCAGAACGCGTGGCTCCTCTCAAGACGTCGCTCTACCTCCTCCAGGCCGGCGCGATCCTCGTGCTTTTCATCGGCTGGGTGAATGTCACAAACCTGCTCCTGGCGCGTGCCAACGGCCGCCAGTCCGAGCTCGCCATCCGCTTCGCGCTCGGCGCGAGCCGCGGGGCAGTCGCCCGGCAGCTCCTGACGGAGTCTCTCGTGCTCACGCTCGCGGGTGCGATGCTCGGCTTGGGCCTGGCGTGGGGTGCGGTTTCCCAAATCAACCGCCATCTCGCGCAAATTCTGCCAACCACGCCCCCCGTCGCGCTCGACGCGCGTGTGCTTGGATTCGCCGCCGGAGCCTCGCTGCTCGTGGGCATGCTCATGGGGGCGCTTCCGGCGATTCATGTGCTTCGCGAGAACCTGATCGGGCTCATCAACCGGCGCCCGCACTTCGCGTCGGGCAGCGCCGGCGTTCGCACGTGGAGCAGCATCCTGATCATCGGCCAGGTGGCGATTGCGTTCGTTTTGCTCACGGGCGCGGGCCTCTTGATTCACAGCTTCGCCCGCGCGGTGGCGGTGAACCCAGGGTTCGATTCCGGCGGGGTGGTCACGGGCCGGATTGCGCTTCCGCTCGCGTACCGGCGGACCAACGAGGCCGCGCGCGGCATCCAGGAAAGAGTCGTGCAGGGGTTGCAGGAGATTGCCGGCGTGGAATCCGCCGGATTCTCGTTCGCCGCCCCGTTCCAACGGGGCGTGCCGCTGAATGCCTTCCATCTCGCCGAGGACACGCTTCCCCCGGGAACGGCGCAGCCGAGCGCCTATCGCGTCGTCGTCTCGCCGGGTTATGCCCGGACGCTGCGGCTGCCCCTCCGCGAAGGGCGCTTCTTCGAGGCCGCGGATCTGGCCCCCGGCGCCCGGCCGGTCTTCGTCGTCGACGAGACGTTTGCGAACAGCTACTTTCCGGGTCGATCGGCGATTGAAGGGCGCTTCGCGTTCGGCGGACGGCCGGCGAAGGAAAGCGGCTGGCCGGCCATCGTCGGCGTCGTGGGAGCCGTGCCGCACAACGGGGTCGAGGACCGCAGCGGCATTCCGTTTGTCTACCAGCTCATGTCCAGCGCCTCGGATCGCCCGGACGGCCTGATCCTCTTTATGCGCACGTCGCTGCCCGTGCCCGAGGCGATCCGGCGCATGCGCCAGACGATCCAGGCCATCGATCCGATGATCGCCCTGTTCGACACCGCGTCGCTGCAGTCCCTTGTCGACGCGTCGTTCGGCAACCGGCGCGCGGTCATGCTCCTGCTCAGCGCCTTCGCGGGGCTGGCCCTGTTTCTTTCCGCGCTCGGCATCTACGGGGTGCTGGCCTACGACGTGTCGCAGCGCACGCGCGAAATCGGCATCCGTGGTGCCATCGGCGCGACGCGCGGCCAGCTGGGCGGGCTCTTCCTGAAACAGGGCATGGTGAAGGCGTCCCTGGGCCTCGCGGCCGGTCTCGCGGGCGCGGCCTGGCTGAGCCGCTACATGACGACGCTGCTTTTCGAGGTGAAGCCGACGGACCCGGCGGCGTATGCGGTCGTGTCGATCCTCCTTCTCGCCGTCGCCGCGCTCGCCAGCTACCTGCCCGCCCGCCGCGCGGCCCGGATCGACCCCCTCGTGGCGCTGCGGGCCGAGTGAGTGGTAGCAAATCGGATTTTCAGCGTGAGGGGAGAGCAGGCCGGAAAACCTCGATCGTCACCTTCCAGGAAGCGCTTTTGCGCGACGATTGGCTCAGGCTCGCCGGAAGCGTGGCGCGCTTTTCGTAACGCTTCATTCCAGCGGTGCCATCAGAATCGAGAAACCAACCGGGGCTCGGAACCAGTCCTGAGATCGGCCGTCGGAGAAACGTGCCTTGCCTCCCCTCCGCCCTGTTTTCAGTTTTGCGGGCGTGAAAATCCCCACCTCCCCGCCGGTCGAACGAAACTCAGGCGGCAATCGCTGCCTTTTCCACCACCGGAGAATGCGAATCCAAACTGCTGGGACGGCATTGCTGCTGATCGCCGCGCTGTCGGCCGTCCTGGGCGGAGAAAAAGAAAAGCGGGCCGCGAGCGGCCGTGCCCCGGCGGCGGCGTCGGCCGCGCGCGACGCGCTGCTCGCCCGCGCGAAAGCCCTCGAGCTGCCCACGGCCTACGTGCCGCCCCCGGGCGACCCCCTCGAGCATCACACGGCTGGTTACGCCAAGATCATGTGTTCGGCGGTGTTCATCACCGGCCTCGATCCCGGGTTCGCGGCCGAGAACGTCGGGTACTTCACAAGCCCGTACGCGGAGCGGGCAAAGGTGGGGAAGCCGGTGATCGATCGCGAGCGCAAGGCCGTGCACATTACGCTGCCTGGCGGCGTCGTGCGCACCGCACTCTTTCTCGGTGACCAGGGGTGCGTCACGCTTCCGCCGGGCAAAAACGCCGTGAATTTCACTCCCGTCACGGTGAAGAAACGGCTGCCCGATCCCCTCACCCAGCCGTGGCCCATGGGGGATGTGCTGCCGGACGATCCGCTTCCCGCGGAGCTCGAGGCGGCGAAAATCAAGCGGGCGGTGGACGCGGCCTTCGCCTCGCCTGCCGGGATGACGGCCGCGTTTGTGGTGACGTGGAGAGGACGCCTGATCGGCGAGCGATACGGGGAAGGCATCACTCGGCGCACGCCGCTGGAGAGCTGGTCGATGGGCAAGAGCCTGTCGGCCACCCTGCTGGGGATCCTGATCAAGGACGGCGTCTACGATCTCTGGCAGCGGGCGCCCATTCCGGAGTGGCAGGGCCCGGGCGACCTGCGCGCCGGGATTCGCATTGCCGATCTCCTGCACATGTCGAGCGGGCTGAGGATACGGGCGCCGCAGGATCCCGACTACGACCCGTCGGGCCCGTATCCAGATCACGTGTACCTCTACACCGGTGGGGTCAATGCGTTTCACTATGCCGCCACGCGTCCGCTGCAGTGGCCACCCGGCAAGGTGGGCCGCTATCACAACACCGACCCGGTGCTGATCAATTACCTCATCCGCCTGGCGGTCGAAAAGCGCGGGGAGGAGTACCTGTCGTTCCCGCAGCGCGCGCTCTTCGACCAGCTCGGCATCCGGACGATGGTGATCGAAACCGACCCCGATGGGAATTTTCTGACCCAGGGATACGATTACGCTTCGGGACGCGACTGGGCGCGGCTGGGTAATCTTTACCTGCAGGACGGCGTCTGGAACAACCAGCGGATCCTGCCCGCAGGTTTCGTCACATTCGTCCGGACGCTGGCGCCGGCATGGGAGGCCGACCAACGCCCCGTTTATGGCGGTTTTTTCTGGATCAACGGCGACGGCCGGTACCCCGTCCCCAAGGAGGCGTACTACATGGCGGGAGCCGGCGGGCAGACGACGATGATCATCCCCTCGCATGATCTCGTGGTCGTGCGACTGGGGCACTATAAGGGCAGCGCGCCCGGGGAAGAGGATTTCAAAAAGGCGCTCGCGCTCTTGCTGGAGGCCGTGCCGCGGGGCCGATGAGCCGGTAGGAGCCGATGATAGGACGGTTTGTCGCCCCGATCCGTCGGGGCACGCCGGTGCCGGGGGAACAAGCACGGGGTCAGGCCGCTAGACGCTAGTTTGCGACAGGTAGGC
>JACQWL010000101.1 GCA_016209255.1 Verrucomicrobiota bacterium
GGCACGTCCGGCAATCCACCGCATCTCATCCGGCTCCGCGACGGTCGGCTCTGCCTGACGTACGGGTATCGGTCGCCGTCCTACGGCATTCGTGCCCGCCTGAGCCGCGACGAGGGCCGCACCTGGGAGCCGGAGGTCGTGTTGCGCGCCGACGCCGCGACCCACGACCTCGGCTACCCGCGCAGCGTCCAGCGCGCGGATGGCCGCCTCGTCAGCGTCTATTATTACAATGACGGCACCCACAGCGAGCGCTTCATCGCCGCGACGACGTGGAACCCGGGGCCTGACTCGCCGCCATGAAAAAATGTCTCTCACTCTGCAGCTGGTTCGCGCTCGGTCTCTGGCTCGGCGCCCCCAGTTCGGGGGCGGCCGCCGAAGTTCGCCCCAACGTTGTGCTCGTCCTGATTGACGACCTCGGTTACGGCGATCTCGGCTGCTATGGCAATACGCGGCACCGCACGCCGCACCTCGATCGCCTGGCGGCGGAGGGCATTCGTTTCACGGACTTTCATTCCAACGGCGCGGTCTGCAGTCCCACCCGCGCCGCCCTGCTCACCGGGCAGTATCCGCAGCGCAGCGGCATCGAGGCGGCGATCGGGTTCACGTTGACGGAGGGTGTGCCGCTGGAAAAAACGACGATCGCCGAGCTGCTCGCGCCGGCGGGTTATCGCTGCGGCATTTTTGGGAAATGGCACGTCGGTCACGTGACGCGCTTCGGCCCCAACGCGCAGGGCTTTCACGAGAGCCATTGCTCGAACAACAACCCCGACTATCACTCGCACGTGTCGCGCGACGGCAACGTCGATTGGTGGAAGAATCAGCACCTCGCCGACGAGCCCGGCTACCTCACGGACCTGGTCACGCGGTACAGCGTGCGCTTCATTCGCGAAAACCGCGCGCAGCCGTTCTTCCTCTACGTGCCGCAACTCGGTGTGCATTTCCCCTACCAGGGTCCCGGCGACCCGCCGCACCGCACCACGGGCCGGGCGTGGAACGGCGACGACCGGTACGGACCCTTGCCGAAGTCGCAATATTCGCGCGCCTATCGCGAGATGCTCGAGGCGGTCGACGCCAGCGTCGGGGAAATCGCGGCGACACTCGATGAACTCGGCCTCCGGGAGAACACGTTGATCTTGGTCTGCTCCGACAACGGGACGTACTCGTGGGTCGGGAGCAACGGCCCGCTCCGCGGTCAAAAGGGCGACTTGCACGAGGGCGGCCACCGGGTCCCGGCCTTCGCCAACTGGCGGGGGCGGATTGCGCCGGGCCGGGTGACGTCGGCAACAGCCCTGACCATGGATCTCCTCCCAACGCTCCTCGCGATCTCCGGTGCGCCCCGCCCGTCCGGCCTGCGGCTCGATGGCGTGGACCTCAGCGGGGTGCTGCTACGGGATGAACTGCTCGCGCCACGCCCGCTTTTCTGGCGCGACGCCGACCAGCGGGCGGTGCGGCGCGGCCCGTGGAAACTGGTGACGCGCACCGCGCAGACGGAACTCTTCAATTTGACCGATGACGTGGGCGAAAAAAACGATCTCGCCGCCGGACACTCCGAACTCGTGCGAGAATTGAAGGGCGAGCTCGCGGCGTGGGAATTGGCCGTTGGTTCCCCGGTGAAAAGCCGCTAAAGGCTCCAGGGCTGCCCAAATACATTGTCGCGTTGACGCGTTGCGCGACGATTCGACACCGACCGCAACCTCCCCTTTTAACCGCCATGAATCGATTTCTACCCCGGCTCTTGTTTGTTTCGATGTTCGCGTCATCCGTGGAGTCGGGCATGCTCGCGGCGACCGCGCCGCATCCCGTCACCAATCCGACCTCGCCTCTCATGCTCGCGGGCGGTTGGGTCCCGGCCAATTCGCACGCCATCGAATTCGACGCACTGCCACGAATTCCCTCGCAGCATGCCGTCGTCAGCGACGTGCTGGGCGCGGGCGGACACCGGGTGAACCAGCACAACTACCTCGTGCACTTCGCCGGCCGCTTTTGGGCGATGTGGAGCGACGGGCCGGGCGAGTCGCGCGGGCCGGGCAAGGTGCCCGGGCACGATCGGGCGGATCAGCACGTGTCGTTCGCCACGAGTCCGGACGGTCTGAAGTGGGGTGCGATCGGCAACATGACCGGTCGGCCCGACCAGGGTTACGGCTGGATCGCGCGCGGATTCTGGATCCGCGAAGGGAAGCTGCTCGCACTGGCCAGCCGGTACGAGGCGCCGGGTTACGCGGGGCCGGGGCTTTCCTTGCACGCCTTCGAACTCACGGCGTCCGAGCCGGCGAAGTGGCGGCACCGCGGGCTCGTGTTCGACGATGCGCTCAATAACTTTTCCCCGAAACCGCTCCCCTCGGGCGAATGGATGATGTCCCGGCGCGACGGAAAGCAGAATGTGCATTTTCTGATCGGCGGCCTCGCGGGTTTCGACCGCTGGACCTCGTATCCCGCCGCGTCGTACACGGAGCTGCAAGACCGGCCGGAGGAACCCTATTGGTGGGTGCTGCCGGACGACCGATCGATTGTCGCCCTGTACCGGGACAACTCCCGGTCCGGGTTCCTGCTCCGGGGATTCTCGACCGACAACGGCCGCACCTGGAGTGCGCCCGTGCGGACGAACTTTCCCGACGCCACCTCCAAATTCAGCGGAGTGCGGCTGCCCGACGGTCGCTACGTGCTCGTCTCGAATCCGCACCCGCAACGCCGCGATCCGCTCACGCTCGCGGTGAGTCGCGACGGGCTCGTGTTCACCGCGATGGGCTACCTCGTCGGCGGCCGGCATGTCGACTACCCGCATGTCATCGAGCACCAGGGTTTCCTGTACGTGGCCTTTGCGACCGCCAAGTCCACCGTCGAGGTGGTGCGAATCGCCGTGGCGGAGCTGATCGCGCTGGAAGAAAAGCAGGCGACACGAGCGGCCCGGTGACGGCCCGCGCCCGCGCCCCATCATGACTCTCGCCATCCGTCCCCTCGACGTCATCGCCGTCGTCATCTACCTGCTCGCCATGATCGCGATCGGGATTCGCAGTGCGCGCCGCACGCACGCGGCGGAAAATTATTTTGTCGGCCGGCGCAATTTTCCCGGCTGGGTCGTCGCGCTCTCGATGCTCGGCACCATCATCAGTTCGACGACGTTTCTCGCGCTGCCGGCGGCGGCCTACGTGCTCGACTGGCGCCAGCTCACGGTGAACCTCGTGGTGCCGTTCATCGCGGTCATCGCGGTGGTGATTTTCATCCCCTTCTTCCGGCGCGGCGGGCTGACCTCGGCGTTCGAGTATCTCGGCGACCGGTTCGGCGTCGTGGCGCGCACGTACGGGATGCTGAGCTTCGTGTTTCTCCAGCTGATCCGCGTGGCCCAGGTGCTGTTTCTCGTCTCGCTGCCGCTGCAATTCCTCACCGGCGCGCCCCTCGGGTGGGTGATTGTCGGCGCGGGGATCTTTGTCGCGCTTTACACGGTGGCGGGCGGCATGGAGACGGTCGTGTGGGCGGGCGCGGTGCAGGCAATCATCATGCTCGTGGGCGGAGCGCTTTGCCTGGGCTTCGTGGTGCTGCAGCTGCCCGGGGGCTTTGCGCAGGTCATCGCGGTCGGGCAGGAACACAACAAGTTCAGCCTCGGCGCACTCGAGTGGAACGTCCACCAGCGCACATTTTGGACGGTGCTGATTCTCGGAATCATCAACTGGCTCAACATCTACTCCGGCGAGCAGACGCTGGTGCAGCGCTACGTCTCGGCGAGTTCGCTGCGGGAGGCGCGCAAGGCCACGCTGCTGTTTTCCGGCATCGCCGTGCCGATGTGGACGACCTTTTTCTTCATTGGCACGGCGCTCTTCGTGTTTTTCAAGGTCAGGCCCGACGCGTACGCCGCCACGCTCCAACCGGATCAGGTGCTGCCGTATTTTGTGCTCAAGCACATCCCGGCCGGACTCGCGGGGGTGGTCATCGCGGCGGTGATCGCGGCGGCGATGAGTTCGCTCGACTCGGGCGTGAACTCGATCGCGACCGTCGTCGTGATCGACCTCTTGAAACCGCACCTGGCCCGCGGGCGCAGCGACGCGTTCTATTTGCGTGCGGCGCGCCACGTCACCGCCGCCGCCATCGGGCTGATGACCGCGGGCGCCTACACGTTTTCGCAGATCGAGAAGGAGAGCATGAACGACGTGAGCCTGATCGTCTTCAGTGTGCTCGGCGGCGCGATTACGGGGGTTTACATGCTGGGCTTTTTCACCCGCCGCGTGGACGGGTTCGCCGTGAATGTCGCGCTCGCGTGCGCGGTCGCGCTCAACCTCTATCTCGGGCTCGGGGTGATGAAAGTGCTGCCGGAAGCGTGGCGCATCGGGGTGCACAGCTACTGGGTGGGCGCGGTCGTGAACGGGGTGTTCATGGCGATCGCCTACGGGATCAGCCTCGTGCGGCGCGCCCCGCCGCGCGACCTCAGCGGATTGACGGTGTGGACGCCGGATCGCCGGTCGGCCCCGAGATAGTGGGGGACGGCCGAGTCCGGGCGGGAAGATCCGAGGACAAGAATCACCCCGGCGCGCGAGGCGGGGAATTCGAGTCAAAAACCGGGCTGGCGCGACGCGACCCCGGCGCCATATTTCGCGCATGCTTTTTTGGCTGAAGAAGACCGTTTCGTTCTGGCTGATGCCGTTGCCCCTTTGCTTGTCAGCCCTGGTCGTGGGCCTGCTCTTGCTCCGCACCACGCGGTGGCGGCGCCTCGGCCGGGGGTTGGTGATCGCCGCCGTCGGCCTCCTGCTGATCGCCAGCAACAAGTTTGTCGCCAAGTCGCTCCTGCGTCCGTTGGAAACCATTTACCCGGCCATGCCGGAGTTTGTCACCGGCGCGCCGCTGCCGCCGGATCTCGCCGCGTGCCGATTTGTGGTGGTGCTCGGCGGGGGCCACGGCCGCACGCCAGACGTCGCGGCGACCAACGTGCTCTCGACCGCCGCTCTGTCGCGCATCGTGGAAGGGATCCGAATTCTCCGGGCCCTGCCCGAGGCGCGATTGATCGTCACCGGCGGCGCCGAGCCGGGCCCTACCACGCAGGCCAAAATGCTGGCCCGGGCGGCCCAGGCCTTCGACATCGCGCCAGAGCGGATATTGTACATTACTCTCAAGAAACAGCCACTGCTTGGATCGGTTGAAGAGTATATCCGAGTTCTTTGGCCGCACGGCGTATGGCGTTCTCCTTGCGCGCCTGGCGCAGGACGGGATTGCCGAGGCGGGCGGGATCGAAGGGCTTGCGGTATTTGATCATGGCATACAGGATGCGCGCCACTTTGTGGGCGGCGGCGGTGACGGCCCCGACCGGACCGAGTTTCGCGCGCATGCGGCGGAACCAGTCGCCCAGCGGTGACTCGACGCGGTTCAGCGATTGCGCGGCCATGCGCAGCGCCGTCGCCAGCCGGTCGGACACCGGCCGGGTACTGACGCTGAGCTTCCGTTTGCCGCTGACTTTGTTGATGGGGCACAGGCCCAGCCAGGAGGCGAAGTTCTCGGGGCTGGCAAACCGGCTCAGGTCGGGACCGACCTCGGTGAGGAAGGTGAAACCGACGTGCAGGTTGACGCCGTCCACCGCGGTGAGATCAACGCCCAGTTTTTGGAAGAGGAGGGTGCGCGTCACGGCGTCGGGCTGCCGGCCGCGCTTGGTTGGCGAGGGCGCCGCCGCCTCCGTGCGGCTCTCGAGCTTGGCGGCCAGGCGGTGAATCTCTTGCAGGCATTCGTCGGCCAGCTGGTGGTGGAAGCGCCACGCCGCCAACGATTGGCGCAGCGTGAA
>JACQWL010000104.1 GCA_016209255.1 Verrucomicrobiota bacterium
ACGTTGTAGTTGCGACCGGAGAAAAACGGCGGATCGATGTAGATCAGATCGATGCTGCTGCTCGGCAGTTGACGCATCACGTGAAGGTTGTCCCCGAAGAACAACCGGTTCGCGCCCGTCGGGAAAAGCTCCCGGAGCCTGGCGTCTTTCTCGCTTGCCGCCAAAAACTCCTTGTTGTGCCCGAACTCAACGCGCTGGACTTGCTGAAACGGCAGGCGGATCGTCGGGTAGGCGTGCTGAAATTTGGTGACTTTGAATTCTGCTCGCCGCGTCTCCACTTCCCAGCCGAGCGGAGCCCTATCCACCGGCACCGCGCCGAAGCGCACCGGCAACTCGAAGTGCTGTTTTTGCTCCGGGATTTCAACGTCATCTGGGCCGGGCGGCTCGATGAAGGAGATCGCAGGACGCCCGGCCTGCTGCGCAGCCGCCGGTTTCCCTGGGCGAGGTTCTTTGGACATGGGCATGAACGCTCGCGCGATGTTCAGCCCCTGTGCGGGATGGCTTTGCTCTCGTGGAGACTCTTACCGGGGTGCCTGCGCTAAAAACGCGAAAGGGACGTGCCTACACACGCCCCATTACAGGCACCTTGGAGAGCCTTCACGAGAGCGCTTTCGACACGCCCCCAGTCGGGGCGTGCGTTGAGCGCCGTCTCGTGATCGAAATTTCCAAGGTTTCGTAATGGACAGCAGCCGAAGCTACGCGAAATGGATTTTGAGGGAGTTTAGTTCGTCAGAATGTGAGCAGAGAAGCGCCGGGGTTCCTCACTTCCACGTTCGCCTTCAAGCATGCCGCCGACGCCAAGCCGTTCTTCTCCTGGGCGCACGGCGAGGGCACGCCGCCACCGCCCCGCCGGGAGAGGGGCCTCATCTGGGATCTGCAGCAGATACTGGAACAAGTGTGAGCCGGGACGAGGGGCCGGCGATGCGGCGCAGTTATACGGCCATGGAAACGCTCCGGACCGCTTCGCCAAACGCGATCGCGCCCTGCGGTCCGGAATGTCGCTTTGCGCAGAACCTGCCGGCCGGCATCGGCGATTGGATCTGGTGCGCCCGCGTCAGCTCGCCGCGCTCGACTGGCACCTCCGCGGCCGAGTGCCCGTGGTTCAGTCCGCGACGCAGCCTGGCTTGGCCGCGCACGGGCTTCGTCGCCGACGGCAAGGTGCCGCCGCCGGCCGAGTGAACCGACACCACGGCCAGCCGATTTTTTTGGTCGCCGTCGCCGCGGCGGCCGACCAAGCGTTGCCGATGGACCACCCCGATCGCACTGGACCGTTTTCGCGCCAGGCAGTGCCGGTTTTCGCCCGACCCGACGAGAAGTCCGCGTCCGCACCCACCCAAACCCCGTCGCGCGCATGAGCTCCGAGACCGCCCTGTCCCGTCTGACCGGCCGCATCGAGCGGCTGGGCAACGCGCTGCCGCATCCGTTTTGGATATTCGTCGGTTTTACGATCGCGCTCGCCGTCTTGTCCGCCGCGGGCGCGGCGCTCGAGGGCGCCGTCCGGCATCCGGCGACCGGCGAAGTCCAGCCCATCCGCAGCCTGTTCTCCCGGGAGGGCCTGGGCTGGCTGCTGGCCAACGCGCTCGAGAACGTCGCGCGGTTCCGCCCGCTTTCGCTCGTGCTCACGATGCTGGTCGGCATCGGTCTGGCCGAGCGGACCGGCTTCTTCGAGGCCGCGATCCGCCGCCTGATGACGGGCGTACCGCCCGCGTTCGTCCCGGCCATGGTCGTGTTCGCCGGCATCCTCGCCAACATCGCCTCCGACGTCAGCTACCTGATCATGCCGCCGCTTGGCGCCGCCGTATTTGCCGCGGCAGGACGCGCCCCGCTCGCCGGTTTTTGCGCGGCGCTGGCCGGGACCGGCGCGGGCTACACCGCCAACCTCCTTATCGCCGGCACGGACGTGCTGAGCGCCGGAATCACCACCCAGGCGGCGCAGATCATCCAGCCGCAGCTCGTCGTGTCGCCGCTCTGCAACTGGTACTTCATGTCGGCCTCGGCGTTTCTTCTGACCGCCATCGGCGCGGGGCTTACCACCCGCTGGCTGGAACCCGGACTGGCGCCGACCGCCCGCGAGACTCTGTCGCCGCCTGCGCCCGACCCGGTCGCCCGCCGCGCGCTCCGCCACGCCTGGCTGGCCGGCGGTGGTTACGCGCTCTCGATCGCCGCGCTCACCGTGCCGGAACGCGGCTGGCTGCACGCCGCACCGGGAGGGGACTTCGAACACTCGCCGTTCATGCTCGGCATCGTGCCGCTGCTCTCGCTGGGCTTCGGCGTCCTCGGCACAACGTATGGCGTCGCGACCGGCGCGATCCGCCGCGCGGCCGACGTACCGCGCCTCATCGGCGAGGCCGCGCGGGAGATGTCCGGCTTCTTCGTCGTCGCGGTCGCCATCGCGCAGTTCCTCGCCTGTTTCCAGTGGACCAACGCCGGCGTTTTTCTCGCGGTGCACGGCGCGGACGCGGCGCGCGGAGCCGGTTTCACGGGGCTGCCGCTGTTGTTCGCGATCGCCCTGATCACGGCCGTGCTGAGCCTGTTCGTCGCCAGCAGCTCGGCGCTTTGGTCGCTGCTCGCGCCCATCTTTGTGCCGATGTGCATGCTGCTGGGTTTTCATCCGGCCGCGCCGCAGGTCGCCTTCCGGATTGCGGAATCGGCCACCAACACCATTACGCCGATGACCGCCTACCTCGTCGTGCTCGTGCCCCAGCTCCAGCGGCTTCGGCCGCAGGCCGGCCTCGGCACGTTGATCGCGCTGATGGCGCCGTACTCGGCCGCGTTTTTCATCGGCTGGCTCGCGCTGCTCGCCGCGTGGTATTTCGCCGGCTGGCCGCTCGGGCCGGGCGCCCCGCTCCGGCCCTTCGCCCCATGAGACCGCCAGCGAACCCGGGGCGGCGGCGTCGCAAACCGGCAAAGCCGGAACCAAGACTTCAAACAGAATGAAACACACCGACCTGGCTCGGCGCAGCCGCAACGCGCCGGAGGCGGGCAAGCCGGATGCAATGCCCCAGATCTTTTGATCGCGGACCGCCCTGCCTGCGTGCATTTTCTCTCAGACCATTTGGAACCGCTAATCTTCGCTAATATTCGGAATCAAGGACGAGTGATGGCGTGCGTGCTTCGTCTAATCGACGAAGCGCGAAGGCGGCCGGTGGTTTTCTGAGATTTTATTAGCGGAGATTGGCGAAGCTTGCCCGCCTACGGCGGCGCCAAAGGCGGCCAGGGATTAGCGGTTAAAAACTGCCTTGGTTCACTTGATTGCAGCTGCCCCGCGCTGTGTCTTCGTGGTCAACGGAAAAATCTCACTCATTCTGAGCGAGATTTCGTCGGCAGGAGACTAATATCCGCCGCGGCGACCGTGCCGCGGGCGGGGCGGTTGGCGCCTGGGTTGACTTGCACCTCGACGCCTTCGTCGGCTTCGGCTTGGGTTCCGGCGCACCTGACTTTCGCCTGTCCTCGATTTCACCCGTGCTCGTCAAGCATCATTCCACCCATGCCCGACCTTTCGCTCCCTGAGAAACTCATCCGCTGGCGGCGCGATTTTCACCGCCATCCCGAACTTGGCTTCTGCGAATATCGCACCGCCGCTCGCGTTGCCGCCACGCTCGAGGCGCTCGGTTGGGGTGTGACCGCCGGCCGCGAGGTGATGGACCCGGCCGTGCGCATGGAGCTGCCGCCCGCCGCGGAAATTGCCGCCGCCCGCGCCGAAGCCCTGCGCGACGACGCCGACCCGGCGTGGGTCGCCCGCTTCGAAGACGGGCTCACCGGCGTGGTCGGCACGCTCGACTCCGGCCGGCCGGGACCCGTGCTGGCCTTTCGCGTCGATCTCGACGCCCTGCCCGTCGTCGAAAGCGACGACGGCGCCGCCCACGCCCCCGCGCGCGAGGGATTCGCCTCAATCCACTCCGGCCGGATGCACGCCTGTGGCCACGACGGTCACACCGCCATCGGACTGGGGCTTGCCACCGTTCTGCCGGCGCTCGCACCCAAGCTGCGCGGCAAGATCAAACTCATCTTCCAACCCGCCGAGGAGGGCTGCCGCGGCGCCGGATCCATGGTCGCCGCCGGCGTGCTCGACGATGTCGACCACTACGTTGCCACGCATCTCGGCATCTCGGCGCAGCAAACCGGCCTCGTTGCCTGCGGGGTCGACGGCTTTCTCGCCACCACCAAGCTCGATGGCCACTTCACGGGTGTCGCCGCGCACGCCGGCGTCGCGCCCCACGAAGGCCGCAATGCGCTCCTTGCCGCCGCCACGGCGACCGTGCAACTCCACGCCATCGCGCGCCATGGCGCCGGCGCCTCGCGGGTCAACGTCGGGCTGCTTTCCGGCGGCGCGGCGCGCAACATCGTCGCCGATCGGGCCACCTTGAAACTCGAGGTGCGCGGCGCAACGTCCGCGATCAACGCCTGGATGACCGTCGAAGCCGGGCGCATATTGCGCGCCAGCGCGGAGCTGCACGGGGTGCAGGTTCGCGTCGAAAACATGGGCTCCGCCGGCTCCGCGATCTGCGACACCGCGCTCAAGGCGGCCGTGCGCCGCGCCGCCGCGCGCGTGCCCGGCATCGCGCAGGTCGCGGACACGCTTCCGATGGGCGGCAGCGAGGATGCCACGCTCATGATGGAGGCCGTCCAGGCGCGCGGCGGCGAGGCCACCTACGTCCTCGTCGGCACGCCGCTGCCCGCCGGCCACCACCATCCGCGTTTCGACATCGACGAGGCCGCTTTGTCTCTCGCCGTCGATCTGCACGCCACCCTCGCGCAAGAGCTGCTCGGCGGCACCGTCGATCCCGGCCGGCTGCCGCCGCAGAAACAGTGAAAGCCACGCCGCCTGTCCTCCTGCTCACGCGGGCCGACGTCGCCGCGGCGCTCTCGCTCGACGATTGCATCGCCGCCGTCGAATCCGCCTTTGCCGCGCATGCCCGCGGCGAATCTCTCGCACCCGGACTCCTTCACGGCGACGGGATCGACGGCGAGTTCCACATCAAGGCCGGCGGTCTGCGCGTGCCCCGTCCCGTCTTCGCGACCAAAATCAATGGCGGATTCTTCCAAAACCCGGCCCGCCACGATCTACCCGCGATTCAGGGACTGATCGTATTGCAGGATGCCACCAACGGCGTGCCGCTCGCCGTCATGGAATCGGGCCTCATCACGCGGCTGCGCACCGGAGCCGCCACCGCCGTCGCGGCCAAGCACCTCGCCCGACCCGATGCCGGCGTGCTGACGCTCTGCGGCGCCGGCGTGCAAGCCGAGACGCAGCTCCGGGCCATCGCCCGGGTTCGCCCGCTGCGCGCCGTACACGTGTGGAGCCGGCATCCGGCGAAAGCGGAGGCTTTTGCCGCGGCGATGGCCGCTGCGCTGCGCCTGCCCGTAATCGCGGCAAGCAACCTCGGCGCCGCCACGCGCGCCAGCGACCTCATCGTCACCTGCACTCCGGCGAGACACTGGTTCCTCGGCCGCGAACACGTCGCGCCCGGCACGTTCATCGCCGCGGTCGGGGCCGACAGCCCCGGCAAGCAGGAAATCGAACCCGCTCTCGTCGCTGCGAGCACCGTCGTCTGCGACCTCGTGGATCAATGCGCCGAGGTCGGCGATCTGCATCACGCGCTTGCCGCCGGGCTCGCCACGCGTGCGGAGGTGCGCGCCGAACTCGGCGAGATCGTCGCCGGCCTCAAACCTGGCCGCCGCAGTGCCGACGAAATCGTGCTCTTCGATTCGACCGGCACGGCATTGCAGGACGCCGCCGCCGCGCTGGTCGCGTACGAGCGCGCCGTCGCCCGCGGCCTGGGCACGCGCTGCGCGTTCTGGGGGTGACCCCGGGGCGGGTTGAATCTCGTCGCCCCGCGGGGATGTACTCCCCAACATCTCGGCCCTTCAAACCATGAAATCCACCTCACCATTCCGGTTTCTGTTCTCCCGGCCGCGCCTCGCCGCACTCTTCGTCGCGGCGCTTTTCGCTCCTGCCTCGGTTCTCGCCGACGGCGCTGTCGTCGGCATCCTCAAGGACGCCACCCATGGCACGCCGCTGCCGGGCGCCTCCGTCAAACTCTCGCCCGGCAATCGTGAGGCCGTCACGGATCGCGCCGGTGCGTTTCACTTTCCCCAGCTTCCGGCCGGCAGCTACACCCTTGAGGCGAGCTACCTCGGACTCGAAACGCAGACCACCAGCATCCGCGTCGTCGACGGACAGACCACCCGGGCCGATGCCCAACTCGGCGCCGGTGCCATTGTCATGGCGGCATTCACCGTCGAGAGCTTCCGCGAGGGCCAGTCGCGCGCCATCAACCAGCAGCGCACCGCCAACACGATCATGAGCGTCATCTCCGCCGATGCCATCGGCAACCTCCCCGACCGCACCGTCGGCGAGGCCCTCGCGCGACTCCCCGGCGTCAATGTCGTCGACGACTCGTTCGCCAACATCCGCGGCACCGCGGCCGAGCACAATGCCGTCACCCTCGACGGCGACCGCCTCTCGACCACCGGCAGCAACATCGACTCCACCTCCGTCAACACCGACACCCGTGCGGTGGATCTCTCCCTTATCCCCGCCGAGATGGTCGGCGGCATCGAAGTCATCAAGACCCTCACCGCCGAGATGGATGCCGACTCCTTCGGCGGCACGATCAACCTCGTCTCGCGGAGCGCATTCGAACTCAAGGAGCGCAGCGTGAACGGCAAGTTCGAATACATCCACAACACCTTCCGCAAGCAGCCCGGCCGCGCCGCCTCGATCACGTTCATGGATGTGCTGGGCCAGGCCCGCACGCTCGGCCTGAGCGCCACGCTCACCTACCGCCACGAGGACCGGAGGACCAACTCCTACGAGTTCGCCTATTACGACGCCGGGGCGATCCCGGTTGGCACGTCGGGCAGCGGCACCGCCGGCCCCATCGCCTCCGTCGGCGACCAGGCCATGGAAGCGTACGACACGCGCCTCAACTTTCAGGAGATTACCAAGCTCGGCGGCACCGTGAACCTCGACTGGAAACTTTCCGACGCCACCGAACTCCACTTCCGCACGTTCTACGAAAACACCGAGACCGAGGGCGGCCGCTTCCGCAACCGCCTCCGCGCGCTCTCGCGCTGGGACGCCAGCTCCACCGCCACGCTCCAATCCGGCCGGCAGGTGCGTTTCCAGAATTACATGGAAGAGGGCACGCGCGAGCAGGACGTGCTCCGCCTCGGCTTCGAGGGCAAGACGCGCCTCACCGGCGGCGGCACGCTGAAATACGGCCTCCGCCACGGCAACTCGGATGCCTCCATCGACCGCGATCGCTACATCTTCGACTTCCCGAGCAACACCGAGCGCCGCGCCTACTCGTGGACCATCGACCGCCGCAATGCCACGCTGCCCACCGTCTCGTTCACTCACATCGCCACCGGCCAGAACGGCTACTTCGGCGTCCTCACCGACCGCAAACTCAACAACCTCCGCTTCCAGACCGGCACCGAGGACGAGAGCGACCTCACCGCCAACCTCGACTACGCTTTCGGCCTTCCGCTCGCGGGGCGCAACCTCGAGTGGAAGTTCGGGGTGAAGCACCGCGGCAAGGACCGCAGCTCCCGCCAGCGGATCGTGGACGTCAGCGCGCCCACGGTGAACCAGCCGACCTTCGCGAATTTCCGAGTGCTGACCGAACCGCGCAATTTGCTGGGCGGGACCCAGGCCACGATGGGGCCGATCGTTGCCCTCACCGATGTCGTCGCCTTCTACCGCGCCAACAGCGCCGCCTTCGCGCCGCTCTCCGGAGACGAAATCGTCCGCCTCGAGGCGCGCAAATACGATGTCAATGAAGACATCCTCGCCGCCTACGGCATGGCCACGACCAAGATCGAAAAACTCGAGATCATCGGCGGCCTCCGCTGGGAGCAGACCAAGACCGGCTACCACTGGCTCGCCGACCCGCTCGGCGCCTCGCGCGGCACGCGTCGCTACGACAACCTCTACCCCAGCCTCCTCTTCAACTACCGCCTCAACCGCAACCTCGTTGCCCGCCTCGCCTATACCAGCACCCTCTCGCGCCCGGCCTACGGCGACCTGGTGCCCTACCGCTCCAGTGCCGACACCGCCGCCGAGTCCGGCACCGGCGGCCTCGAGCCCGGCGACTACCCCGAGACCAACAAGGTCTTCCTGGGCAACGCGCGGCTCAAGGCCCAGCAGTCGGAGAATTTCGACCTCTCCCTCGAGTATTACCTCCCGCAGGGCGGCGTGCTCTCGGCGGCCGCGTTCCGAAAAAATCTCACCGACGTGATCTTCCGCGCCCAGTGGAAGGACCCCGCCACGCCCAACACGATCTTCTTCCAGGAGCGCAACGGCTCCTCCGGCAAGGCCAGCGGGGTCGAACTCTCCTGGCAGCAGGCGCTCTCCTTCCTGCCCAAGCCGCTCGACGGCTTCGGCGTCAACCTCAACGCCACCTTCATCGACGGCTCGTCCGTGCTCGAGGAACTCGTCCCGGGCTCGGTGGCCAGCTACCGCCCGTTCCGCGTCAGCTTCCTCCCCGAGCAGCCCGAGACCGTCTACAACGCCCAGCTTTGGTGGGAAAAATTCGGCGTCACCGCCCGCGTTGCCGTCAACTTCATCGACGAGTTCGTCCGCACTGCCGGCGGCCTCACCTCGTTTTCGATCAACAACAAAGCCACCCGCTGGGACGCCTCGCTGAGCTACCGCGTCAACCGGCGCTTCTCGATCTACCTCGAGGGCCGCAACCTCACCGACGAAGTCACCTCGTGGTACGCTACCACGCCCGGCCGTCCCGAGGATTACTCCTTCACCGGCGCGATCTACACCGGCGGCATCAAGTTCCGGTTCTGAGGGCC
>JACQWL010000105.1 GCA_016209255.1 Verrucomicrobiota bacterium
ATCAATACGATCGCCACCCCGGCGATCCTCGACCAGCTCGGCCTCGATTCGCGTTACGTTGGCTGGACGATCGTCAGCCGCCTCAACGTCGGCAGCGCCCGCGTGGACGGCGCCGAGTTCAACTTCATGCAGCCGCTGGCCTTCATTCCGCACATCGGCCGGTTCCTCAACTTTTCCGCCAGCGGTTCGATCCTGCACCTCCAGGGTCCGGAGGGCGCGAGCTTCCAGCGCTTCATCCCGAAGAGCGGCAACGTCGGCCTCACTTTCAGCCGGAAGCCGGTCGTGCTGATGGTGAAGTGGAACTACCGCGGCCGCCAGCGCAACTCCCTCCAGACCGGCACCGCGCCCAACGCGTTCGAATTCTACGATTCGCGCACGAACTTCGACGTCAACGCCGAGTATCAGTTCAACCGCCGCCTCACCGTTTTCGCCAACGCCCGCAACATCCTCAACACCCCGCAGGACCTCGAGCGCTACAGCCCCGAGACGCCCGGCTACACCCACCTTTATCGCAGCGAGGAGTTCGGCGTGCAGTTCGCCGTCGGCGTCAAGGGCACGTTCTAGCGCTCCGCTCCTTCCGTTTCCTCCGACCCCGCGATGCCGCTTGTCCTGCGGCGCCGCGCGGTTTTTCATTCTCACTCCATGAAACCGCTCATCGTCCGCGCCCTCTGCGCGCCCGGTTTCTGCGCTGCCATGGCACTCACCGCCGCCAGGCCTGAGCCCAGCCGAATGGCCGCTCGCGCACCCTGGCTTCCCGACCTCGGCGACGGGCGCTATCAAAACCCGGTTCTCTTCGCCGACCAGCCTCTACGACGCGCCGAACGACTGCCTGATTCCGGCTGAGGCCGGCGACGAATCCGGCAGCACTTCCGCCAGCGGACATCATACTGGATTCTTCGCTCCGCTCAGAATGACAGACAAAACAAACTAATCCGTGCTATCCCGCCAGAGCAGGCGGGCAGAGCCGCGAAACTTGTGCGGCTCCGGCGCATCCGCGGTCGAAAAGGATCTCCATGAAACTCCACTACTTCCCGACGCCCGCCGCCACCAACACGCTCTCCACCGGGCAACTTCGCGACACCTTCCTCATCGGCGGGCTCTTTCAGGCCGGCGCCGTCACCGCCCACTACACTGACCTCGACCGCATGATCGTCGGCGCCGCCGTGCCCACGACCGCACCGCTCGGGCTTCCGACCGACCGGGAACTCGGCACTTCGTTTTTTCTCGAACGCCGCGAAATCGGCATCCTCAACCTCGGCGCGCCCGGCACCGTCCGCACCGGTTCCGCCAGTTACGATCTCGGCCCGCTCGACTGCCTCTACATCGGTCTCGGCGAAAAAGACGTCGCCTTCGCCAACGGCCCCGCCGGCCAGGCCCAGTTTTACTTCATCAGCACGCCCGCGCACGCGAAATACCCGAGCGCCGTCGTCCGCCGCGCCGATGGGCGCACGGATCCGATCGGCGATCCCGCCAGGGCAAATCGCCGCCGGATCAACAAACTCATCCACCCCGACGGCGTGAAGAGCTGCCAGCTCGTGATGGGTTTCACCGAGTTCGAGCCCGGCAGCGTATGGAACACCATGCCGCCGCACACGCACAGCCGCCGCACGGAAATCTACCTCTACTTCGACGTGGCCGACAACGTCGTCTTCCATTTCATGGGCGAGCCCGGCGCGACGCGCCACCTCGTCGTCCGCGACCGCGAAGCCGTGCTCTCACCCGCGTGGTCCATCCACTGCGGCGCGGGCACCGGCGCGTATCGCTTCGTCTGGGCGATGGGCGGCGACAACCAGGTCTTTTCCGACATGGACGCGGTGCCGATCGCGGAGCTCCGTTGAGGAATCGCGAGGACCCGCCGCGTTTGCTCCTGTTTCTCATAGTTTCTGCGCCCCGCCTCTCTCTCTGTTTCATGCCCTCCTATCTCGAGCAAAAATTCGGCCTCCACGGCAGAGTCGCCCTCGTCACCGGCTCCTCCCAAGGCCTCGGCCAAGCCATGGCCCGCGCGCTCGCGCAGGCCGGCGCCGACGTGATCGTCAACGGCCGCGACCCCGCGAAGCTCGCGCCCGTTGTCGCCGAACTCGCCGCACTCGGGGCCAAGGCCACGCCGATCGCCGCGGACCTCGGCAACCGCGCCGACGTGCAGCAGCTCATCGATCAGGCCGTCGGTTGGCAGGGCCACCTCGACATTCTCGTCAACAATGCCGGGATCATCAAACGCGCGCCGGCTGCCGACCACAGCGACGCCGACTGGGATCTCGTGCTCCGGGTGAACCTCGATGGCGTGTTCACCGCGTGCCGGGCCGCCGGCCGGCACATGATCGCGCGCGGCTCGGGCAAGATCATCAACATCGCGTCGCTGCTCACTTTTTTCGGCGGTGTCACGGTGCCGGGTTACGCGGCGAGCAAGGGCGCCGTCGGCCAGCTCACCAAGGCGCTGTCCAACGAATGGGCGGGCAAAGGCGTGAACGTGAACGCCATCGCCCCCGGCTATATGCGCACCGACAACACCGCGGCCCTTCAGGCCGATCCCATGCGCTCCACGGAGATTCTCAGCCGCATTCCCGCCAACCGCTGGGGCGAGCCGGGTGATTTGGAAGGCGCCGTCGTTTTCCTCGCGTCTCGCGCCAGCGACTATCTGAGCGGCCACGTCATGGCGGTCGACGGTGGCTGGTGCGGCCGGTAGGCGATGGAGATTTCGGAGGTAAGGCAAACCCACCGGGCGAGACGGGTGTCGGCGGGGCGCATCCCATTCGGGCAAACTTCTGTCGTGTGTTTCGCGTGTTTCGTGGTTTCTTCTCCCGCTCATGTCAGCCGATCTCGTATCGCTCGTCACGACCCTTGCGCAGCGCGCCCGCGCCGCGTCGCTCGCGCTTGCGACCGCGCCGGCCGCGGCCAAGGACGCTGCCCTCGCGAACCTGGCCGACCTGATCGACGCCTCTCATCCCGCCCTGCTCGCCGCCAACGCCCGCGACCTCGCCTCGCCCGAGGCCGCCGCCCTCACCGCCGCGGCCCGCGACCGGCTCACGCTCAATCCTGCGCGGCTCAAACATCTCGCCGACTCCGTTCGCGAAGTCATCGCGCTGGCCGATCCCGTCGGCGATGTGCTCGAGGATTTCACGCGCCCCAACGGCCTCCGCATTCGCAAGCTCCGCGTGCCCATCGGCGTCATCGCCATCATCTACGAGTCGCGCCCCAACGTCACCGTCGACTGTGCGATCCTCTGCCTGAAGAGCGGCAACGCCTCCATCCTTCGCGGGGGCAAGGAGTGCTATCACTCCAACACCGCGCTCGCCGCGCTCGTCACGCAGGCACTCTCCGGCGCCGGACTCCCCGCGGACGCGGTGCAACTGGTCCCGACCACCGACCGCGCCGCGCTCACGTCGCTGCTCAAGCTCGACCACCTGATCCACTGCGTGATTCCCCGCGGGGGCGAGAGCCTCATTGGTTTCGTCGCCGCGAACAGCACCATTCCCGTCATCAAGCACTACAAGGGCGTGTGCTTCGTCTACGTCGACGCCGCCGCCGATCTGGCCATGGCCGAGGCCATCACGCTCAACGCCAAAGTCCAGCGCCCCAGCGCGTGCAATGCCGCCGAGCAACTGCTCGTTCACCGCCGCGTGGCGGAAAAATTTCTTCCCGCCGCGGCCCGCGCGCTTGTCGCGAAGGGTGTCCAGCTGCGCTGCGACGCCGCCAGCGCCGCCATCCTCGCGCGCGAAACCATCCCCGCCACGCCGGCCGCCGCCGCCGATTACTCGACTGAGTTTCTCGACTACGTCATCGCGGTCCGCGTGGTCGATTCGCTGGAGACCGCGATCGCCACGATCAACCGCGACAGCTCGAACCACAGCGACGCCATCGTGACCGCCGACGAGTCCGCCGCGCGCCGCTTCCTCGCCGCGGTGGACAGTGCGACGGTGTACTGGAACGCGAGCACGCGATTCACCGATGGTTTCGAGTTTGGCTATGGCGCCGAGATCGGCATCAGCACCGACCGTCTCCACGCCCGCGGCCCGATGGGCCTGCGCGAGCTTTGCTCGTACAAGTTCGTGATCGAGGGTACGGGCCAGGTCCGCGCGTAGCGCACGGCCGGGCGGGTTGTCCCCAACGCGCCGCGCCGCCCCCCAAGCCGCATTCGTTCAGCAGAACCCCGTTCACCCGTTGAGCCGGGCAAATCAACGGGTGACTACAGCCCGCCTGCCCGTTCGACAAGCTTGCCGGCCTGCGGCCAGATGCGTGCAGGCGGCTTGGACGCTTCTCGGGCGGCGAATTCACGTCAGCACGTCCCTGACGACAGTGCCGTGGACATCGGTCAGCCGGTAGTAGCGGCCCTGGTGTTTGTAGGTGAGCGCCTCGTGGTTGATGCCGAGCTGATGGAGGATCGTCGCCTGCAGGTCGTGGACAGAGACTGGTTTTTCCGCGATGTTGTAGCCGAAGTCGTCGGTCGCGCCGTGGATGAAGCCGGGTCTCACACCGGCGCCCGCCATCCAGATCGTGAAGCAACGCGGGTGGTGATCCCGGCCGTAGTTGTCGGCGGTGAGCTTGCCCTGGGAGTAGTTGGTGCGGCCAAACTCGCCGCCCCAGACGACGAGGGTGTCGTCGAGCAGGCCGCGCTGCTTGAGGTCGGTGATGAGCGCGTAGCCCGCCCGATCCACGTCGCTGCACTGGCGGCGGATGCCTTTGGGAAGTCCGCCGTGATGGTCCCAGCCGGGGTGATACAACTGGATGAAACGCACGTCGCGCTCCGCGAGCCGGCGCGCGAGGAGGCAGTTGGCGGCGAAGGTGCCCGGCTGCCTGGCCTCCTGGCCGTAGAGTTCGTAGGTCGCCTCGGCCTCGCCCGAGAGGTCCATGACCTCCGGCACGCTCGTCTGCATCCGGTAGGCCATCTCGTATTGGGCGACCCGCGACGCGATCTCGGGGTCGCCGAGCTGTTCGGACTGGTGGGCGTTGAGTTCGGCGAGGCGGTCGAGGAATTTGCGGCGGCTGGCGGCGGAGATGCCGTCGGGATTTTGCAGGAAGAGCACAGGATCGCCGCCGCCGCGGAACTGCACGCCCTGGTGGAGGCTGGGCAGAAAACCGTTACCCCAGAGGCGCGAGTAGAGCGGCTGGTCGATGCGATCCTTCGAGATGAGGACGACGAAACCGGGCAGGTTTTCGTTGGCGCTGCCGAGGCCGTAGGAGAGCCAGGAGCCCATCGACGGCCGGCCGGGGAGCTGATGGCCGGTCTGGAAAAACGTGATGGCCGGGTCGTGGTTGATGTGCTCGGTGTGCATCGAGCGGATGAAGCACAGCTCGTCCACCATCCTGGCCGTGTGCGGCATCAGCTCGCTCACCCAGGCGCGGCTCTGGCCGTGTTGGGCGAAGCTGAAAATCGAGCCCGCGAGCGGATAGTGCGCCTGATAAGCCGACATGCCCGTGAGCCGCTGGCCGCCGCGCACGCTCTCGGGAAGATCCTGGCCGTTCATCTGGTTCAGCAGCGGCTTGTGATCGAACAGATCGTGCTGCGATGGCCCGCCGGCCATGAAGAGGTAGATGATGCGTTTCGCGCGCGGCGCGAAATGCGGCTGCGCCAGGATGCCCTTGAACGGCGAGCCCGTCGCCGCGGCGGCCGAGGCCGAACGCTGGAGCAGATCCATCAGGGCGACGCCGCCGATGCCCATCGCGAAACGCCCGAAAAACTCGCGGCGGCTCATGCCGAAATTCATGTGGTCGCAAAACATGGGCGGGGTTGTGGAAGAATGGGAGACGGAGAGAAGGGGAGATGGAGAGACGACGAGAGGGGGAGAAGAAAAGGGACAGTGGGCGGAGAGGTTTCTTACTTTGTCATCGTTGGAAATCTTACCGCCGCATCACGGCCTCGTCAAAGTTGAGCAGCGCTTTTGCGACGACGGCGCTGGCGGCGCGGTCGGCGGCGGACAGAGCGGTGTCGGTCGCGGTTTCACCGAGGGCGTTGAACTGTTCCGCGGCGGCGGCATCGGCGGCGAAGAATTCGCGCTGCTCGGCGTAGAGCTCGTGCAGAATCGCGCGCTCGCGCTCATCCGCGCGGCGGCCGGTGACGAGGCGGAAGGCCCAAGCGAGCCGCGCGTCGGACGTCGCGCCGCCTTCCAACAGCATCCGCTGGCCGATGAGGCGCGCCGCTTCGACCATCTGCACGTCGTTGAGCAGCGCGAGCGCCTGGAGCGGCGTGCTCGTGCTCTGGCGCTGGACGGTGCAGATGTTGCGCTCGGCGGCGTCGAAGAGCGTCATCGTGGGTGGCGGCACGGTGCGTTTCCAAAACGTGTAGAGGCTGCGGCGGTGGAGGTCCGCGCCGCGGCCCTGTTCGTATTTGGGTTTGCCCATCGCAATCTCCTCCCAGAGGCCGGGCGGCTGGTACGGCTTCACGCTGGGACCGCCGATAATTTCCACCAGCAATCCGCTCGCGGCGAGCGCCTGATCGCGCAGCATTTCGGCCGTGAGCCGGCGCGCTGGACCGCGGGCGAGCAGGAGGTTCTGCGGGTCGCGGGCGAGCAACCCGGGCGTGGCACGGGACGACTGCCGGTACGTGGCGGAAAGGGCGATCTGGCGCAGCGCGCGCTTCACGTCCCAGTTGTTCGCGACGAAGTCGTGCGCGAGCCAGTCGAGCAACCCGGGGTGTGTGGGGGGCGAGCCTTGCAGGCCGAAGTTGTCGGCGGTCGCGACCAGGCCGAGGCCAAACATCATCTGCCAGAAACGATTCACGGTGACACGCGCCAGGAGGGGATTCGCCGGGTCGGTCAGCCAGCGGGCGAGCCCAAGACGGTTGCGCGGGGCTCCGGCAGGGAGCGGCGGCAGGGCCGGCGGGGTGTCGGCGGTGACCGGAGCGCCGGGCGCATCGTAGGCGCCGCGTTCGAGAACGAACGCCGGTTTCGGGTGCGGCAGTTCCTCCATGACCATCGCTTCCGGCAGCGGGGTGACGAGGGCGTTTTGTTCCTCGCGCGCGGCGCGGAGCGCGAGCATGGCGTCGCGGGTGGGCGCGTGGATCAGGGCGACGAAATATTCGAAGAGTCCCTCGCGCTGGGCGGACGAAAGCTGCGCGGGAGCGAGGTTCCAGGCGTCGGCGAGATCGATGCGGCCGGCGAGCTGGGCCGATTCGAGCGGCGTGAGCGCGCGGTCGAAGATCCGGAATTCGCGCACGCGACCGCCCTTGAAACCGCTGTCGCGAAAACGGAAGCCGATCGTGAGATCGGGCTCTTTTCCCGTGTAGGTGATATCCTTGGAGAGCCCGTCGCGCACAACTTCGAGGTCGGTGGCGCGGCCATCGATGAAGACACGCGCGCCGGCGGCACGGCTCGAACCATCGTAGGTCGCGGTCAGGTGGACCCACTCGCCGGCGGGCACGGCGGTTTTCGTCACGACTTTCAGCGAGGCCCCCGGCCAGAGGAAGTGCAGACCGAAGGCGACGCGGCCGTTTTCGAGGAGCAGTTCGTAGCCGCGGCTGCCGGCGTCGGCCGGTGCTTTCGAATGGTGGATGACGACGGTGCGGGGTGGGGGTGGAGCGGGCGGAGCGGGCGTTTGCAGCCAGACGCTGAGGGTGAAGGGATCCGTGCGCTTGAAATGGCCGACGTCGGGAAACGTGAAGCCATTTTCACCATCGAGTTCGGCGGCCGGGCCGCGGGCGGTGTCGACGAGGCGGGGGGACTCCTGGGCCCTGCCGGGCTTCGCGGCGTCGACCGTGTTGGCGACCTTGCCGTCGACGATGGCGTCGAGGGGAAACTCGGCGACGAGACCGGAGGGGCTTCCGGGCGCGGCGACTTTACTTTCGAGCCAAACGGCGAAGGCGGCGCTCGAGTCGGCGCGCCGGCGCACGAGGTTCTTTTCGGCGGCGGCGGTCTTCGCGCGCAGCCCGGCGAGCTGGCGGTCCTGTTCGTCGGTCGTGAGCAGCAAGGTGGGCACCGGCATCGCATCGGCGAAGCCCTTGTAGGAAATCTGGCCGGCCTCGTCGATGTTCTGAAAGAAGGCGAAGAGGGAATAATAATCGCGCTGGGTGATCGGGTCGAACTTGTGATCGTGGCAGCGGCAGCATTCGAGCGTGAGGCCGAGGAAGGCCGTGCCAAAGGTCGCGACCCGGTCGGCGACGTAGGCCACGCGATACTCCTCTTCGACGACGCCGCCCTCTTCGTTCTGGTTGTGCAGGCGGTTGAAGGCGGTCGCGAGTCGCTGCTCCTTGGTCGCGTTCGGCAGCAGATCGCCGGCGAGCTGCCACGTGGCAAACTGGTCGAAGGGCAGGTTTTCGTTGATCGCTTTGATCACCCAGTCGCGGTAGGCCCACATTGCACGCGGGCGGTCCATCTGGTAGCCGTGCGTGTCGGCAAAGCGCGCGACATCGAGCCACTCCGCCGCCATGCGTTCGCCAAAGCGCGGTGAGGCGAGCAGCCGGTCGACGACCTTTTCGTAGGCGCGCGAAGAAGGGTCGGTGAGAAACGCGTCGATTTTCGCGGGAGTGGGTGGCAGGCCGGTGAGGTCGAGGCTCACCCGCCGGATGAGGCGCTCGCGATCGGCCTCGGGGGCGGGGGCGAGTTGATGTTCGGAAAGTTTGGCGAGGACGAATGCGTCGATGGGATGCTTCGGAAGACGGAGAGAAGGAGCGAGGGAGAGAGGGAGCGACGACCCAACCGCGTCGTTTCCCTTTCTCTCGGTCTCTCCATCTCTCCGTCTCACCGCCTCCGCGTCTCCGGCGGGCGGCGTGGGTGGCTTCGCTGCCACGATGGGCGCGAACGACCAGTGCGCGGACCACTTCGCGCCCTCGGCAACCCAGCGCCTGATCAACGCGATTTCGGCGGGCTTGAGCCGGGGCACGGCATCGGGCGGCGGCATGATTTCGTCGGGATCTTTGCTTGAAATCCGGAAAACGAGTTCGCTGTCGGCGGGGGCGCCGGGTTTGACGACGGTCACATCCTCGCGCGTGCGGTAGAGGCCTTCCTTGGTATCGAGGCGCAGTCTGGCCTCGCGCTTCGACTCGTCGGGTCCGTGGCAACGGAAACAGGCGTCGGAAAGAATCGGTTGGATCTCGCGGCTGAAATCGACGGGCGCGGGCGCGGCCGCGATCGCCAGGGGCAGCGCATAGAGCGTCGCGAGGCGTGGGAAGGGTCCGGGCAGGGGCACATCCCATGTTTCGCCACAAGCGCAGAGCGCTGGCCACGAAAAAATGAGCCAACCCGGCAACCAGTCGGCGAGCACCCGCGCGACGCGGGTGCACGATTTGTCGAGCCGGCGCGGACGGCTGGCGCGGAGCGAAACCAGGGGGGTCGGTCCCGGCGGGGCGTTTCATCGCGTGCCATCGTAGCACGGGCGCCGGGGGTGCACGCGGCGAGGGCGCGCCACCGCCGGTCAGGGCTGAAGCTTCCGGCGGCGCAGATTCAACAGCACCACGACTGCGCCGATGCCCATGAGCGCCCACGTTGCGGGCTCGGGCACGGCGACGAAGTTGGACAGCACGACGCTGTTCGTGAGGGCGGTGAATGCGCTGGCGGAGCCATAGTTGACCTGGAACGCGCCGAGGCCGTCGACCGTGAACAGGGTCTGGCCGTTCGCGACGTTGGCGAAGGCCGTGGCGCCGAACCCGCCGCCCGCGGTGAGGATGGTGAACGTGTCGCCTGATTGGGCGCTCGACTCGAACCCACCGATGAACTTCGCATTGAGGGCCCCGCCGAGCGCGACGCTGCCCCCGACGCTAAGGAAATCATGGCCCGTGCCCTGGGTGGTGCCGCCCAGTTCGATCAGGAGCACACTGGTGCCGAGCAGAGTGAGATTGCCGGTGACCGTGAGCATGCCGGCCGAACTACCCGGGCTGAGCAGGCCGCTATTGTTGACTGTGGCCTGGACCGTTCCGGCGCCGGTGAGTGTGCCGGCGGCGAAGTTCAAGGTTTGATCGAATTGGGCGGTCGCACCGTTCGCCACCGCGAGCATCCCGGCGGATTGAGTGAACGTGGTTGTGAAGCGCAAGGTGCCGTTGGAAACCAAGACCGCGCCGCTATTGTCGAAAGTGACGCCACTGAAGGTGGTGGTGCTGGCGCCGCTCTTGGCGTAGGTGCCGGTGGCGGCGTTGGTGAAGGTCGCGGTGCCGCCGTGGGCGCTGTTGACCTGGAAGCTGCTCGTGGCCGAGTCGTTGAACGCGGCGTTGTTGATGAACGCGCCGCCGTTGCCGCTTTGCAGGTTGCCGCCGGTCCAGTTGACGGTGCCGCTGTTGGTGATCGCGCGGAAATTATAGTCATGACTGGCGCCGCTCGAAATGGTCAGCGTGGCGCCGGAGGCGATCGAGGCGGTGGAGGCCGTGGCGCTGCTCCACGTGCCGCCGGACCACGAGGGCGTGCCGGTCAGCGTGAGCGACGCGATGGAGATGACGCCCGAGGTTTCGTTGAGCCCGGCGATGGCCGCGGTGCCGGCGCCGGCGAGCGTGCCGCCGTTGACGGTGAGGTTGGAGAGGCTGAGCGTGCCGGCCGCGATGCTGAGCGTGCCGCCGCTGACGGAAAATGTGCCGGTGCCCGTGAGCGAGGCGCCGTTGGCCAGGGTGTAGGCGTCGCCGCCGACATTGAAGGCGGCACCGGAGCCGATGGCAAAGGTGCCGCTGCTGGTGCCGCCGCCGTTGAGCGCGAGCGTGCCGGCCGTGACGTTGACGGCGCCGCTGTTGGCGAAGGGCACCGTGAAAGTCGTCGTACCGATGCCGCTCTTGGCGTAGGTGCCGGTGGCGGCGTTGGTGAAGGTCGACGTGGTGCCGCCGTGGGCGCTGTTGACCTGGACGCTGCTCGTGGTCGAGTCGTTGAACGCGGCGTTGTTGATAATCGAGCCGCCGTTGCCGCTTTGCAGGTTGCCGCCGGTCCAGTTGACGGTGCCGCTGTTGACGATCGCCGTGGCGTTGAAGTCGTGGTCGGCGCCGGTGGAAATGGCCAGGTGGTCGCCCGCGGCAACGGTGCTGGCGTTCAGGAGCGAGGGCGTGATGTTGCCGACGGTGTTCAGGTTTCCGCCCGACCAGATATAGGTCGTGGGGCCGAGGATGAACTGGGAGAGCGTGAGCGTCGTGCCCGAGACGTCCACTTGGAAGGAGCCGGCGCCGTCGGCCGAGCCGAGCCGGGCGCCGCTGGCGATGTTGCCGAACGCGCCGGTGAGCGAACCGGCGCTAAACAAGGTGAACGTATCGGTGCCCTGCACGCTGGCGTTAAAGCCGTTGAGGAACGAAAACTGGAGTGAGCCGGCGAGCGTGGCAGTTCCCGTGACGTCGATGGCGTCGTATTGTGTCCCGCGGGTCAGACCGCCAATCTCGAAAATGGACGTGGCGGTTCCGAGCAGGGTGAGGTTGCCGGCGATGGTGAGGAGCCCGGCGGACGTACCGGGCGTAACCTGGCCGCCGGCCGTGACGGTTGACGCGGTGAACGTGCCGCTGCCGCCAATGTTTCCCGTACCCACGTTGAGCGGATTGGAAAACGAGAAGTTGCTGCCCGCGGCCGTCAGCGTGCCGCCGTTGTTCGTGAAGGTGTTGGTGAAGGAGAAGGTGCCCGCCTCCGAACGAATCGTGCCGGCATTGGTGAGGGGGAGATTGAACGAAAGCGTGCCACCGGTCGTGGACTTGCGCAGGGTGGCGCCGGCCTGGTTGTCGAAGCTCCAGGTGCCGCTGACACTGAAGGAGCGGTCATTGCTGAAGTCCCACAGGCCGCCCGAAAGGTTCGTGAGCGTGCCACCGGCGCCGGTGAGGATGACGAAACTCGACGGCGAGAAGTTGACCGTGCCGGCGTTGGCGAGACTGCGGCCGGAGAGGGCGGGGTTGCCGGTGTTCGGGATGGCGAGGGTGCCGCCGGCGAGGATGAAAGTCGTGCCTGCTCCACCCATCGTGCCGCCGGTCCAGTTCTTGCCGGTGCCACTGAGTGATACGGTGCCCGTGCCGCCCAACGTTCCGCCCGAGAGGCTCAGCGCTCCTGAAATGGTCGCCGGTGCGTTGAAATTGATCGCCCCGCTCGTGATGGTGACCGCCGGGTTGCCCGCGAGACCGGCGTTCAGATTGATCGTGCCACCGGAGACCGACAGGCTGCCGAAGGTGGGTGCGACGGCGAAGTTGACGGTCGAACCGGTCACGCTCGTCGCGCCGGCGCCGGAATACGTGGCACCTGCGTTCACGTTGTAGGTGGCGCCGGCGAATTGGAGGGTCGCTCCGGCCCCAACGGTGATCGGCCCGCTCAGGGTCCCCGTGCCGCTGGCGCCGCTGGACAAGCGCAGGATTCCCGTCTGCACGTCGATCGAACCGGCGCCCGTGAGGATCGCATAGTCGAGCCCCGCGGTGCCCGTGCCCAC
>JACQWL010000106.1 GCA_016209255.1 Verrucomicrobiota bacterium
CTCCAAACGGCTGCGACCGCGGCTACGATTTTCGAACACTGTGTGGCTGCGCATGAGAGAAGAGTGTGAAATGTCCAGGTTAGGCTTCGAACGGCACGACGAAGGCAGTTACTAACATGTATGTAACAGGCAGACCCCGTAGCCCGCAGCCGCGTGTCGTCATCGAGGCTCAGCACCACACCGAGATCGTTCGTCACGCGCGGCTGCCCATAGAGAATTGCGGCGGTCGCTCCCGTCACCATATAGGGAGCGCCGATCGATTCCAGCCGCGACACGAACCGGCTCAGCTCATCCGGTGCGGGCATGAAGGATGCGGTCGGACACGGCGCGTTGCACCTCCGCCTTGGTCCAGGCGGGGTGCCGGGCGCGAAAGCCCGCCGCCAGCAAAGTGCGCATGGTGCGGTTCATTCGCAGCCCCAGCTGGAGGCGTTGCTGTGGCGTCATGGCCCGGTAGATCGCCACTTGATGCGCGTGGGCGACGCGTTCATAGTCAGGTTCGGCGACGGCGGACATGCAACCGAGCGTAGGCACGTAGGCGCCATGAGCAAGCGTGAGGAATTCGCGCCGCGAATTCCTTAAGAAATCCGCATCGCGGATTTCTATTACTCCCGCCACGTGAACGCGTGGCACAACGCCACACCCGCCGCGTCCGCCTCGTCCGGCGCCAGCGTGCGGCCGTGCCCCAGCAGCGCCATCACCGTGCGCGCCATCTGCTCCTTGCTCGCCCGGCCCGCGCCCACCACCGCCTGCTTCACCCGCAGCGGCGCATACTCGAACACCGGCAGATCGCGCAACGCCGCCGCCGCGATCGCCGCGCCGCGCGCCGCCCCGAGAATCTGCGCCGTCTGCACATTCTGCACGTAGATCGTCCGCTCGAGCGCGACGTGCCGCACGCGGGCGTTTTCGAGCATGGCCGACACCCCCCGGTGAATCTCGGCCAGGGCAACCGCCAACGGTTCCTTTGGCGGCACGCGCACCGTCCGGCCGCGCAAGAGCACGGGTTGCCGCCCGGGCTTGAACTCAACCAGCACGAGTCCCGTGCCCCGCAGCGACGGATCGATCCCGAGGACGATGCCGGCAAACGGCGCCCGCGGCCGCAGCGCCAGCGAAGCGTGGGCCGAGGCCGCCGCGATCCGTGACGACTCGCTGGCGGCCGGCACAGGCTTTCCCGCCAGCTTTGCCGCCCACATCTGCCGGACCGTCATTTTCGCCATGTTCGTTAAGTTATGAAGTTACGTGGAGGCGGATATTTCACACCGCGGCCTTCGGCCGCAACCAAAGGATCAGCCAAGACATCTAACCGCGGATCCGCCGGAGGCGCACAACTATCGCAGCTTTGCCCGCCTCTGGCGGGATGGCGCGGCTTCCGGCCCTGTAGGGCCTACAGCCAGCAGGGATAGTTGGCGGTTCGCCTGTCTTTATTCGCGTTATCAGCCTCCGGCCTGGAGCGCCTACGGCCCGGAAGGCGCAGTCCGCGGTCAAGAATTCTGCGGTTTGAAAATCGTCGCAGACTCAGACCTCCTGATCCGTGGAAATGAGATGAGCCGAATGCCATGCCCACCATTGAGCCGCCACGGCCAACCTCAATTCGCCTGCTCTGAAATTTTCCTACCAAGAGAATATTCCTACCCAATAATTTCGCCGGATTGTGGGTAGGAAGTTTACCCGCCTCCGGCGGCGCCGAAGGCGACCAGGGATTGTGGGTAGGAAAATTTTCCAAGGCCTGAACGACGTGGTTTGATATTCCCTATTCACTTCAGCCGCACGATGGAGGAGAGTTTGAACATCAGTTCGAGCGCTGCGAGCGCAGACAGCCCGAGCGCCAGATGCTCAAACCAGCTCTGGTTGAGTCGCGCCAGGATCCGCCATCCCAGCCACGTTCCGGCCAGCACCACCGGCAGCAACATCAGGTTCAGCGAAAAACTCGGAACGTTGACCAGGCCGAGGTGCATCATGAACGGCACCTTGAAGAAATTGAGCAGCAGGAAAAACACGGCGCCGGTGCCGACGTAATCCATCTTTGGCAGCCGCATCGCGAGCAGGTAAACCGCCATCAACGGCCCCGCGGCGTTGGCGACCAGCGTGGTGAATCCCGCCAGCACTCCGATGGTCGGCGCAAACCACGTCCCATGATCCGCCGCGTGCCCGGTGAGGCGCCGCCGGACGAGGTGCATCGCCACGAGAGCGAGCACGATTCCGCCAATCAGCATCCGCGCCTGCCGCTCGCTGATCCGATCGAGCGCAAAATAACCGGCGACGACCCCGGCCGCGGTCCAGGGAAACAGCCGCCACAAATGGGTCCACTTCGCGTGCTGCCGGTAAATCGCGACCGCCACAATGTCGCCGATGCAGAGCAGCGGCAGCACGATGCCCGTCGCCTGCTTCGCCGGCATGATCTGCGCAAAGAGCACGACCGCCAGCATGCCCAGCCCGCCGATGCCGGCCTTCGCCACGCCCACCAGCAGCGCGGCCAGAATCGCGATGACCCACCCCGAGAGCTCGAGGGTCACGAAGCGGCCTCCGCCGGCGAAAGTTTTTCGCTAAACATGCCCTCTGCCACCTCGAAGATCTGCCACGTGCCGAGCTCCGCATCGGGCAGGTGGGTGCCGGTGGCGATGACCTGCGATGCCGGATCGATCGCGGCCCAAAAACGCCGCCGCCGCGCCGGATCGAGTTCGCTGAGCACGTCGTCGGCGAGCAGCACCGGGCGCACGCCGCTCTTCTCGTGGAACCATGCCGCCTGCGCGAGCCGCAGCGCGAGCACGAGCGATCGCTGCTGGCCTTCCGAGGCGTAGTCCTGCGCCACCGTGTGCTTCACCGAGAAATGAAAATCGTCGCGGTGCGGTCCGACCAGCGTGGTCCGAAACTGCACGTCGCGCGCCCGCCCGGATTCGAGCCGCGCGAGCAACGCCTCTGCCGACGGCTCGGCGAAATTGGGCTCGTAGGCGACGGCCGCCGGCTCGGACTCGTCGCACAGCCGGCCATACGCCGTCCTGAGCGTGGCGCCAAGGGCCTGCAGCCCCACCGTACGCAGCGCGATGAGGTCCGCCGCCGCCGGGGCGAGCGTCTGTTCGAAGGCGCCGAGCTGATCCTCGAGCGCGCGCCTGCCCGACGAGGCCTTGGCGAAGTCGGGGCCGGATTTCAGCAGCGCATTGCGCTCGGCCAGCGCCCGCGTGAACGTCTGCAGGGCGCGCAGGTAATTCGCGTCCATCGCCGCCAGCGTGAGGTCGAGCCAGCGCCGGCGGCCCGCCGGCGGGCCGCGCACGAGCTGCAAGTCCGGCGAGGAGAAAACCACGGTGGGAAACTTGCCCAGATGATCCGCCAGCCGGGCGACCCGCGCGTTGTCGCACCACAGCTCCTTGCCCTCGTGCCGCAACTTGATCGTCACGTGGGTCTCGCTCATCCGCTCATGCTCCACCACGAACGCGATCGCCGCCGTGTGCTGGCCGTGGCCGACGAGCAGCTTGTTCTCCGTGGTGCGAAACGAACGCAGGGCGGTGAGATATCCGGCCGCTTCCAACAGGTTGGTCTTCCCCTGCCCGTTTCCGCCCACGAGAAACTGCTGCCGCCCGGAAAATTCCAGCGCGGCGAAGCCCACGTTACGAAAATGCCGCACGGTGAGTTTACGCAGGCGCATGGCGGGTTGGCTGAAGGGGAAAAAAGGCTGGACGGCAAATGCTTGGTGGCGAGCAGAACCGCTCGGAAGGCGGGCGTTCGCAGGCGGGCGCCGCCGGCGGCGTGGCCCCGGCATTTTCTCGCCAAACCCGCGGGAGTGGGAAAGATTCCGCGCCACGCCCATCCGCGCCCAACCGCCATGCCCGCCATCGCTGACCCATGACCTTCGACGCTTCGCTGGCCGAGACCCTCCGGACGTTCCAGGCGCTCACCGCGATCCGGCCCGCGATCGACCGCGCCGGCCAGATGATCCTCGCGACTCTCCGCCGTGGCGGGAAGCTTCTCGTCTGTGGCAACGGCGGCAGTGCGGCCGAGGCGGCGCATTTCGCGACCGAGCTGGTCGGCCGCTACGCGCAGACCCGCCGTTCGCTGCCCGCGCTCGGCCTGTCGTCGGACGGCTCGCTCGTCACGTGCCTCGCCAACGATTTTGGTTACGAGCAGATCTTCGCCCGCCAAATCGCCAGCCTCGCCCAACCCGGCGACCTCGTCGTCGTGCTCACGTCGAGCGGCAACTCCGCCAACATCGTCGCCGCTTTGCACGAGGCGAAGAAACTCGGTCTCGATTCGATCGCGTTTCTCGGCCGTGGCGGCGGCAAATGCAAGGGCCTCGCCACCTGCGACCTGATCATGCCCGGCCCGAGCGGCGCCGCGGCGCAGGAGGCGCATTTGTTTCTGATCCACCATTTCTGCGAATTGATCGACGAGGAATTCGCTCCGCGAATTCCTTGAGGTTTTTGCGAAGCAAAAACCTCGCGGACGGATCAAGCCACGACGAGGGTCGCGGGGCGGCCGCGTCTCCGCGGGCCGGCGGGCGCCAGCGGGGTGGGTGCGGGAACCGCCTCCGGCATTTCCTCCGGCGCCAGCATCAGAAAGGCGCCGCAACTCTCGCAGAGATGAAGGTCGGTGGGTCGCGCGAGGCTGTGAATCGTGGCCCTCGCCACCCGGATGTGGCATTCGCTGCACACGCCGTGGCGCACCAGACTGACGCCGCGACGCCCACACGCGAGCGACCGGAGAAAATGCGCGAGGATGGCCGGAGGCACCCGCTCGCGCAGCGGCTGGATCAGCGCCATTTTTGCCGCCGGAGCTGAATCCCCCCGCGCGAGAATTTGTTGCAGCGCGAAGAGATCGTTGACGATGGTCGACATGATTCGGCCTGGGACTGGGCGGCACCGGCACGGGACGCCAGCGTCATTTCTTTCCGCCCTTTTTCCCGTAAGACGATTTGCGCGGCGTGGCGGCGGCAGCGGCCGCCTGGACCGGTGACGGGGCGGTGGCCGCCGGGGCGACCGGTATCGGCACGGCGCTCGGAACCGACGGAGGAGGCAAAGCCGTCGGCGCGGCGGCGGCCGGTGTGGCGGTGGCCGGAGGATTCATGGTGGCGGAAGGATTCGTTTCGGAGCTCATGGTGTTTCCTGGGCTGTTGTTCGTTGATTGTTGATTGCCGCCCCTTTTCCGGAGCGGACGAAGGGGATGCCTGCATGCGATGTGCCGCGTAAAGCCTCCCGATTTTAAACCGCGCGCCGGCAAGCATTTCGATTTGCCGGCGGTTTTGGGGATTGGCGAACAGCCCGATGATTCCGGGTTGTTTGCGCAATTTCTGCACCCGCGCCTTGCCGATTGTGCAAAGCGCGGCAGGCTACAGTTCGAGCAGGCTGTACTGCTTCAGTTTGTATTGGAGCGAGCGGCGGCTGATCCCGAGCAGACGTGCAGCCTCTTCGCGATTGGACGTCGCATGCGTGAGCGTTTGCCGAATCAAGAGTTTTTCCGCCTCCGCCAGAGTCATGCCGGGCCGGATGGTGAAGGCCGGCATGGTCCGATCGTGGGCGGTGAGAAAGTCCGGCAGATCCTCGGCGACGATCGTCGCGCTGGCGCACGTGATCACGAGACGCTCCATCACATTGCGGAGCTGCCGCACGTTGCCGGGCCACGGGAACCGCTGGCACAGTTGCATCGCTTCGGGCGCGAGTTGCTTGCGGCGGCGTTTGTGCTTCGCGGCGAAGTGCTCGAGAAACGAATCGATCAACAACGGGATGTCTTCGGCCCGCTCCCGCAACGGTGGCAGGCCGATGGGCACGATTTGCAACCGGTAGAAAAGGTCCTCGCGGAATTTTCCCGCGACCACGGCGTCCTGCAGCCGCTTGTTGGTGGCGGCGACGATGCGCACGTTTACGCGCAGGAGCTCGGTGCCCCCCACCGGCGTGACTGTCCCTTCCTCGAGCACCCGCAGCAGATCGCCCTGCCCCTTGGGCGGCAGGTCGCCGATTTCGTCGAGGAAAAGCGTGCCGCCGTCCGCGAGCTGGAAACGGCCGGGCTTGTCGGCGAGGGCACCGGTGAACGCCCCTTTCGCATGACCGAACAACTCGGCCTCGAGCAACGGCTCGGCAAACGCGGCGCAATTGACGGAGATGAACGGCTTTTTTGCGCGCGCGCTGTGCAAGTGAATCGTGCGCGCAACGAGTTCCTTGCCCGTGCCGCTCTCGCCCTCGATCAGCACCGTGACGTCGCTGTCCGCCACCTCCTCGGCCAGGCGCAGCACGCGGCGGATGGCTTCGCTCCCGCCGATGAGCAGGCTCGGCTCCGAGCGTTTGCGCAGGCGGAGACGCAATTCGTTGTTTTCCGCGACGAGCGATTGGAATTCGAGCGCCTTGGCCACCAGCACGCGCAGCTGCCGCAGGTCAAGCGGCTTCACGAGATAATCGTAGGCGCCTTCCTTCATCGCTTCGACCGCGCTTTCGACGGTGCCGTAGGCCGTCATCAGGATGAACTGCGTGTCGCGGCTCCGCTGGCGTGCCTCCCGGAACAACTCCATGCCCGTCATCCCCGGCATGCGCACATCCGTGAGCACAAGGCTGTAGAGCCGCGAGCGAATCAGTTCGAGCGCGGTGGGCGCGGCGTTGGCAGCGTCGACCGTGTAGCCCTCGCGGCGCAGCGCTTCCTGCACCCCGGCGCACAGGCCGCGTTCGTCGTCCACCACGAGGAGACTGATTTTGGACTTATCCATCGCCGGGCTCCTTTCCGCGCACCGGGAGCTGCAAGGTAAACACCGCGCCGCCGGCGGGGGCGTTGGCCGTGCCGACGGTGCCGCCATGCGCGAGGGCGATCTGCTGGACGATCCACAACCCGAGACCGCTGCCTTCGTCCTTCGTGGTCACGAACGGTTCGAAGATGACGGACTGTCTTTCCACCGGGACGCCGGGGCCGGAGTCGTGAACCGATATCAGCATCCACCCGCCCGTATCATCAAGCCGCGCGCCGACCTCGATGTGGCCGTCGCGGACGACCGCCTGGATGGCGTTGAGGACGAGGTTCACCAGCGCCTGCGTGAGCTGCACCGGGTCGGCGGCCAGCGCGGGCAGATCGGATGCGGTGGTGAGGGCAATCTCGATGTTCCGGGCGGCGGCCTCGGGGTGGAGGAGCTTGCACACGTGACCGGTCACCCGCGAAACATCGACCGGTTGCAGACTGACCGACGACGGGCCCGCGAGGTTGAGAAACTGTTTCACGAGATTGTCGAGCCGCTGCAGTTCGCCGCGGATGATTTCGAAACGGACCGTCGAGCGCTCCTGGATCTGCGGCGCCGATCGGGCGATGTCCTCCTCCAGCAGTTGCACGTGAATGCCCAGCGAACTGAGCGGATTGCGAATCTCGTGGGCGAGTCTCGCCAGCAGCCGCGAGAGCAGGAGCTGCTTCTCCTGCACCGACACCTTGCCGACTTCCTGCTCCAACGTCCTGGCCAGAATCTGTTCCATTGCAGCCGTCAGTCTCGCCTGTCTGCCCCTCCAACACCAGCCCCATAAGCCGGACGCGACGCACGGTGCCATCGGCAACTCTCGTCCGCGCTTTGCGTGCCGTGGGGGCGCATTTACGTTTTCTGTAGCGGCGGTCTGCGACCGCCGGGAAGATTGCGGAACCTCCGACGGCGGTCATAGACCGCCGCTACAAGGGCAGAATTTCGAGCTGCGGCTGTGCGTGGGGCGGGCAAATTGGTTCTTGCGGCACCGCGACGCGGCCGGTTGCCTGCGCCTCCTATGAGCACCACCGCACCCGTCGACGAAAAGGCGATCATCAAGACCCGCTACGGCGAAATGACCGTCTCCTTCTGGTCCGACGTCGCGCCGAAGACCGTCGAGAACTTCAAGAAACTCGCCCGCGCGGGCTTTTACGATGGCACTGCGTTTCACCGCATCATCAGGGGTTTCATGATCCAGGGCGGCTGCCCCAACACGAAGGCTGGTGCGCACGGCACGCCCGGCACCGGCGATCCGGGCTACAAGCTGAAGGCCGAGTTCAACGCCAAGTCCCATGTGCGCGGCGTGCTTTCGATGGCGCGCTCCTCCCACCCCGACTCGGCCGGCTGCCAGTTTTTCATCTGCCACGGCGACGCCAAATTCCTCGACAAGCAATACACCGCCTTCGGCGAGGTCGTCGGAGGCGACGATGTCCTGGAAAGAATCGCCAGCGTGCCGACCAAGTCCGGCGGTGGCGGCGAGAAGAGCACGCCCATCGACCGCGTCGAGGTTGAGAGCGTGCGGATCGTGACGGCGGCGGGGTAAATCGGCGGCCCGGCCCGTTTTCAGATGTTCCCCAATTGTGGCCGCGCGGCCACGATTGGCCGGGGCGCCGTCAGGCCCCGTCCGCCGGCTCATAGGTCGCCGCGAAGATGTCGGGTTTGCACGGGTAGCGCTCGCCCTTGATGCCCGTGATGATCCAGTCGCCGGGATTGGCGACCATCACGCCTTCAAGCGTCTGCACTTCCTGTCGCGTTTGCGCTTGTTCCGCCTCGATGACGATGGGTTTCTTTCGGTATTTTGCCATGATGATGGACAGGTGGCCCGGGTTTGGAAAACAGTTCGCGGCTGACATGTCGTCACCGGGAAAATCGTTGGTGGATGAAAGCAATCATCGCTAACGTGTGAGTTGTCATGCAAGTGTGGATCGGCGGGCGGAGTCTAATCTACCTGCCTTCCAGTTTCAGGAGTCGAATCGCGTTGCCCCGATAAATTTTGTACTGCACGTCGCCGGGCAGGTTCATCGCCGCCAGGATTTCGAACTGCGGAATCTGTTGGCCCGGCCGCAGGTAGTCGCTGCCAAAGAGCAGGCGGTCGGCGCGACGCTGGACGAACCCGCGGGCAAACGGCGGGTCGCGGGTGAGGGCAATCGCGCCGCCGGGCTCGGACAGATCGCAGTAGAGATTCGGGCAGGCGTCCATCAGCCGGTCGAGTGCTCCACCCGGCGTGATGGGTTTCGGGGGCTTCGGATAGCGGCCGAAATCCTCGTTCGTTGCGTCCCCGGAAATCGACGACCAGAAACCGCACGCGTGGCCGATCAGCGGGAGTTTCGGAAACGCCTTCAGCGCATTCTCCAGCCGCGGCAAACCCGGCGTGTCGATGCCGCGGAGATCGTCGAGGTGAAACAGGATGGGCAACTCGACCAGGTCGCACGCTTCGTAAAGTTGCATCATCTGCGGGTGATCGAACGGCAGGCCCACCTTGTGTTCACCGAGACCGCGCGCGCCCTCGGCTTTGAAACGCTGCAGGATTTCGGTCAGTCCTTTGGCGCCGGCGACATGGCCGTAACGTTTCGGGTTCGTCGTTGTCACGCGCGGATCGACACCGCAGAAAGCGGTGAGCCGGTCAGGGTGCGACTTGGCGGCCGCGAGCGCCGCTTCGTTCGTGTGCACCGAGGGGGCCGCTTCGGGCGAGATCA
>JACQWL010000135.1 GCA_016209255.1 Verrucomicrobiota bacterium
CGGCGCTGCGGGCCCGTGACGATGATTCCACAAAAGACCCGCGTCGTCTTCATGGATCGCGTGCGATTCGCCGGCGCCTGCCCGCGCAAGGATCACTTCATTCAATCGCCACCACTTCCACGGGCGGGGCGAAGCCGAGGTTGCAAATCCCCGCGGCGAGGCGACAACCAAGCCGGGGGGAGATTCTTGCCGGCCGGCAAAAATTGGATTTATCCCCCTTCGCCGCGAGGGAACCAAACGGTTGGTCGCGGGGATTCGGCAGTTGACCTTTGCTTTATGTGATCTTTGGCACTTGTATCAACGGTACGAAATCCGCCCGAAACACGGAAATGTTCGCCCAGGAACGCCCGATTTGCCTCGACCATGGAGGCTTGTTGCTGAAACAAATCCTCAACCCCAGACGAATGTTATGCCACATGTTGTTACCAGCAAATGTACGGGCTGCAAGTTCACCGACTGTGTGGAGGTGTGTCCTGTGGCCTGTTTTTACGAACTGGACAATCAAGTGGTCATCCATCCGGAGGACTGCATCGATTGCACGGCGTGCGTGGACGTGTGTCCCGTCCAGGCAATCTATGACGAATCGAATGTTCCGGCGGAGTTTCAGGCCGACACCGAGTTCAATGCGCTCAAGGCCCGGGAGCTGAAAGATTCCGGCCGCGAGGCGATCACGGCGAAGAAAGATCCGTTGCCCACCGCCGCGCAACGAAAGGCGGAATTGGGTTACTGATCCTATGCAACGCCCGGTGCAGCGGTGCTGCGGGTCGCGCGCGGAAAGCACACCGGCAGGAGAATTTTGACGCGGGGGTCGATGTCCTCATCGGGATTCACCGTGCAGGAGGGCGTAACGTGGAAGTCGGAGGAAGGCTTCGGCTGTCGTTCCGGCATCAAGCCGGCGCATATTTTCGCCAGGTGCCAACGGCTGGCGCTTTGGGTCGCCGATTGACCTCAGCTCGTTTGGGCGCAAGCTGGGGTGGCCATGAATGCTATCCCCATACTCCATCGTCAGAGGGCGGCGGCCTCCACCGTCGTTCTCGGACTTCTCGTCGTCATCGGAATCGTTGTTGCCACTCTCCTTTGGAACAAGGTACGCGACCGGGAAACGACCATTGCACAAACGGAAGCCCGGCTCGGGCAGTCGAAGTCCGAAGCCGCCCAGTTGCAGACCCAATTGGATGCGGCCAAAGCCGGTTCAGCCAGCCTGCAGAAAAAACTCGATGAGGCGGCCGCCGGTTCGGCGAGGCTCCAAACGGAGCTCGCGGACGCAAAGACCAGCGCGACCACGGCCCAACAGCAGCTCGAGCGACAGTTGAACGAAGCCCGCACCGCGGCGGCCCAGCTCAAAACGCAACTCGCTCAGGGGACGGCGAGAGCAAACCAACTCCAAACGCAGGTCACCGATGCGCAGACGGTTTCGGCCAGGCTCAGAACGGATCTGGATGCGGCCAGGGCGGGCTCCAGCCGGTTCCAAAAGCAGGTCGAAGAAACGAAATCGCAGCTCTCCGAGGCCCAGGCGAAACTGGATGCCGCCCAAAGGCAGGTCACCGAACTGCAGCAAGCGCAGCAGGCGAAAAAGAAGCGATAGGACGGACGGCTCTGAAAAGAGTCATCGCGGCCGGGTCAGTGCCGCCGCCTGAATGGCCACGGCCGCGTCGAAACCGGCGAGCGCGCGCTTCAGTTCCGCCGCGTTGCCTCCCGCGCGCCGCACGAGCGCCGCGGCGTAGGCACGCGCCGCGGTGAACCGTCCGTCGCCGTCGCCATCGATCCAGATCGGGTTCGTCGAGCCAACCACGCGCGGGTTGAAGATTTTCGATGCCGCCTGGTAGGGCCGCGCAATCTCCCAATAGGGCGCCTGCACGCCCGGGCCCGTCGCGATCGCCACGAGATGCACGTCGTGTTTCGGCCGCGGCAGCATCCACGTGACGCGCGCCTTTTCCACCCGGCCGTTCGGTGCGAGGGACTGCTCGCGGATCTTGATGCCGTTGGCGAACAGCTCGACCCGATCCGCGTCGATCCACGAGGGGCCGAGCACCTCGATCGTCACGCGCATCTCGCGGCCGAGCTCCGTCGCCAGATCGCCGACACCGTGCCGATCGTCCACCGTCATCTGCGCCAGCAGCCCCATGCTGACCAACAGGCGCCCGGCACGGTAGCTCGCGCAGATTTCGTCGACCTCGATCTTCGCCGGGTCGTTGGCGCGGCTGGCCGCATACGTCCGCGCCTGGCCGAGGATGAACTGGCTGACGTGATGCGTGTCGCTCGCGGCGATGGCGGCGACGCGATAGCCGTGGTTCAGCAACGCGAACCAGTCCCGGTAGAGCAGCATCACGTCGGACTGGAGCGCGGCGGACGTCACCACTTCGATCGCGTCGCAGTCGAACTTCGGCACGCGCCTGAGTTCACCCGTGGCCGCGTCGAAGTTGTCCGCCCCGAGCGGCGTGAAGTTCTGATGCACATCGCGCGGGTGATTGAGGGTGACGATCTGCGCACCGGTGACGTGCCGGATGTTGTGCAGCAGCCCAGCCCAATCGGTGAGCTGCGCGTCGGGCAGCGCGCTGCCGGCGGCGACGGGAAACGCGTTGAAATGCCCCGCCTTGGTGGTCACCTCGTTGCCCACGACCGGCGTGAAATGCGGGCTCATCCCGGTACGCGCCGCGGGTTCGCGATAATCGGCGTGATGGTTGTGCTCGGTGGCGACCGCCAGCTCGATGCCCTCGCCGGCAATCGTGAGCATCCGCTCCTCGAGGGTGGCGTCGCCGTGCTTGCTGAGGGTCAGGGTGTGGATGTGCGTATCGCATGCCACCAGGCCCGGCGTCGGCACCTCGCGGCGGATCTGCAGGGCGACGCGCCTGGTCTCACCCGCCGCGAGCCTGAGGCGTTCGCTCGCGACGCTGTATTCAAAGCCCCGTGTCGCGTGCAAAACGTAGCCGCCCGTCCTCACGCCGAGCCGGGCCCGGCCATCGCCCGTGTAAACGACACCGGTGCGCACGGCGAGCCGCTGGCCGGGCGCCACGCTCAGCGGTGCGAGCGCATCGCCGGCCGCCTCGACGAGCGTGAGCCGGCACGGCACCGCCGCGCCCGACTCCGCATCCGTCACCGCGACCTCGAGCGTAGCTTCCGCAAGTGCTTCGGCGCGCGGTCGCGGATCGAGCGCGATTTCGCCGACGACGATATCGTCGAGCATCGGCGAAGGCGGACGGACGATCGAGAGCCGGTTCTCGCCGTCCTTGAGCAGTCCCGCCGGGATGGGTAATGCGAGCACGAGCGGCTGCGCCAGCGCTTCCAGCACGCCGAGCTTTCGTCCGTTGAGCAGCACGTTCCAGGTCGTCTTCACGTTGCGCTGCCAGATGAACAACGTGTTCTCCCGCGCGTTGGCCACGGCTGAAAACGAAACGTCGAGCTGCCGGCCATGCGGTGTCGACCCCTCGAACTCCTGCCACTCCGGGAGCCCCGCCACGCCCAGGTGGTGACGCGCGGCGTCGAGCCCGCGCCGCCCCGGTTCGCTCGCAGCCTGCATCGCGCCGGTTAGCGCGAAAACGAAGAAAAGAAAACGCATCATGGAGTGGTTGGCTCGCGCGCCGCCCCCGGCCGCGCTCGGGCACACTGGCCCGCCTTGCGCGTTTCGTCTAGCGTTCTTGCAGGGCGCCCACCGCCAGCCCAGCCTCTACCCGCCATGTCCCGCCCCGTCTTTTTCCTGCCGATTGTCCGTCTCGCTGTGGACCTTCGGCGTCAAAGGCACGATTTGAGGACCGGGGTCGGCTATCCGTGTCCAGCCGGGCAAGCTGAGTGGCCAATCCAAAACCAACCGCCCCAATCCCCATGATCCCTTCATCCCGTTTGTTTCAGGAGCGGCGCCGCCTCCGCCTCCGTGCTTTTGCGCTGGTCGTGGCGTTCTGCGGAGGAATCCTGACGGCCGGAGCCGCTGCCGGAGACGCCCCGCCGATCTCACCGCGCGAGAAAATCGTGCTTTTCAACGGCAAGGACCTGTCCGGCTTTTATACTTGGGAGGCGAAGCACGGCCGGGAGGATCCGGATCGCGTGTTCACCGTGGTGGATCAGGTGGACGGCGCCCCGGCCATTCGCCTCAGCGGCCAGCACGTCGGCGGAATCGTCACCAGGGAGAGGTATGCCAACTACCGGCTCGTGGCGGAATATCGCTGGGGCCTCGTCACTTGGGAACCGCGGAAGAACCGGGCGCGCGCCGGGAGCATCTCGCTGCATTGCCAGGGCGAGGACGGGAACCACGCGAAGGATTTCCGCAGTCCCTGGATGCGCGCGGTCGAGTTCTTTATCGCCGAGGGCGGCGTCGGCAGCCTGATCTTGCTCGGAGGCTACGAACGCGGAAAAGCCGAACAAATTATCCCCCGCCTGACGGCGACCGTAAGGGCGGGCACCCAGGTGTGGGATCCGGACGGGACGCCGACCGAGTTCACGAAAGGCCGGATCCATTGGCGCGACCGGGATCCGGAATGGAAGGACGTGCTCGGCTTTCGCGGCCGCAACGATCTCGAGAATCCAACGGGACAGTGGAACCGGATCGAGGCGGTATGCGCGGGCGGAGATGTCACCTGCTTCGTCAACGGCGTGAAAGTGAACGAGGGGAAGAACGGGACGTTCACGGAAGGCCGGATCATGATTCCGTCCGAAGGGGCGGAGATTTTTTTTCGCCGCATCGAATTGCATCCGCTCGAAAACTGAGAACCGGATTTGCGGGGGCAACTGCAACGTGCCCCAAGCTCATTTGAGGAAGGCGCAGGGTTGAGCTTCCGCCGCCGGAGAAACCGTCTTTGCAGCGGTCCCGTTTCGGGAAGGTTTTCACGGCGCTCTATGAACGTCGATCTCCCCGGGGACGGCGGTCATAGACCGCCGCTACAATTCGTCAGGCTGACCCACTACCGATCCGCAATCACTCTCGGCTTGAAAGGCCAGCTCTGAAGCGGCCAACTCCCATCCCCCGCCTCATGCCAATCCACCTCCCGCCTCTGTCCCGCCGTCAATTCATCGCCCGCTCGATGGCGAGCGGCGCCGCGCTGCTCCTCTCGCGCCATCTGTTCGCCGCGGCCCGCACCGCCGCCGACCCGCATTGCTGGGCGCTGCTGTCCGATTCCCACGTCGCCGCCGATCGCACCAAGATCGCCCGCGCGGTCAACCTGGCCGACCGCTTCGCCACCGTCGTGCAGGAGGTGCTCGCCTGGCCGCAGCGGCCGGCGGGCGCGCTGATCGATGGCGACCTGGCGCTCGACTCCGGGCAAACCGGGGACTACGCCACGTTCGCCGACCTCCTCCTGCCGCTCCGCGCGGCGGGCATCCCGCTCCATCTCGCCTTGGGGAATCACGACAACCGCGAGCGCTTCTGGGCCGCGTTGCAGCAGGACAAACGCGCAACCGCCCCGATCGAAGACAAGCAACTGTGCATTGTGCGGGCGGCCCGCGCCAATTGGTTCGTGCTCGATTCGCTCGACAAAACGCTCGTCACCCCCGGCGTCCTCGGCGACGCGCAGCTCGCCTGGCTGGCCCGCTCCCTCGACGCCAACGCCGACAAGCCCGCCCTCGTGATGGTCCATCACAACCCCAGCACCGGCGGCAACAAGAACGGCCTCGTCGAAACCGAGGCGCTGTTCGAGATCATGCGGGCGCGGCGGCACGTGAAAGCCCACTTCTTCGGCCACTCCCACCGCTGGAGCGTCGAACAGGATCCGAGCGGCCTGCACCTCGTCAATCTGCCGGCGACCTCCTATCCCTTCGACAAGCAGCAGCCGACCGGCTGGGTCGTGGCCAACCTCGAGCCACAGGGCGTGCGCCTGGAGCTGCGGGCCCTCGATCGGGCACACGCCGCCCACGGCCGCGTGCATGATCTGAAATGGCGCAGCTGAGACGAGAGCCATGCCGTGGAACCCCGTTCGCCCGTGGAGCCATGAAAACAAATCGGTGAGTGTAGGGGTGTCGCTTGCCGACGCCCTTTTCCACGTCGTATGACGGTCGCCGGCATCTCGAGAGTCGGAGGACGGGAATCACTCGTTCAGGCTGAAGATCACCGGAACCGCCATTTTGAATCGCACAATCCGGCCGGCGCGCCGCCCCGGTTCGAACCGCCACCGCAACACCGCCTGCAAAGTAGGCTCCTCAAACATGCGATTCGACGAATGGACGACGCGCGGATCCGCCACGCGGCCCGCCTCATCCACCAGAAACTCGACGAACACCTCGCCGCGCAGCCCCTCGCGTCTGCCCTCGGACGGATAGACCGGTGCCGGTTGGAAACGCGTGCGGGCGCGTTCTCGGAGCGCGAGCGATCCGCCAGAGGCGGACAAGGCCCTGCCCGTCCTTTGGCGGGTCGCCGGCCTGCGGCCGACTGCGTTGCCCCCGGCTTGGATTCCGCAGTTCCCTCGGACGCGCGACTCGTCCCAGTCACTCCATCAGGAGCTGCGTCTTGCGCACGAGATCGAGGAACTCGCCGCGCTGGCCATCCGGGTCGTCGGCCGGGCTGTCCGCGGCGTCGGCCGGCCACGCCAGCACGTCACTCAACGTGGCATTGCCGCGGTTCGGCGAACTCCGCAGAATCATTCCAAACTCGGCAACCGCCGCCGCGAAGCGAAAATCCGCACTCGCCTTCGCAAACTCGCCGCCGCGATCGACCAGCGGAAATTCGATCCTCCGGCTCGCCCCACCCTTGGGATCCTTGTAGTGCAGTTTCACGGTCAGCAATTCGTCGGCGCCGTCCGCCGGCGCCTCGGGCGCGGCCGACTTGGGCGCGGAACGAAACTCGTCGATCTCTCCGCCCGCCCGCGTTCCGGCCGCCGTCTCACCCTTCGCCCCCACCGGAACGATCTCGTAGAGTGCGGTCACCGTGTGGCCGGCCCCGATCTCGGCGGCACCGACGTCGTCATCCGTGAACTCCTCGTTCGCCCGGGCGCGATTCTCATATCCGACGAGCCGGTAGCTCGCCACTCTCGCCGGGTTGAATTCGACCTGCACTTTCACATCCTTCGCGATCGTGAGTGGAAGCCGGGTCGGCGCATCCATCGAGCCCGACACGTCGGGGAGAAAAACGGGATGGGCGGCCGGACGCTCGGCCGCCGCGACCTCGCGGCCCTTGAGGCCGATGCGCACCAGCCGGTGCGCCGGCGCCCATGGCGCCCCGGCCACTTCGAGCGACGCGGCCACCGGCGCGCCCGGATCGGCCCCGGCCGTCGCCACCGGCCCCGGATACCGGTAACTGAAGTAATTCAACAGCTCCTCGATCCGCACCGCCTCGGCTGGTGGCAGGCGGCGACCCTCGATGAAGCGCTTGACGTGGGCGTAGCTCGCCGTGTCGACATCGACCGGGAACGTCGACACGGGATGCTGGCGCGCGTCGAGAAACCCGTTGTCGCTCCGGCCGGCATGCGACCCGATGGGTGGCGCTGCCACGCCCGTCCTTTCCAGTTCAGCCGCCATCC
>JACQWL010000136.1 GCA_016209255.1 Verrucomicrobiota bacterium
CATACGAGGTGGAAACGGGCGTCGGCAAGCGACGCCCCTACACTCACCAATTAGTTTGGACGTTCAACAGGTAAACGGGGTTCTACTGCATGGATCCGGCTAAGGGTCCACACTTCGGCCGGACGCAAGCGCCGCTACGAAGCCGCCCGCCCTACGGCTTGCCCGGCGGCGTCAGCACGCTCGCTTTCCGGTTGTTCGCCGGCACGCGATCGACGAGCCCGGTTGGATTCGCGAGCACGGTCGTGAACGTCAGGCGGCCGGCGCTGTTCAACGCGACGTCGTTCACCGGGACGCTGGCGAGGTAAGACTCGCCGGGAGCCAGACTCGGCACGGACTGGGTCGTGCCCGTGGCGCCGGCATTCACGTTGAGCGTCATCCCGCTCACCATTTGCGCGCTGCGATTTTGCACGACGAACTGCATCCGGTTGCCCGCAGCATCGAAAAAGTGCGTCGAGACGGCGGTGTCGACGTAGCCGGGACTGCTGCTGTTCATCGCCCAGCCCAGGTTGAGGATGCCGCGGCCGAACGCGGCGTCGGTTCCGGGCTGGCCCCCGTCGTTGGCCGTGCGGATGAGCAGGTCGGCCGCCTGCCGCGGGGTGAGGCTGGGATTCTGCGACATGACCGCGGCAATCGCCCCGGCCACGAGCGGCGCGCTCGCGGACGTGCCGTCGACATGGGCGCGCGCGCCGTCCAGCCAGGCGGTCTGCACGCCGTAGCCGGGCGCGGTGAGCTGGAGTTGCGCCCCGGAGTTCGAGAACGTGACCTGCTGCTCGGCCTTGTCGATGGCGCCGACCGACACGACGCCCGGATACGCCGCGGGCCAGACGAGTTGTGCCGCCTGATCGTTTCCGGCCGCCGCGACGATCAGCGCACCGTGTTCCGCCGCATAGTTCAACGCGCCCTCGAGGATCGCGCCGGTCGCGTAGCCGCCCAGACTGATGTTGACGATTTTCGCGCCCGCATTCACGGCGGCGACGATGGCCTGCGAAAGGGTGAAGATATCGCTCATGCCGCCCGCATCCGTGACACGGATGCTGAGGAGATTTGCGGCGGGGGCGACCCCGGCGGCGTCCGGCGAGAGCCCGGCGGCGAGGGCGGCGACGGCGGTGCCATGGCCGTCCGCCGGTCCGCTGCCGGGCGCCGTGCCGAGTCCGATGTCGTAGGTGCGCAGGCGGCCGGCGCCGAACGTTGCGTCGGGCGCGACCCCGGTGTCGAGGATCGCGATCGTCGTGCCGCGGCCCCAGTGGCTGTGGTCGCCCGGGACGCCCAGGAAGGGGAGCGTGTCGTTGCCGAACGGAACCTGCTCGCTGGCGGCGCGCTCCTCCTTCGCGGGCACCGTCGGGACGTTGACGGTGTAGTTCGCAGAGATCGCCGCGTAGTCGTCCGCGTTTTGCAGCAGCTCGTCTTGCAGGGAATTGAAACGATCGAACCGGACGCGCACGGTGCGCAAATCGGCGACCTGGCTGAGGACGGCAAGGCCGGCCTTCGGCGCGCGCACGATGAAGCGATGCAGCGACGCTTCGTCCTTGAACGCGAGCACCGCCTCGCGGGCCCGCGCGTCGCGGCGCGCGAGCGCCCGCTGCAGGCTGGCGAGGAGGGCGCGGGTTTCCGCCGCCAGCGGCGAGGCCGCCGGGGGGCTGGGGCCCGCGCCCGGCCGGGCAATCGTCTCCGCGGCCACGGGGAGGTTTTCCGCCGCGGGTTGTCCCGCGCCGGAACGATGCTCGCGCCACAGCCACAGCAGCAGGGCCGCGCACGCCAAAACCACGCCGAGGGAAATTGCGTGCGAGGTGGGTTTGTTCATTCGGGGGATGTGACCGGCGGCGGGAGGGGAAGTGCCGGGCAAGTCTGTGCGAGTGTGCCAGTGAGCCTAATTCGTTTTCAAGACACGAAGCCAACCGGGGGGCAGGAGCCTGCTGGCAGGGGATTTGAGTCCTCGTCGGTAGATGCGAGGTGAAATCGCCGGATGATCGGGTTTACCCCGCGATGGGTGGAGACGGTCGCCGTTTACGATCCAATCGCGGCATGAAGCCGCTCCATTAGCACTACTATGTTACGTGCCTCGCTCAAAACCGCCAAGTTACGGAGTAACCTATTGGGTTACTCTACCTATGAGATTCCTCGCGGATATTGAAGATTACTTAATAGAGTGATGTTAGTCCCGCTGGAGCCTGACGATGACGTAGGGCATCTCCTGCGCGAAATCGGGCCAGTTTATGCCGTTGCCGGCGGAGTCGAGCGCCTCGAGGAAATACATGAAGTCCCACCGGGGCGACAGCGCCGCAGCCGGAATCGTGGCCGCGAACCCGCCGGGTTCGCCCGTTGGCTGCAGGTCGAGCGTCGCGTAATCCTCGAATTGCGTGACCGGCCGGTACCGTACGCGCACGGACTGCACGCCGGACGCGTCGGTCACACGGGCCGCGAGGCGTAACGGCTGCCCGGGGCGGGCGGTCCGTATCCGTTCGTGCGTGACGCGCGGCGGCTCGCGGTCGCCGGTGGTCGCCGGCGACCAGACTTTTTCCTTCAAGACCGCTTCGTCCGGCGGACAGCACTGCTCCTCCAGTTCCTTGAGACTGGCCTCCAGCCGGACGAGTTCGTCGCGCCAGTGGCCGCAGAGGCTGTGGTTGCGCGCCCCCATCGCGAGGTCGAACGCGTAGCGGTCGCCGGCCGCCGCCACCAGGCCGCGCCAGGCCGCCACCGCCTCCCTTTCCTGCATCGTGGCGGCGAGCAGTTCGGCGAGCCGCAGGCCGCGTTGGAAGAGATTGTAGTGCACGGCGGCGATCGCGCGCCGGGCGTGAAACCGCGCGAGCTGGGCGAGGATCCGCAGGTCGGTCACGGTGGCGTCGAATTCCGGGCCGCGCTGGCCGCCGATCGCGGCCTCGGCCTGCGCGACCGAGGCGAGGATGGCGGCGGCGGTGGCGTCGAACCAGCGGCTGGTCGCGTCGGGCGTGCGCTTCGTCGTCGCGCCGCCGGCGAGGATGCGCTTCGCGGCGGCGGCGAAACTCTCGAACTGCTCGATGTCGGTGCCCTCGTTTTTCGCGTAGTCGGCGAGCGCGGGGCCGAGGCTCTGGCGCTCGGCCCAGCCGCGCGTGGTGGGAAACAGGCGGTAGGGGTAGACCGCCGCCACGATCATCGGGAGCACGCCCGAGGCGCGGTGCAGCCCGGCCTCGACGTGCGGCGCCGCGGCGCCGAAACGGCGCTGGAATTCGCGCTGCCACACCTCGGCCGGGGTGTCCGGATTGTATCCGACCCGGCCCCACACCTGGAAGAAGTGCCAGTAACGTTCGAACTCGTAGTCGTAGTGGCGGTATTTCGCCGGCATCAGATCGAACACGGGCATCTCGGGCCGCTGCGCCTCCATCTTCGTGGCCAGCGGCTCCTGCACGTCCCAGTTGGGGCTGGCGTAGAGCTGCGTCGAGGCGGAGTAGCGGCGCACGTAGCCGGGATCGGCCCAGAGCAGCACGCGGGTCGTGCCGCCGTTCCAGAGCCGCCAGTCGAGCTGGTAGCGCTGCGGATGGCGCAGCAGATCGGCGTAACCGTGGCGGCGTTCGCGCTGGTTGGGCGGGTTGATGTGCGTCGGGTGGAACGGCAGCCCCATCTGCTCCATCCAGTATTTGGTCTCGATGCGGAGGTTGACGCCCAGGGCGAGCGCGGTGTCGATCACGCTGTCGGGCGTGCCCTTCGCGCGGGCCTCGAGGAGCATGCCGGGCCTCTGTTGCTGCACGTGCTGGAAAACCGCCCGCCAGAAACCGTCCATTTCCTCGCGCTTCAGGCCGGACTCCTCGTGCACGCGGAACTGCAGCGCATCGAGCGCCGGCACGCGCGTGAGCAGTTCCTTCAGCGCGGCGAGGGTGTAGTCGTTGAGATTCGCGGTCGTGACACCCTCGACCGTGTTGGGCACGGGCCGGCCTTTGTACTCCCCGAGCCATTCGGCGCCGCCGGTCTGCACGCCGGCGCGATAAATGTGATCCCAGATCCCGAGGCTGACCGCGATGCCGCGATCGTGCGCCAGCTCGATCAGCCGGTTGAGTGCGGCGAGATTGCGGCGCTGCTGGTCGGGGGTGAGGCCGGCCATGCGCACGCCGGGAAAATCCGGCGTGTCGAAAAAATAAGGATACGGTGGGGCGAGGAACCCGCCGTTCTCGTAGCCGAAGACAATCAGGAAGCGGTTGAAACGATTCGCCGCGAGCGTGTCGAGGTAGCGCGCCCAGTAGCGCTCGTCGTAAAAGCGGCTCTCCCAGTGCGCGCGGTTCATCGTGTAGACGGAGAGCGAGCGATCGAGGACGGAGGGCGCCTCGCTAACGTCGCGGATCTCGCGGAACGGATCGGCGTCCCGGCCGCCGGCGGAGTCCGTCCAGCCGACGCGCGCGGCGGCGTCGAGCGCTGCGTACATCAGTCCGCGATCGTCGGCGCCGCACAGAACGAGGGAGGGCTGGCTGCGAACGGTGAGTTTCCGCACCGCGAGCGCCTCGGCGGCGGTGGGAACGGCGGCGCCGGTGGCGCGAAGCGCGGTGGCGGCGGCGCCGTTGCCGGGCGACGTGCCGGCGAGGATGAGGCGCCCGCCGCGGGCGGATTCGGGCGAAGTCGCGGGCTCGACGTTCCAGCCCTGGGCGCGAAGGGCGGCCTCGAGCCGGCCGATGCCGTGTTGCGCGGCGCGACCGGGTGCGGCGTCGCGCACGACGGAGACGGTGCGGGCGCCGTCGGCGGCGCGGAGGGAGGGCGGGAACAGGAGGGCGAATGCGGAGAGAAGAAGGGCGAGGCGCATCGTTTTTTTCGCTTTCATTTCCATTTGTCTGGTGCGGATAAGGCGTGTCCATGCAATCGAACCCCGAAAACATGAGTAGCTGCCGAGGTAACGAGGCAGTCGTTGCCGGTTCATCCCGCGTTCCGCCTCCTTACGTTGGCGGCTACGGTCGATTGCATCGGTACGGAAG
>JACQWL010000126.1 GCA_016209255.1 Verrucomicrobiota bacterium
GACCTGCACGAGGAGGAAGGCGGGATGCAACTGGCCGTCGTCCCCGCGCGTCGCTTCTACGGCGGACGTGATCGCGGTGTGATGCCATATTGTGGCATCGGGAATGCGAGTGTCTGCAGGAAGTAAGCCGATCCACTCGGCACCCCTCTTCTCAGCGCCATTTTCGACGACGGATTGCAACCAGCGGCGCCAGACGCGGAGGAATGTTTCTTCACCTCCGGCATTCAGTGTGGGCAACACATTTGAGACGATCTCCTCCGTGGTAGTCTGATCGGGGAAATCTGTCCGCGTGAGGAGGGGGCCGGCTCCGGATGGCGAGAGAGGGTGTTGAAACGCGGGTTCTCCGCCCAGCGGTACGCTGGACGGGAAGAGGAACCGGTCGGCGGCAGCGGCGGACCAGTCGGCCTTGTCGTTGCCGCGGAGCCATTCGTCCAGATCGAGGCCGAGGTTCTGCGCATAGATACGAGCGCGCTCCACGTGGTGTGGGCCGTAGTCGAACGCCTTCTCCGGCGGGTCGTGCAGGAAGGCGGCGAGTTTGCGTTTCCAGAAGGCGGCGGTCGGGGTTTCCATGTTGTTGGGCATCGTTGGCAAATCTGGACGGCAGCTTTGGCGTTTAACGCGGCGGGTCACGGCGGCGGATGTCCGCGGACCTCCGGGGGTATTCTCTGAGGATCGGGCGGAGTTCAGATGGCGCGGGAAGCGGAAGCGCCGAACGCTTGACGAGGTGCTCTGCACGGCTGCGCGAGTCAGCGGCGCGCTCGGATGTTATGGAATGCTCGTGTCCCTCATGGAGAACGCGAGCTTTCCGACGGTGCAAATCTTGCGGAATGCGGCGCAGTTGTTACCCGGCGGATATTTGTCATGCCCGCGCTCCAGGGTGGGGAGGCGGCGGGCCGGCGCGAGGATCTGAACTACCGGAATTCCGGTAGTCGGCGCGCTCGCGAAAAATCCTCATTTCTCTCAACCGCACGACGTCGTCAAAGTTTGCGCAACCACCGGCGGGCCGCATTCCGCCGGGGCCGTAATGACATCGTCAGCGAAGCGGCCTCGCCGGAGCCCGGCCTCGAACGATCGTGGGGCAGTTTCCCGCCGCGGCGCTTCATGGGCGCCGAATCTCCCGGGGACGGCGGTCGTAGGCCGCCGCTACAAGTTTTCCAACTGGCCCGCCGCCGTCGAACGGCCGGATTGCATCGCCTCATTGCGGGCCGTAGGAATTTTCCGCACTCTCCGTCTCCCTGGGTCATGACTCCCTCCTCTTCGCACCACGATCCCCGCCGCCACGCTCCCACTCCGGGCGGCGGACACACCCACGCGCACGGCATGCACGGCGCCCCGGCGGCGGCCGATTCGCTCCCCCCCCCGGACGAAAAGGTTTACATGGGCCTGCCGCACGAGCGCTACCTGCGCCCGCGGTTCTGGGTCGCGCTCCTGTTCACCGTGCCAGTCCTCGTCCTCGCCATGGGCGAGATGGTCGCCCCCGCCTTTTTTCACCGGCTCGACGCGCGCGTCCTCGCGTGGGCGCAACTCGCCCTGACCACGCCGGTGTTCTTCTGGGCGGGCGCGCCCTTCATCCGGCGCTGGTGGACGTCGATCCGCGAGCGCGACACCAACATGTTCACGCTCACCGTCACCGGCACCGGCGCGGCCTACGCCTACAGCGTCTTCGCGGTGCTGCTCGGCGATCGCTTTCCCGCCGCGCTTCGCACCGCGCACGGCGTGCCGCTCTACTTCGAGGCGACGGCGTTCATCACCACCATCGTTCTCCTCGGTCAGATTCTCGAGCAACGCGCCCACGCCCGCACCGACGAAGCCATCCGCGCGCTCCTCGACCTCGCCCCCAAGATCGCGCACCGGCTCGATGTCGGCGGCCACGAAACGGACGTGCCGCTCGACTCCGTGCTGGCCGGCGATTGCCTCCGCGTGCGGCCCGGTGAACACGTGCCCGTCGACGGCGCGCTGGCCGAGGGCACGAGCGAGGTCGACGAATCGATGCTCACGGGCGAACCCGTTCCGGTCGCCAAGCGCGCGGGCGACCGCGTCAGCGCCGGCACGCTCAACACCACCGGCACGTTCACCCTCCGGGCCGAGCGCGTCGGCCGCGATACGCTGCTGGCGCAAATCGTCCGGCTCGTCGAGGAAGCCCAAAACAGCGAGGCGCCCATCGCCCGGCTGGCCGACCGCGTCTCCGCCTTCTTCGTGCCCGCCGTCGCCGCGCTCGCGCTGCTCACGTTCGGCGCCTGGTTTTTCCTCGGACCCGAACCGCGGTTCATCCACGCGCTGCTCAATGCGGTCGCGGTTCTCATCATCGCCTGTCCGTGCGCGCTCGGCCTCGCCACGCCGGTGTCAATCGTCACCGCCATCGGCCGCGGCGCGCACGCCGGCGTGCTGGTGAAAGACGACGCGGCGCTCGAACGCCACGCCGGCGCCACGACGCTGCTGATCGACAAGACCGGCACACTCACCGAGGGCCAGCCGCGCGTGGTCGACGTGTCCGTTGCAGCCGGGGTCGCCGACCCCGGCCCGGGGCCAACGGCCCCGGCGACAGCGGATGCTCTCCTCACCCTCGCGGCCGCCGCCGAGTCCTCGAGCGAGCACCCGCTCGCCCGCGCGATCGTCGCCGCGGCGCGCGAGCGCGGCCTCACGCTCCCGCCGGCCACGGGGTTCTCCGCCGAACCAGGGTTCGGCGTGCAAGCCCGCGTCGGGCGCACGCTCGTGAAAGTCGGGCGCATCGAGCCCGGCGCAACTGTACCTCATGGGGACAAACCGCTCCACTCCAGTGCCACGCTCGTCGGCGTCACCGTTGACGGCCGCCACGCCGGGACGATTGCCCTGGCCGACACGATCAAGTCCACCACCGCCGCCGCGATCCGCGAACTGCAGCGCCTCGGCCTGCGCGTGGTCATGGTCACCGGCGATCGCGAGGAAACCGCCCGCGCCGTCGCGACCGAGCTTGGCCTCGACGGCCACCACGCCGGGGTCACGCCCGCGCGCAAGCAGGAGCTGGTGCGCGAACACCACACCCGCGGCGAGCGCGTCGTCTTCGCCGGCGACGGTCTGAACGACGCGCCGGCGCTCGCCGCCGCCACGGTCGGCATCGCGATGGGCACCGGCACGGATGTCGCGATGCACAGCGCCGGCCTCGTGCTGGTAAAGGGCGATCTCGCCGCGCTCGTCCGCGCGGTGCACCTGAGCCGCGCCACGTTGCGCAACATCAAGCAGAATCTTTTCTTCGCCTTTTTCTACAACGGCCTCGGCCTGCCCCTCGCCGCGGGCGCCTTGTATCCCTTCACCGGCTGGCTGCTCAACCCCATGTTCGCCGGCGTCGCGATGAGCCTGAGCTCGATCAGCGTCGTCAGCAACGCGCTCCGGCTGCGCCGCGTGCGGCTGTAAGCCGTATCCATTCAGTCAAACGTACGGCAATGTCGTAGCGGCCGAAGCTTGCCCGCCTCCGCGGAAAACGAGGCAGGGATAACTCGGTCCACCTCACTTCCGCCTCCTCACGTCGGCGGCTGCATTTCGATGCATCGTTGGCTCAGTTCGGAATGCCTCGCAACGGCCCGAAGTTTCGTCTTGGCGCACGGCCGATTCGACCTTCCCTGTGCGATGGCACCTGTTCATCGTAGGCGGCCATGTTCGGGCCGTTTTTCATCCTCGCAACCTGGTTTCTCGATCGCTCGCCCCGTCTGCGCCTCCTCTCCGGCGCGGTCGCGGCAGTCGCAAGCGTTGCGGCCCAATCAGTACCAGCCGGCCCTGCATCGTCCCTCGGCGCGAGCACCCCGGTGCTGTTCCCACCGGTCATCGTCACCGCGGCAGGCTACGACACCGTGGCGTTCCAGATGCCCTACTCCACGTCCGTGCTCACCCCCGACTGGTTGACCCGCCGATTGCCTCGCACCCTGCCAGGTGCCTTGGAGGAACTGCCCGGCCTGATGGTGCAAAAAACCAGCACCGCCCAGGGCGCCCCGTATATCCGCGGTTTCACCGGATTCCGCACGCTCATGCTCGTCGACGGCATCCGGCTGAACAACTCCGTCTTCCGCGAGGGCCCCAACCAGTATTGGGGCACGATCGATCCGTTCGCCGTCGAACGCCTCGAGGTGGTCAAAGGCCCCAGCTCGGTGATTTACGGCAGTGATGCAATCGGCGGCACCGTGAACGCGGTAAGCGTCGCCCCGGCGCTCGGCGGCACTGGATCCAATCTGGGCGGACGCGCCGTCTACCGCCATTCCTCGGCTGACGACTCGCACACTGGCCGGGTCGAGGCCACGGGCCGGCTCGGCGAAAAACTCGGCGCTCATCTCGGCCTTTCCCGCAAGGTTTACCGCGACCTGCGCGCCGGTCGCGGCACCGGCACGCAACCTCACACCGGCTATGCCGAGTCGGCTCTCGACGGCACACTCACCCATCAACTCGGGGAACACGCCCGGGTCACGGCGCTTTGGCAGGATTTCGCGCAGGACGACGCGTGGCGCACGCACAGCACCGTGTTTGGCGGCACCTGGCAGGGCACCCGCCCGGGCAGCGATCTCCAACGCACCCTCGATCAACGCCGCCGCCTCTTCGCCCTGCAGTTGCACGCCGATCGACTCCTTGGTGGCGTGGAGCAGCTCCACGCGGGAGTTTCCCATCAAACGCAGGACGAAGATCAGTTCAGGCTCCGCGGGGATCGTCGACGCGAAGACGCCGGCTTCGGAGTCGGCACCTTCGGCAGTTTCCTTCAGGCGCAGTCGCGAACGGCGTCCGGACGCTGGGTCTACGGCGGCGAGTTCTACCGCGATCAGGTCGATTCCTACAGCGTGCGTTACCGGGCGGACGGAACACTCACACAAGTGGACATCCAGGGGCCCGTCGCCGCCGACGCCACCTACGATCTTCTCGGCGGGTACGTCGAAAACCGCCTCCCCCGCTTCGGGCCGGTGGACTTCGTCCTCGGCGGGCGTTACAACCGCGCCTCCGCCGAGGCGCGACGCGTGCGCGATCCGGTGACGGGTGCCACCACGCGGGTCGCGGGCTCCTGGCATTCGCTCGTCGGCAGTCTGCGCGGCGTGGTCAACCTCGGCGCCGGGAACCGCCACAACCTTTTTGCCGGGCTTTCGGAGGCATTCCGCGCACCCAATCTCTCCGACCTCACCCGCTTCGACATTGCCGAAGGGGGCCAGATCGAAACACCCGCGCCCGGCCTGGCGCCCGAATATTTCGTCACCGCCGAAGCCGGCTGGCGCACCCGGCATGATCGCTGGTCCGCCACCATCGCCTGGTTTCACACCGCCATCCGCAATCAGATCATCCGCACCCCCACCGGCGCAACGGTCGACGGACTCGCCGAGGTCACAAAGCGCAATTCCGGCTCCGGCTTCGTCCACGGCCTCGAATCCGCGGGCAGCCTGCAGCTAACGCACGCCTGGACCGCGACCGGCGTCTTGACGTGGATGGAGGGCGAACTGGACTACTATCCCACGGCTGACTCAACCCGGCTCGTCCGCGCGCCCCTGTCGCGGGTCATGCCCCTGACCGGCCATCTGGCGTTGCGCTGGGAACCGCCTGCCTCCCGTGTCTGGCTGGAGTTCGCCGCCAGTGCCGCCGCGCGCCAGGATCGGCTGGCCCCCAGCGACTTGGTCGACGTCGAACGCATTCCCGCCGGCGGTACACCGGGATATTGCATCGCCAAATTACGCGGCGGCTGGCACCCGACGCCAGCCCTGGCCCTCGTTGTCGCCCTCGTGAACATCACCAACAAGGACTATCGCATCCACGGCTCCGGCGTGAACGAGCCCGGCCGAAATCTCGTCATCTCGGCAGACTACCGGTTCTGAGCCGTAATTAAGGGACAGGTCAAAAAATGTTCCATTAAGGGACAGGTCAAAAAATGTTCCCTTTGGCCAAGGCGAGGCCGCTGCGAAGAATGCGGGCTTAGAAACTGCAGCGCACGGACAGGTAGGCGTTGTCGTTGCGGCCGAGTTGGCCGAAGAATGAAGCGGACGGCCCGCCAAAAATGTTTCCCCCCGCGGCCGCCCAGAGATAATCGGTGAAGTTATAGCTGATTTCGGGGTTCACGAAGAAGTCGCGCGCGCGCGGGCTGTAGAAACTGAACAGCGACAGCTTCAGGGTCTGGTAGCGCAGCAGTTTCGTGACGCGCACGCCAATGAGGTCGCGCAGTTCGGCACGCGTCGGGAAGCCAGACGGCACGCTCCGGCGGAAAGCGGCGTAGTCCTGGATTTGTTCACCATAGTATTCGAGACTGCCGGTGACGTCCTGACCGAGTTGCCGCTGATAGGTCAGAATAAAACGGACCTGCGAGTTTTCGATTGCCGGGTTGGTGCCGGTGCGGTCGTCGAGCGAGTCGTAGTAGCCGAGCTCGACGCCCCAGACGCCGCCGAGCCCGCTGCGGCGCGCGCTGGCGCCAAACACGGCGAGTTTCGGAAAAAATTCGACGGCTCGCGTGGGCACGGCGGCGTTGTCGGGCCGCAGGGCATGGGTTCGCCCAAAGCCACGGTAGGCATACAGGGACAATTCCGTCTCAGCGACGGTACGATGGAGTCGCAGCGCGGTCTCGGTATGGTCGAAGGTGGCCGCAGGCTCGTCGGTCTGGCGCGGCAGGCTGGGAAACGGGTCAAACTGGAAAAACCGTCCGCGCGGCGGCAAGCTGTCCGGTGTGAAGAGCCCGGGCGGAATGACGATCCATTCGACCGAGAGCGCGTCGGATTGGAAATTCACATTCACCGCGTCCACGCCTCGCTTGAGGTATTCGAGGGGGCGGCCCGCGAAGAAAGCGCCATAGTCCTTGGGGAACACGTCGTTGATGAACACGAGATCGCCCACGCCCCAAGTGACAATTTGCCGGCCCACCCGCAGGTCCCATCGGTCGTGCGCCAGGTCGAGGTAACCTTCGCGCAGACCCAAGCCGGTTTTTTCGGCCACGGCGTCGTAGAAGAATTCCGGCTTGGCGAGCAGGCTCGCCGTGCCCTTCGGCGACCGGGCTTCCAGTTTCAATTGCATCCGCTGGTCGCCGAGCAGGAAGCCGTGTTCGCCCAGGCCGTCGCGTAACGGCGACGCTTCCAGGTCGGGCCGCGCGGAGTAATTGACCAGCCCAAAGCCGTGGATGCTGCCACGCCAATCGCCGGGGAGTTTGATGTCCTCGGCGCTGGCGCAGCACACGGAGACCGCCACGAGTGCGGCCAACCGGATTAGTCGCCGGAGATCCATGGCGCAGGCGGACGGCGCAGCGCTCGTTCCGTGAAGACGTCTTCGCCGAGGCCGGCGTTGTATTTGACCTGCTTGAAGACGACCTCCGTGCGATGGCCGCTCTTCACGTTTTTCATCGTGCGCCTGGTCACGGTCGGCAGGCCGTCCGCGTCGCGCACTTCGTCGGCCGTGAAAACTCTGAACAGCGCCTGCTGCGCATCGAAGTATTCCTCCTTCAGCGGCAGGAAATTCGCGCGGTCGATCCATGCGAGCTTGCGGGTGAAGCTGGCGCGGGTCTTCGGCACGCTCTCGACGACGTAGCAGGCGCGACCGTTGAGCGATTCTTCCCGCAACAGCTTGCGCGAGTCTGCCGGCAGCGGCCGGCCGGATACGTCTTCGTAGCTGAAGTCCGAACCGACGAAGCTGGACTCGGCATCGCGCGCGGCGATGCGCTGGACGAGGTTGATCGCGGGGATGAAGAGCCAGCGGTCCGCATCGCGCCCCGGTTCTTTCCCGACGAGGAACGCCGTGCCGCGCACATCGGCGGGACTGTGAAAATAGAGGAAGTATTTCTGCCGCCCGGCGTCGGCGTTGCGGCGCAGCAACGTGAGGTCGCGGACGCGCTGTTCACCCCTGGCGGTGACGAGCGTCATCACGACGCGTGCGACCATGTCCTGGCCGGCGTAGGAGAAGGCTTGCTGCGATTTCCCGGCGATTTCGTCCGCGGTCGGCGCCTGCCCGGGCAGCGACGCGGCAAAAAGCAGCGGCCAGAAAAAAGTGAGTTGAGTTTTCATCGGCAGGCTCCTCGGCTAATCGGTGACCTTTAGCTTCACCTTTCGTTCAAAATAGCTGCCAGTCATTCCTTCCTCGGGCTTGGCTTTGACCGACTCGCCTTTGGTCAGCATCACTTGCAACGTAAGCACCGCGTCTTGGGCGGCGTCGCTGGGGCGAATGGTCATGGGCAGGACCGTCAGGGTCGCGCCTGCGTACAGGTCGAGCGTGTCGCCGACGATGCGGCAGGACATGGGCAAATTCACGTCCCAGCCGGGCGCGAACTTCGAGAGCGATGCCCGGCCGATCGTCGTGGGATCGACGTAGAGCCACGCGTTGCGGTAAGGCGCTTCCCGCGCATCGCCCCTGGCCCGCCCGATGACCGTGAGCAGCGTTCGAGCCGCGCCGCGCTTCGTCTCAATGAGGAAGCTGCCGTCGGCCTGCTTGAGCGACTTCATCGTGTCCTTGTCGAGGATGTCAACGATGGTGCGCTGGTCGTCCTTCCACGGGCCATTGTTCGCGTGGCACTCCAGGCAGTCCTTTTTGTTGCTGAGAATCCCAACCGCCGGCGGATAGGCCTGCGCCGCTGGCCGGGCTGCTGCCAGACCCAGCAACAGGGCTGCAGCCAGCCCGGCCGCAGCGGGCGTCGCCAACAAGAATGATTTCGTGTTCATAAGCGTATTTTGTCGGATGGTTTCAGTAAAAGCGGCGGATCGGCGTGATGACCGCGATTGTCTCTTTCAGTTTTGCAGAGGTTGCTCCGCGCTTCGCCTCGGCCCCTGCGGCAGCCACCGGCCAAACACGGTGACGAGCGCCGGCAAAAACAGCAGCGTCGCCAGCGAGCTCAGGATCATGATCGCCGCCATGAACGCCCCGACCGTGATGTAAGGCGTCAGGCTCGCGAAGAGCATCACGAAGAACCCGGCTGCGAACAGGACCGCGTTGCGCATGATGCCCCGGCCGGGGCGGCCGGCCGTCCACAACAGGGCGTCGGCCACCAGTTCCGGAGGTGCATCGCCCACCCGCCGGAACGTGCCGGCTTCGGCCATTCGCGCGCGGAACCGGCTGACAAAGTGAATCGCGAAATCGATCGCCATGCCCAGCGACAACGTGCTGAGCACCGAGATCGGCATGTCGAAATCCTTCCCCACCAGACCCACCGCCCCGTAGATGAGCGCCACGGTGAACAGCAGCGGCACAAAACTCACGACGCCCCACCGCAGCGAGCGGTATTCAAAGACCAACAGCACCAGCACGAGCACCAGCGACGAGATGAAACCGCTCAACATCCCCCACAGCACCTCGTCGTTCCACACGAGGTTGAAGTTTGCGATGCCCGCCGGCTTGATTGGCGCGCCGGCCTGCGCCGCCGTCGCGGCCGGCAGGCCCGGCAGCGGGTGCGCGCGGGCAAAGGCTTCGGCGCGGGCGATGGCCCGGCGCATCACGTCCGCGTCCCAGCTCTTGAATTGCAGCATGATGTTGGCCGCCTGAAACGGGTAATCCACCAAGCTGTCGAGGTCGCGCGGCTTGACCGCCATGGTGAACACGAACAACTGCTGTGCGACGATCTCCGCCGAGTCGGGAATCGTGTCGAACTGCGCCTGATCGCCGTGCAGCACGCGGTTGATCCGCTTGACCACATCCGCCACCGAAACCGTCTTGCCCACCAGCGGGTCGCTTTCCAGGTCGCGTTGCAACGCCTCGATCCAGCGCAACGTCTCGGGCCGTTTCACGAAATCGGGCTCCCCGCCGCGCACCACAAGGTAGCCCGTGGACGTGCCGCCGAGCTTTTCGTTCATCACGCGGTCCGCCTCGCGAATCTCGCTGCCGGCGCGAAACCAGGAGACCAGGTTGTTGTTGATTCGAATCTGACTCATCCCGGCGGCGGCCAGCACGAGCAGCCCGAGTCCCACGAGCAAAACGGCGCGGCTGCGCCCCACGCCCAACCGTCCCAGCGCCAGCAGCCAGCCCGAGGCCGAATCGCCGCTGCCGGTCTTGCCCGTATGCGCCGCCGCCAAGGCCAGCACGCGGCGCTCGCTCATCAGCATCAGCAGCGCCGGAACCACCGTGAAACTCATCAGCAGGATCGCGAGCGTGCCCACGCCGACAAAAATCCCGAAGACTTTCACGGGCACAATCGGTCCGGTCGCCAGCGAAACGAACGCCGCCGCGGTCGTCAGGTCCGAAAGCACCACCGGCGGTCCGACCACCTGCATCGTTTCCACCACCGCGGTGCGCTTGTCCCGCGACTCCGCGAAGCGGAAGCAAAACTCGTTGAAGATATGAACCGTGTCCGTGCTGATCGCCATCAGGAAGACCGGGATCATCGAACTCATGATGTGGACCGTGTAACCGCCACCGATCAGCGCGCCCATCGCCCACACGATGCTCAACATGGCCACGCCCATGTTGGCGGCGATCAGCGTCACGCTGCGAAACATCAGCCACAACACGACGCACATCACCATGCCGGCGATGGGTGAGAACACGCCCATCTGCCGAAACATCTGCGCGCCGAAGGTATCCCGCGCGACCGGATCGCCGGCCACATAAAATCGCTCCGGTCCCTGATACGCCGCCAGGATTTCGCGAATCCGGTCCGCGATTTCCTTGCCGTTGGCGGTCGCTTCGATCGGAACGTAGACCGCCGTCGTGGTCGCATCGGTCGAAATGAACCGGCCCACCATGAGCGGATTGGCGAACAGCGCCTTGCGCAGCGCGGCGACCTCCGCGTCGTTCGCCGGCACGTCGGCCAGCAAAGGGCGCACGCCCAGTTCCGCGCCGTTCACGCTCACATCGTCCACCGTGCGCAGCCCCAACACGTCGCGGGTGATGACACCGGGCAGCGCCAGAATCCGGTCGGTAATCTCCGCGACCCGGCGCAACGACTCCGGATTGAGCAGCCCCCGCTCGTTGACGACGCCGACCACAATGGTGTCGGGATGCAGGCTGAACTGCCGCTCGACTTCGTCGTTATAGACCCGCACGGCCGACGTATCGGGCAGCATGTTCTTCGGATCGGTGTCGATGCGGACTTTGGGGAACTGCCATCCAAACAACACCGTGACCCCGAGCGCGAGGGCGAGGGTCGTCTTCGGAAACTGCACCGAGAAATTGATGAGCCACTTTGTCATGTCGTCCTCCGCAGCAACTTCGAGCGCAGCAACTCCAGCACGAGATCGATCTCTTCCAGCGTTGTGCCACGCCCAAGGCTGAAGCGCACGGCGCCCAGGCCGATGGCTTCGGATACGCCCATCGCTTTGAGCACGGGCGAGAGCTCGCGGCGTCCACTGTGGCACGCCGAGCCGGTGGAGGCGGCGACATTCTCCAGGACTTCCAGCACCTCGCTGCCGATGCGGCCTTCGAAGCTCACGTTGAGCGTATTGGGCAGTCGTGCGCCCGGATGCCCGTTCAGGTGGAGATCCGGGCCAAACAATTCCCTCAAACCCGCATGGAAGTAGTCGCGCAGGTGCGTAAGGCGGGCGATCCGCGTATCGAACTCTTTCGCGGCCAGGTCGCACGCCACGCCGAGTCCGACATCCAGCACCACGTTCTCGGTTCCTGCCCGCCGCCCCGATTCATGTCCCGCTCCGTGCAGCAACGGCTCCAGTTCCACCTCGTTGCGGATATACAGTGCGCCGACGCCCTTCGGCGCGTAAACTTTGTGGCCGGCCACCGACAGCAGGTCCACCCCGAGGTCGTCGACTTTCGTCGGGATTTTGCCGACCGACTGAGCGGCATCCGTGTGCAGCAGCACGCCGCGCTCGCGCGTAATGCGCGCAATGGCGCCGATGGGCTGGATCGTGCCCACCTCGTTATTGGCGTGCATCACGCTGACCAGAATCGTGTGGGCCGTGATCGCCTCGCGGACATCATCGGGGTCGACCATCCCGGTCCCGTCCACGGGCAGATACGTGATCTCGGCGCCGAGTTGCTCGAGGAAACGGCAGGGTTGCAGCGTCGCGGGGTGCTCGATCTGGGTGGTGATGATGTGATGGCCGCGTCCGCGCCGGGCGAAGAACGCCCCTTTGATGGCGTGGTTGTTCGCCTCCGTGCCGCCGCTCGTGAAGACGACCTCTCCCGGCTTGCTGCCCAGCAGCCCGGCGACCCGGGTGCGGGCGTGTTCAAGCGCTGCTTTGGCCGGCGCCCCCGCCCAATGATGACTCGAGGGGTTCCCAAAGTGTTCGGCCAGGTAAGGCCGCATCGCGTCCGCCACTTCCGGCGCGATCGGCGTGCTGGCATTGTAGTCGAGGTAGATTCGGTTCACAGGATTTTCATGACGAAGTAGACGATCGCCTTTAGCTGGCTGCGGTAACCGGCAAGCCCGCCAATTTCCATTCCGGGTAGCCCTCGGTCAGCCGCCGGGCCTTGAAGCCACGCTCCCGCATCAGCGCCACCGCTTCGAAGGCCATCACGCAATAAGGGCCGCGGCAGTACGCGACGATCTCCTGGCTGCGCGGCAGGTCAGCCAGCCGGCGTTTCAAGTCATGGAGCGGTACATTGACCGCGCCGGGAATGTGCCCCGCCGCGAATTCCTCCTCCGGCCGCACATCAAAGACCACGACCGAGCCTTGGCGGGTGCGACGCAGGAGCTCCTCCCGAGAAACGGGTTCAAGGC
>JACQWL010000127.1 GCA_016209255.1 Verrucomicrobiota bacterium
CAACCGTGGAGCGACTGGTCTTCATTCGACTGGCGAGCTTATCGCGGGAAATCCGTCGCCGCTTCATCTCTTGCTCAAGCTGCCAGGCGACGACGCGCTTGAACGCCCCCGCCTCGCATTCGGCCAGTAGACCCTCCTGCGCGAGGAACCCGTCAAGATCGGAACCGATGTGCTCTTTCTTCATGCCGCTAAGTTAGCAGGTACAGGCGGCTTTTCGCGAGTTCCAAATCTTCCCTCGGCGTGTGCTGCGACTTCTTCATGAAGCCGTGGAGCAAAATCATCCGCCCTTCGCCAGTCGTAAAGATAACGCGGGCGATACGAGTCGGGAGGCGCGAACGGACTTCCCAGAGATCCCTGTCCAGCTTGCGCACCACGGGCATTCCGAGCGGCCAGCCGAATTGCACCGTCTTGATGTCTTCGCCGATTACACGCCTCTCGTTGCGCGGCAAAGATTTTAACCATTCGCGCACCGGTTCGCGTCCGGTTTCGGTGCGGAAGAATGCAACGGAGAGAATTGGTTCTTGTCCGTTCATCAGCGACTGGGGAATGCCACGATATAGGTCAGCCGCTACGCCACCAAACTCTCCCCCGTCATCTCCGCCGGTTGCGGCAGGCCCATCAGCGCAAGCACCGTCGGTGCGATGTCCGCCAGCCGGCCGCCTTCGCGCATTCGCGTCTGGCCCGCGGCAAAACCCTCGCCGACGACAAAAACCTCCACGGGATTCAGCGTGTGCGCCGTGTGCGGGCCGTTGACCGTCGGGTCCCACATCTGCTCGGCGTTGCCATGGTCGGCGAGAATCACCGCACGGCCCCCCACTTTTTCCAGCACGGCCAACAGTTCGCCGACGCCCCGGTCCGTGGCCTCGACGGCCTTGATCGCGGCCGGCAGCGAGCCCGTGTGGCCGACCATGTCGGGATTGGCGAAATTCACGACCAGCAAACCATACTTGCCGGAGAGGATCGCCTCCTTCGCCACCGCGGTCACCTCGGCCGCGGACATTTCCGGTTGCAGATCATAGGTCGGCACCTTCGGGCTTGGCGGGCACGCGCGCTCCTCGCCGGGGAACGGCTCTTTGCGGTAGTTGTTGAAGAAAAACGTCACGTGCGGATTTTTCTCCGTCTCGGCGCAGCGGAACTGCGCGATGCCGGCGTCGCTCACAACCTGGCCCAGGATATTCTTCAACGCCCCGGGTTTCCCCGAAATCACATTCACCGGCAGCCCGGTCTCATACTCCGTCATCGTCGCGTAATAGAGGTCCAGTTTCGCGCCGCGCTCGAATCCCCTGAAATCGTCCAGTACGAACGCCCGCGTGAGTTCGCGCGGGCGATCGCCGCGGTAATTGTAGAACAACACCGCGTCGCCATCGCCGATGGTGGCGAGCGGTTTGCCGTCGGCGCCGACCACCCAGGTCGCGGCGACAAACTCGTCGCCCTTCTGCGTCGCGCTGAGCGGGGCGTCGTAGTACTGCTGGACCGCGGCCGCGGCGCCCGGCGCGGTCGCGACGGCCCGGCGGCCGGTGAGCATGTCGTAGGCCTGTTGGACGCGCTCCCAGCGGTTGTCGCGATCCATCGCCCAGAAACGTCCGCACACGCTCGCAATCTGACCCACTCCGATTTCACGGCATTTCGCTTCAACCTGTCTCACGTAGCCAACGCCACTATTGGGCGGCGTGTCGCGGCCATCGGTAAACGCGTGGATGAATACTTGCTCCGGGCGAAATCCGTCGGCCTTCGCCTGCCGGAGGATGCCATACAAATGCTCGAGCATCCCGTGCACGCCCGCATCGCTCACGATCCCCATCAGGTGCAAACGCGCGCCGGCGCGCGTCCGGAAGCGCTCGACGATCGCCTGCCACACCGGATTGGTGGCGAGGCGTTTTTCCAGGAACAGTTTGTTCAAGCGCACCAGTTCCTGGTCGACGATGCGGCCGGCGCCGATGTTTTCATGCCCGACCTCGCTGTTGCCCATCACGCCGTCGGGCAGGCCGACATCCAGGCCCGACGCCCGGATGAGCGTGTGGGGGTATTTCGCGTGCAGCAGGTCATCGCATGGTTTCTTCGCGAGGAAAATGGCATTGGTCGCGTTCTGCGTGAGATCGGGATTCTTGCCCCAGCCATCGCGGATGACGAGGAGGACGGGAGTGTGCGGTGAACTCATGAAAGGTTTTTGCTGCGCAAAAACCTGATTAATCCTCCGGCTTCCGCGGAAACTCAATTAAGGAATAATGAATCTGGCCGCGCACCACCGCGGTCCACGCGGCGCCCCGATCGGATTTGTTCCGTCTTTCTCATTTCGTCCGCCAAATTTTTCCCGGCTCGATTTCTTGCCCGTCGTGTCCAATCTGGCGGTAATAACGCCCACAGAACCCGACCGATGCCCCTCATCATTCGAGATCAACTGGTGACCCCGCCCACTTGGTTTGCTTCGTTTCGCGACCTTACGCTGTACTGCCATGTGTTCCTGCACGCCGAGATCGTGATCGAATCCGGGGACCCGGATCCGTACTGGCGCTGGATGCGCGCCCGCGGTGGCATGGATTTTGTCGAGGATTTCGTCCGCCCCGGCAGCGAGGACGGCGTCCGGCTCGACCTGGAGCCGAACTATCCGCGCACGGTCATCACCGACCGAATCGCGCCGGAAAACGTCCACCGGCTGATCGCGCAGATCCGCTCCTGCCGCGGGCTGGCGTGAGCTTTCCGCCTTGCGGCGGAAAGCTAATTCAGGTTCTTGCGCAGCAAAAACCTGCTCCATGCCCAAATGCGCCGTCCTCCTTGTCAACCTTGGCTCCCCCGCTTCCACGTCCATCGCGGACGTCCGGCGCTATCTGCGCGAGTTTCTGGGCGACGAACGCGTCCTCGATCTCCCCGCGCCCGCCCGCTGGCTCCTGCTGGAGGGCGGCATTCTCCGGACGCGCCCCAAAAAGTCCGCGCACGCCTACGAGCAGATTTGGACCAAGGACGGTTCGCCGCTCGTCCTCACGTCGCGCTCGGTCCGGAACAAACTCGCCGCCGCCCTTGCCGCGTCGGAGCGCAACGAAAACGGGACGCCCGTGTACCTCGCGATGCGGTACGGCCAGCCCTCCGTCGCTTCCATCGTCGCCCAAATCGCCGCGGATGGCGTCGACGAGGTGCTACTCTTCCCGCAATACCCGCACTACGCGATGTCATCGTGGGAGACCGTGGTGGTGCGCGTGATGGAGGAGGTCGCGAAGCAGGCGCCGAAACTCCGCGTGACCACGGTGCAGCCGTTCTTCGCCGATCCCGACTACGTCGACGCGCTCCACGCCGTCTCTGCGCCCTACCTCGCCCAGCCGCATGATTTCGTGCTTTTTTCCTACCACGGTCTGCCCGAACGCCACATGCGCAAAGCCGATTCCTCGCGGGCCCATTGCCTGATCGTGCCCGATTGCTGCACGACCTGCTCGCCCGTCCATGCCACGTGTTACCGCGCGCAGTGCTACGCGACCACGCGCGCGTTCGCCGCCCGCGCCCGTTTCGCGCCCGGCAAATACTCCGTCTCCTTCCAGTCCCGCCTCGTCGGCGAACCGTGGCTCCGGCCGTTTACCGACCACGAGTTCGGGCGGCTGCCGAAGGCGGGCGTGAAAAAACTTCTCGTCCTCTGCCCGGCGTTCACCGCCGACTGCCTGGAGACGCTCGAGGAAATCCAGCAACAGGGTCGCGCGACGTTTCTCGGCGCCGGGGGCGAGTCATTCACGCAGATACCCTGCCTGAACGACCACCCGGCCTTCATCGATTTTCTCGCCAAACGCACAAAACGCTGGCTCACTGCGATGCGCGCGTGAACGAATCCATTTCATCGTCCGGCACTGTACCCGCCCCAGCCACGGCGCGCAAGCCTGCCGACGACGTTTGCGCCGTGCTCGTCCTCGATTCCGCCGGCCGGGTCACCGCGGCCAACGGCTCGGCCCGCACCCTCTGGCAGACCGGCGACGGCGAACTCGTCGGCGAAGCCTTCGCGTCGCTCTTCGCATTCGAAGTCGTGTCCAACGACCCCGAGTTTCTCGAAGCACAGTGGGACGCCCTGCTGGTGAGCGCGCTCGACCGGCAGGCGATGCTGAACGTTCAGCCGCGCGAGGGCGCGCCGCGCGAAATGCGCGTGCGCCTGGAGAAGATTTTCGGCCCGGTTCCGGGCTATATCGCTACCGTGCAGCCACCGGTGCCGGCCGGGGCCCCGGAGAAGGAGGGCGGCGGCGATGAAGAGGCGGCGGGAACGAAACTGCTTTCCGACGCGGGCGCCGTGGGCTTTTTCGATCTCAATTTGAAAACCGGACGTGTCCGCTTTTCACCCGTCTGGAAGAAACTCCTCGGCTACACGGTCGCCGAACTGCCCGACACGCTCGAAACCTGGCACCGGCTCATCCACCCCGAGGACTCCGCCGCGGCGCCCGACAAAATCGGCAGGAAACTCACGATCGCCTCGCGTCCGTTCAGCGTTGAATTCCGCATGAAGCACCAGCGCGGCCACTGGACGTGGATCCAGTGCATCGGCGTGCAAGGGTTGAACTCCGCCGGCGAACTCGAACGCGTCGTCGGCCTGCACCTCGACATCTCCGAGCGCAAGGAACTCGAGGACGCGCTCGTCGCCAACGACGCCCGTCTGCAGGATCTCAGCAATTCCGGGCCGCTCGCCGCGTTCGAGCTCGATTTCGCGAACGACGGCTTCTGGTTCTCACCGGCGTGGGAAACCCTCCTCGGCTATGCCGAGGGCGAGTTGGCGCCCGCTGCCGCCTCATTTGCTGCGGCGCTTCCCGCCGAGGAGGCCGCGGCGGGCGTCGAAGCCTGGCTGCTCGCCCGCGCCCCGGGCGAGAACACATTCCTCGAACCCGTGCGCCTGCGCGCCAAGGACGGCCGCGCCGTCCCCGTGCTGTTCGGCGCACACCGCACGGTGACGCGCAAACGCGAACTCACGCGTGTCGTCGGTTTCGCGTGCAGCCTGCCCGCCGGCGCCGGCGCGCAGGACGGTGCGCTCCCCACCGTCCTCGCGAACGAGGTCTTCGGCACGCTGGCCGAGGCCGTCGTCGTCACTGACGAGCGCGGCAAGATCGTTTTTCTCAACGCCAGCGCCACGCGTCTGCTGCGCCTCGCGGCCGACCAGGGCCGCGGCCGGCCCATCGGCGATGTGCTCCGGCTCGTCAACCGCCAGAGCCGGCGCCCCAGCGACGACCCGGTGGAGCGCGCCCTGACGGCCGACAACCCGCTGCCGCTGATCAGCGACGACGCGCTGGCCGCGGCCGCCGACGGCGAAGCGCCGACTCCAATCGTCTGGACCGCCCGGGCCGTGTTCGGGGCCGACAACAAGCCCCGGGGTGTCGCGATTATTTTCCGGGATCCCGAGGAGATGACGCTGACCCCCGAGGAGCTCGTGAAGGCCAACCGCTTCGAGTCGCTTGGGCTGCTCGCCGGCGGGATCGCCCATGACTTCAACAATCTCCTCACCACGATCCTGGGCGCGGTCTCGCTGGCCAAGGACAACCGCGACTACACCGCCCTCGGCGATGCCGAGAAATCGTGCCTGACGGCCAAGGGCCTCACCAAGCAGCTCCTCGCCTTCGCCAAGGGCGGCGTCGGCACGCAGATCGTCTGCACCGCGAAGGAAATCCTCGAGGACTCGATCAAGATCGCCGCCGCCGCCTCGACCGCCGTCGTCACCCTGGATGTGCCCGAGGGCACCGAACCCGTTCAGGTTGACCGTGCCCAGATCCTGCAGGTGTTCCAAAACCTCATTGTCAACGCGCTGCAGGCGATGCCCCCGCCACCGCACCAGCCCCGGCTCGAGATTCGCGCCGGCAACATCACGCTCGCGGAAAACCAGGTGGCGGCGCTGGCCGCGGGCGAGTATGTCGAGTTTGAGGTCCGCGACAACGGCAACGGCATCAAGCCGGAACACATCGAGAAGATATTCGACCCGTTCTTCACCACGAAGAAGCACGGCACCGGTCTCGGCCTCGCGACCGTGCTTTCGATCGCCCGCAAGCACGGCGGCCAGATCGGCCTCGCCACGGAGGTCGGCGTCGGCACGGCCTTCACCGTCTACCTGCCGAAGGCGGACAAGCCGGTCGAGGTGGTGGCGCGCCGCGCCCCGTCGCTGCGCTTCGGCACTGGCCGCGTCCTGTTCATGGACGACGATCCGAAGATTTCCGCGCTCACCGCGACGATGTTGCAGAGCCTCGACTACAGATACGACCTGGCCAGGACCGGCGAGGAGGCCATCGCGCTCTACAAGCGTTACCAGAACATCGGCCGGCCCTACGATGCGGTCATCATGGACCTCACGGTGGTCGGCGGCATGGGGGGCGAGGAGTGCTTCAACGAACTCCGAAAGCTGGATCCCGAGGTGCGCGCCATCGTCGCCAGCGGTTACGACAACGACGAGATGGCCCGCGAGTTTCTCGCCAAGGGCTTCTGCGGCTACCTCACGAAACCGTACCGCGTGACCGATCTCGGCAAGGTGCTGAAAGCGGTGCTGGGGTAGCCCCTTTTGATTTACTCCAGTTGAATCCAGCGCACTGGTGTCAACAGACGAAGCGCGGAAGGCGCGCAACCCGGAAGGAGTGCGCCCAATATTGATCCGTGGATCAAAATCGACCGCCTTCACTTTGAGTCGGGCCATTGAAAGCGATTGACCAAGGCGGTGATGAAATGCGCCAGCGTCCTGAGAAGAACCTCGGAACCTTGGACGGCAGGAAGATTTTTTTGGCAGGAAGATTTTCAGAGCGGACTTCTTCCCGTCTGGAAATCTCTCTGCCAAAAAAATCTTCTTCCCCTCCAAATGCCCGGGATTTTTCATCGGCTATCGCATTTCATCGCCGCCGTGAACGATTTCACCGCGACAGCACGCCCGCGATTTCCCGCACGCACACCGCGGCAAAGACGAGCAGGCAGACAAGGAGCGCGGCGTTGCCCAAGCGGCGGTTGGCCAGCGCACCCATCCAGTCGCGACGATTGTTGAGATAGAGC
>JACQWL010000117.1 GCA_016209255.1 Verrucomicrobiota bacterium
CGCTCATCGAAATCACGCACATCGAAGACACCCGGGACGTGGGCGAAGGCCCGCTCAGTCCGCTGAGCCCGACCGAAGCCGCCCGCCGGGCCGCCTGGGTCGGAACGGTGACGGGTGCCGAACAGCGTCGACGTAATCTCGAGCAGTTTGGCGGTCGATATACGAATGAAGGCAAGTACCAGTTTTTCCTCCCCGGCGCGCATCTGAAGTTTGAGCCGTTGAACGGTTTGATTGCACGGCGGAGTTGGTTGACGGGCGTAGGACGCCCGGCCTTCGGCTCAATCATCCCGAACACGACAATCAACGACACCGCCGAGACCGTCACGGTGACCAATCCGAATCTGAAGCCGCAATATGGGAAGAACTGGGACCTGACCGCCGAGTATTACTTCAAGCCGCAGGGCATGATCTCGATCGGTGCGTTCCGGAAGAATATCACGGATTATATTGCATTGAAAACAACAGCCGGTTCGTCGAGGCCGGCCGGGACAACGGTTTCGACGGGCAGTATGTCGGCTACCGGATCATTACGACGATCAATGGCGGATATGCGAAGATCGAAGGCCTTGAGGCCAGTTACCAGCAGCAGCTGACCTTCCTGCCCGGTTGGACGAAGGGCTTCGGCGTCTACGCGAACTACACCAAGCTCCGCACGGAAGGGCAAAATTCCGCCTTTACGACGGGCCCCTCCAGCAGCGCGGGTGGCACGCTGGCGGGTTTCCTCGATACCACGGGCAACATCGGCCTTGGTTACCGCGGCTTCGGCTTGGACCTGCGTTTGCAGACCGTCTACCGTGGCAAATACCTGGTTGCGAACAGCACGGATGCTTCACTCGTGAGCTGGCAGGAGCCGAAGTGGACCTGGAGTTGGAAGTCACGCTACAACTTCTCGAAGGGCCTGGGCGTATTCTTCGACTTGGAGAATATGTTCTCGACACCCCTCGACCGTCGCTGGGCAGCCTACCCGGGACGCGTAACCAGCTACCGTACCTTCGCGACCAAGATTGTGGGCGGCATCACCGGACGGTTCTAATCCGCACTCGCAAGTTATTCAGTTGACGCGAAAGAAATGAAAACATACGGGCTGCATGACGTTTCGGGGTGAGCTTCTCGCCTCGCGTGCGTGTGTTTCCCCTAACCCAGCCCATAAGTCCATATAATCCCATGAGTTCCACTGTGTCCTTGTTCTTCCGCGGAGGGTGCGCCCTCCTTTTTGCCTGGTTCTTCCCCTTGCTGGCTTCGGGCCAGGCGAGCGGTGGAACCGTCACCGGCCAGGTGAGCAACGCCGCCACCCAGTCCTATTTGGAGGGCGCAGTGGTGCAATTAGTGGGCACGAATCAAACCACCACCACCGACCGTGAAGGCCGGTTTCAATTCAACGGCGTCCCGGCTGGCGCGACGACGCTCGCGGTGAGTTTCACCGGTCTGGATTCGAAGCGGATTCCGGTGTCGGTGGCGTCCGGTCAGAGGGTGGTTCAGGATGTGGAACTCACCTCGGAAATCTACAAGCTCGACAAATTCGTAGTGGCCGGGGAGCGCGAAGGCACGGCCAAGGCGGAAACCCTCCAGCGAATGGCGCCGAACGTAAAGGCGATCGTTTCCTCCGATACGTTTGGCAATGTGGCCGACGGAAATGTCGGCGACATGCTGCAGCACATGGCCGGAATGACCGCGGAGTACAATGGGCCGGACGTGCGTTCGGTGAGCGTTCGCGGCGTCGGTTCTTCATTGAATTCGGTCACGATGGACGGTCAGCAGTTGGCCACCTCACAATCAGCGGGCTCTGGACGGCAGTTCGAGATGGAGCAAGTGTCGCTGGGCAATATCGAAACCATTGAAGTGACCAAGGCGCCGACGCCGGACATGGATGGAGCCTCGATCGGGGGCAGCGTGAACTTGGTGACGAAGAGCGCGTTCGATCGCGCGGGCGGCCGGCTGATTACTTTCGGCTTCGGGGTTACCACCCAGCCTGGATACATGGGCCCCGCCGCCAAATGGAAACAACCGATTAATGGCTACGGACCATCGGCAAATCTTACTTATCAAGATATAGTCGGGGAGAAGCGCAACATCGGCATCACCCTGACCGGCACCTTTCATAGCGCGCCGGTCGGCGGCGCGCTCATCGGGAGCGCCTATGAGCGCAGGGCCACACCTGGCCCGGTCTACAATTGGTCGACGCAACGGTTGATGGTCAACGGCGCCACGCGCTCACGCATGGCTTCCGGACTGAAACTCGACTACCGCTTTTCCGATCAGACGATTGTTTCGCTGAATATGTCGGCCAATTTTTTCCACGAAAATAACGACAATCTTACGACCACGCTTGCAACTGTCGGAGTGGCGAGCGCAGCGGTTCCGAACCCGCTGGCCACTGTGGACGCAAATGGCAACCGCACCGGTGGCGGGTTTATCAACCCCAATTACGCGAATGGAATCACCCGGATCTATCCGGGCGGCCCATTGATCGCCAGCGGCGGAAACTCCATGCTCATGTCGACGAACGACAAGTCGGGCCGGACCTACCTGTTTTCGCCCCAGGTTCGGCACAAGTCCGACGACATGCTCATCGTCTACAGCCTGAGCTATTCGGACTCGGCGACCTACTACGACATTTCCCACAAGAACGATAAACACCGCTCCCACCCCAAAGGAGACATCACCTACAACCTGCCGAACATCGGGTGGACGGTTGATCATTCAAAGGACAATATCTTCCCCCTGTTGACCCAGACGGAGGGTCCCAGCATGTTCGATCTGAAAAACTACGGGTCGCTGCGGCTGTCCCAGACCGACCGGCGCGGCTTCGACAAGGTCCTCGGCGCGAAATTCGATTTGAAAAGGAATCTCCGCCTGTCGGTGCCGGCCTACTTCAAGACGGGTTTTACCTATCAGCGGCAGAACCGGCACCTCTGGCAGAATCCCCGCCGGTACGATTTCACCGGACCGGACGGAGTCCTCGGCACCGCAGATGACAATGTTGGTTTGGAGCAGTTCGCGTATCCCGAGCACAAGGTGACCACGGACGAGAACAAATGGTTCAGGGACCCGAAGAGTGGCACATTGCCGCCGTGGATGAACGCCTACGGCGTGGCCCGCCATCAAGCGCTCTATCCGGAACTGTGGAAAGAGGATATTTCCTTCACCTCCGGAAAGCTGAGCCAGGACTTCAAAATTAAGGAGCAAGTGGCTGCGGCCTATGTCATGGGCAACGTCAAATTCGGTCCACTGTCGGTTTTGGGCGGCGTGCGCGTGGAAGACACCAAAGATGACGGTGAAGGCCCGCTCACCCGCATTACGCCGGCCGAAGCGGCCCGGCGGGCGGCATGGGTCGGGCCCGTCACAGACCCGGAACAACGCCGGCGTCTCCTGGAGCAATTTGGCGGTCGGGACCATAACAAAGGCCAGTACCGCTTCTACCTGCCCGGGGTGCATTTGAAGTATGAACCCATCCCCGGCTTGGTGTCGCGATTGAGCTGGTCGACCGGGGTCGGTCGCGCCCCCTTCGGCAGCATCATTCCGAATACCAATGTCAACGACAACGCGCAGACCATTACCGTCAGCAATCCCGAGTTGAAGCCTCAGTACTCGAATAACTGGGATCTCACCGCGGAATATTATTTCAAACCGCAGGGGATGGTGTCGGTGGGCGTGTTTCAAAAGAAAATCCAGGATTACATCGCCACGGACAACAGCCAGTTTGTTGGTTCCGGACAGGACAACGGGCACGACGGGCAGTACGTCGGCTACCGTATAACAACCCAGCGCAACAGCGGCTATGCGGTGATCAAGGGCATTGAGGCCAGCTACCAGCAGCAACTGGTGTTTCTTCCCGGGTGGGCGAAGGGCCTTGGGGTTTACGCCAACGTCACCAAATTGAAAACCCATGGAGAGAATTCCAATTTCACGACCGGACCGACTTCCAGTGCGGGCGGAACGATCGCGGGTTTCCTCGATGTCACGGGCAACCTCGGCCTCGGCTATCGGGGACACGGTTTCGACTTGCGCCTGCAGGCGGTTTATCGGGGCGAGTACCTGACTTCCAATTCAACCAACGCGGCGCTGGTGACCTATCAGGTGGCCAAAACCACGTGGGGCTGGAAATCGCGGTATAATTTCTCGAAGAACACCGGCATTTTCCTGGACGTGGATAACCTATTTTCGGTTCCGCTCGACGAGCGTTACGCCGCCTACCGGGATCGGATTACGAGTTGGCGCACCTTTCACGCCAAGATCGTGGGCGGCATCACCGGAAGGTTCTGATCCGGCATCACGAGTTGCCTAATCGATTCGATTTGCAACAGCGAGACTCGGCTGCAGAGCCGGGTCTCTTCCATTTATGAAAATCATACGCTTCGGTGGGTTTTTGTTGGGCAGCGCGCTTCTTGTTATTCCGGCCGCGGTCGCGGCCGAGAAACCGGAGGCTATCGCCTGGAAGGCGGGAGCGGCCGCGGTTGACATCACTCCGGAAGGGCCGGTCTGGATGGCCGGTTATGGAAACCGGAACAAACCGAGCGAAGGCGTGGCGCAACGACTTTACGCCAAGGCGCTCGCGATCGAGGATACGGCGGGCGCGCGGATGGTCTTTGTCACACTGGACCTGATCGGCGTGCCGCGACCGGTGCGGGAGGCCGTCGAGCGGCAGTCAGGCGAGCGCCACGGATTGCGGCCTGAGTCGATTCTCCTGAATGCGTCGCATACGCATTCGGGTCCGTCTCCTTACGGCCGGGGCGTGGGCGATGCCGCGTTTGTCGCGAAGGCGGACGCATATGGGCGGGCCTTGGAGGGAAAGATCGTCCAAGTGATCGGCGACGCGCTCTCGCACAGCGAGCCCGCCGTGATGCATTACACGCGAGCCCGGGCCGGTTTCGCCATGAACCGGCGACTGCCGGTGGGAACCGAGATTCGCAACAGTCCTAATCCGGACGGACCGGTCGACCACGACGTGCCCGTGCTGCGCGTGACCGGGCGCGACGGAAACCTGAAGGCCATTCTTTTTGGCTATGCGTGTCATAATACGGTCACGGGATTTTACACGATCAACGGCGACTACGCGGGGTATGCCCAGGCCTATTTGCAGGAAGCGCGGCCCGGAGTGGTCGCCCTGTTCATGATGGGGGCGGGCGGAGATCAAAATCCATATCCGCGCCATGTCTCGTTGGAACAGTCGGCGCAACACGGCCGGACGCTGGCCAACGCGGTAGAGGCGGCGCTGTCGGTGGTGACGCAGCGGCCCGTGCTCGGGCCGTTACGGAGCGCCTACGGGTATGCCGAGTTGGACTTCGCGGACACCGGCCGCGCGGATCTGGAGCGCCGCGCCCGCTCGCGCAACACGGCGGAACGGACCCGGGCCGAGGAGTTGCTCAAGAAACTCGATGCCGGCGAACCGCTTCCCAAAAGTTATCCCTGCCCCGTGCAGGTCGTGCATTTTGGAACCGATTTGACGCTGGCGGCGATTGGCGGGGAGACCACCGTGGATTATTCCCTTCGACTCAAGCGGGAGTTGGGGACCGGCCGGGCGGCGGTCTGGGTCGCGGGCTATTCCAACGATGGGTTTGGCTACCTGGGCAGCCGGCGGGTGATTATCGAGGGAGGTTACGAGGGCTATTCGGCGAACCTCGCGCGGCATCCCGGACCTTGGGCGACGACGACGGAAGACCGCGTGATTGAAAAATTCTACGAGCTCAGCCGCTCGATAAACCACTGAGCCGATGCGAAGCGCGTTTTGGCTCCTGCTCACCGCAAGCCTCCCCTTGATCAAGGTTTTCGCCCAAGTTGGCGATGGCTCCGAGTTGGATCGTTCGGCTCCTCCCGGCCACTGGAAGATTCCGGCTGCGCCCGTGCGTACGCCGGCGGAGTCCATGAAGCTCTTCGATCTCCCGCCCGAATTCCGGGTGGAGTTGGTCGCAGCGGAACCCCTGGTGCAGGACCCGATCTCGATGTATTTCGATGAGCGCGGTCGCATCTGGATGCTGGAGTGGCCTTCGTACAACCGGCTGCTGCGCGGGGTGATTCCCGGTCTGGAAAAACTCGATCCGCCGATGTCACGGGTCGTCATTCTCGAGGACACGGATGGCGACGGGCGGATGGACCGGCGCACGGTTTTCATGGACGGATTCGACTGGCCGCGCGGACTTCAGCTCCTGAAAGACGGAGCCTTGGTGCTGAGGCTTCCCGAGATTGTTTTTGCCCACGACACGGACGGAAACGGCAATGCGGACCAAGAGGAGATTTTGGTCAACGGCCTGGAGATTCCGGCAAATCCCCACGGCGCCCAGAGCAATTTGTTTCGCGCGATGGACAACTGGATCTACGGGTCCAAGTTTCCCCGACGGATGCGGCAAGCGGGGGGAACATGGACGTCACAGTCGAACCTCAGCATGCGAGGGCAGTGGGGCCTCTCGCACGACAACTATGGCCGGTTTATTTATGCCTCGAACACCGACCATTTGCGGGGCGACCTGGTTCCCGGGCATTACTATACGCGCAATCCCAATTACACGATCACGGCCGGCGTCGACGTGCGCTATCCACAGGATCAAACGGTCTGGCCCCACGCGGCGACGCCTGGAGTGAATCGCCGCGGGCAGGTCCGGGAGGAAAACGGCACCCTGCAGACATTCACCGCGAACACGGCTCCGGTTGTCTACCGGGGCAACCAGTTTCCGCCTGAATTCGTCGGCAACGTGTTTTTGGGCGATGTCGCGGGCCGGTTGATCCGCCGCAGCGTCCTCACGGAAAAGGAGGGGATGATTACGGCCGAAAACGCCTATTCCAAGCGCGAGTTCCTTTTTTCGCACGACGAGCGCTTCCGGCCGGTCTTCACGGCCAACGGACCCGACGGCGCATTATATGTGACCGACATGTACCGCGGCATCATCGAAGGTCACCTCTTCATTACGAGTTACCTGAGACAGCAGATCATTGAGCGAGGACTGCAACAATCGTTTCTCGGCATGGGTCGCATCTATCGGATCGTCCACCAAGGTCGTGCGCCCGGAGCGGTGCCGCGCGCTGGCCGCAACGAGCCGGCCGCCTGGGTTGAACACCTCGCCCATCCCAACGGCTTTTGGCGCGATACCGCCCAGCGCCTCGTCGTCGAAAGCGGGGATCGCCGGGTTGTTCCCACCGTGCGCAAGATCGCGCTCGAACATCCCGAGGAACTCGCCCGGCTCCACGCGCTCTGGACGCTCGAGGGCCTCGACGCTGTCAATCCGGAGATTCTCACGCGAGCCCTGGCAGACCGGTCGCCGCACATTCGGAAGGCGGCGATTCGTCTCTCGGAACCTTTCCTGCACGAGCCGGCCTTTGCCGGCAAGGTGCTGGCCCTGGCGGGCGACGAGCGGATCGAGGTGCGGCGCCAGTTGCTTTTCTCATCGGGCGAAGGGAAGGGCGGTGCCTTCGAGCAGGCGATGGTGCGGCTGCTGCACCGGGACGCCGCGCAGCCCGTCATGGTTGAGGCGGCCCTCAGCGGACTGCGCGACCGCGAGTACAGATTTTTCGAACTTCTTCTGAGCGATTCTTCATGGAACGAGGAACGACCGGGATTCGCCCGCCTGTTCGGTGCGTTGGCGCACGCGGTGATAAATTCCGGCAGACAGGACGACCTCGAGCGCCTGCTCACGCAAATATCGGATTCGGCGGCACGGCCGCTGTGGACCCGCCTTGCCGTCCTCGAAGGCCTGGCCGACGCGAAGAAACGGGGCCTGGCGCACGTACCGGTGGCTCTCGGCGCGCTTGGAAAATCAGCGCAAGCCGCCGTGCGGGCCCGGGCCGACACTCTCGGCAAAGCTTGGACGGCGCCCGTTCCCGCGGCTGCAACGCCGGCGCCCCGCTCACGCCGGGCGGTTGCGGGTTTTGACAAGGGCCAGAGCCTTTTTGCCATTTGCAGCGCGTGTCATGGAATCGATGGCGGGGGCCAGTCGACAATTGCGCCGCCTCTCACCGAATCCCTCGTGGTGGCCGGTCCCGCCGACGAAATGATCCGCAGCGTGATTAACGGGCGCAATCAGGACCGCAAGAATCAGGCGTATCCCGACATGCCGCCTCTCGGCGGACTCGGGGACGAAGATATTGCTGCGGTCGTCTCGTACGTCAGGGCGCGTTGGGCCGGGCAGACCCAGCCGGTTACGGGGGCCGACGTGCGGCGCGTTCGTGACGCGGGCGCGGCGGCGGCTCCGATGCGGAAATAATTCCCGTCGGCGTCGGGGTGCGTTGGCCCGGATCCTGTCCTGCTACGTCATCTTCCGGTTGTTGGCGCGAATCGAATTCCGTGGGTGGCGGCGCAAAAAGCGGGTCCACCCCGCCCCGGCGGTCAAAATTCATTCCAAGTTTCAGCTTGCCGCCGGGACAACCGCCGGGGACTGTGACCGTTCGCGGCAGTTCTATCAGTCAAGTCGGCGTCGCCGCGATGCTCCCGCCGGCTGCCAACGTTAGTCCAACCATCAACCTTCGGCCCCGCTTAACGGCGGGGCCATCATGCCGGATGGGCGCCTGTGGAGCAGGGCGCACGGCCGGCGGTCTCCGCATATGAGTTCAGTAATGCAAGAACTGCTCGCACAGTCGTCCTTCGATAAATTGAAGCAAGGCGCCATCGTCCCGGGCATCATCACCGAAATCCGCCAGAACGAGGTTGTCGTCGACATCGGCGGCAAATCCGAAGGCGTCATTCCCGCCAACGAGTTCATCGACATCGGCGAACTCCAGATCGGCTCCACCATCGAGGTGCTGGTCGAAAAACTGGAGGACAAGTTCGGCGCCCCCGTCCTTTCCTTCGACAAGGCCGAGCAGAAGAAAAACTGGGATAATATTCTCACCAAGTTTCCCGAAGGCTCCGTGGCTGCGGGCCGCGTAAAGGCCAAGGTGAAAGGCGGCCTCATCATCTCGATTGGCGTCGACGCGTTCATGCCCGCGTCGCACATCGACATCCAGCCGCCCAAGAACCTCGACCAGTACGTGGGCCAGACCTACGACTTCAAGGTTCTCAAAATCAATCTCGAGAGGAAAAACATCGTCCTTTCCCGCCGCGAACTCATCGAGCAGCAGCGCACCGAAAAACGCCGCAATCTCCTCGATTCGATCCAGCCCGGCCAGATCCGCAAGGGTGTCGTCAAGAACATCACCGACTTCGGCGCGTTCATCGACCTCGACGGCATGGACGGCCTGCTCCATATCACCGACATGAGCTGGGGCCGCATCTCGCACCCCTCCGAAATGCTCAAGCAGGGTGAAGAGGTGCAGGTCATGATCATCGAGGTGAATCGCGATAAGGAACGCGTCTCCCTCGGTCTCAAGCAGACCACGAAGAATCCGTGGGATGAGATCGACCGCAAGTTTCCCGTCGGCTCCAAGGTGCACGGCAAGGTCGTCAACTTGGTGCCCTACGGCGCGTTCGTCGAAATCGAACCCGGCGTCGAAGGCCTCGTGCACATCACCGAGATGTCTTGGACGAAGCGCATCACCAAGCCCTCCGAACTCCTCAAGGTCGGCCAGGAGCTCGATGCGGTCGTGCTCGGCATCCAGAAGGAGGAGCAGAAAATCTCGCTCGGCCTGCGTCAGCTCGAACCGAATCCCTGGGATATGGTCCGCCATAATTACCCGATCGGGGCCCGCGTTCGCGGCAAGGTCCGCAACATGACCACCTATGGCGCCTTCATCGAGCTCGAAGAGGGCATCGACGGCATGGTGCACGTCTCCGACATGTCGTGGACCCGCAAGGTCAACCACCCGTCCGAGGTCCTCAAGAAGGGCGACGAGGTGGACGCGATCGTGCTCGACGTGGATTCGAACCAGCAGCGCATCAGCCTCGGCATGAAACAGCTCGCGATCGACCCGTGGTCGGACATCGACGCCTTCTTCAAGATCGGCGACGTCGTGCAGGGCACCGTCACCAAGATCACCTCGTTCGGCGCCTTCGTGGAGCTGAAGGACGCCATCGACGGCCTGGTGCACATCTCGCAAATCAGCGAGGAGCGCATCGACAAGGTGAAGGACGTCCTCAAGCCCGGTCAGCAGGTGGCCGCGCGGGTGATCAAGATCGATCGCGAAGAGCGCCGTCTGGGTCTCTCCATCAAGGCCGCGAACTACTCGAACGAGCAGCTTGCCGCCGAGACGTCTGCTTACGAGGCGCTGAATCGCAGTGCCGGCAACGACATGATGAACCTCGGCGACATCCTCGACGAGGCGGCGAAGAAGGAATAGGAATAGCCGCGACGGCTATTCCTTAATTTCGCCCCGGCCTGGCCTGCCGCGCCGATTTGCTTTCGACGAACTCGCGGATGACAGCCATCCGCTCGCGCTGCCGCTTGTCCTGTTCGATTTCGTCGAGCGACCGGACGGCCTCGTGCTTTGCCATCGCCTTCCGCATTTTCGTAAGCGCGAGATATTCGAGCTGGCGGATGCGTTCGCGGGTGACGTGAAATTTCCGGCCGACTTCCTCGAGCGTGAGTTCGTCGCGGCCTTCGAGTCCGAATCGCAGCTTGATGATCTCGGCTTCGCGCTCATCGAGCGAGTTGACCATCGCGCTGAGGTCGGTGTTCAGGTTCTTGTCCCGCAGCCCTTCGAAGGGACTGATGGCGTTGTCGTCACCGACAATATCGCCGAATGTCCCCGAGTCTCCTTCCTCCCCGATGGGCGCATCAAGAGAGGCGGGGCGGACGCTGACCGACTTCAGGTGCGCGACCTTCGAGGTCGGGATCTGTAGTTCGATGGCCAGCTCTTCGTCGGTCGGTTCGCGGCCGAGTTGCTCGGTGAGCGCCATCGCCGTGCGTCGCATCTTCGAAATCTTGTCAACCAGATGCACCGGCAGCCGGATGGTTTTGCTCTGGTTGGCGAGGGCGCGCTTGATGGACTGCTTGATCCACCAGGCGGCATAGGTCGAGAGCTTGCCGCCCTTGCGTGGGTCAAAGCGCTCGACCGCCTTGATGAGGCCGATGTTGCCCTCGCTGATCAGGTCGAGCAGCGGCAGCCCAAAATCCTTGTAATCCATCGCGATTTTCACCACGAGGCGCAGATTGGCGGAAATCATGTGATCCCGGGCGGCCTTGTCGCCCCGGCGGATGCGCTTGGCGAGGGATATTTCCTCGTCGATCGTCAGCAGCGCGGTCTTGGCGATCTCCTGGAGGTAAAGCTGCAAATTGCTGCGCTCACCGTGCGCAATCGGTTCAGCGGGAGCAGGTTCGGGCCGCTCAAGAAACGAGGGCGGCGCGTCGATGGGCGCGGCAGAAAGAGTGACGGTCCGGGCCTCGGCGGCAACCGAATCGTCAGCAAGGTTGGATTGACGGGGGGATTTTGCCTTAGCAAGCATGGTGGGAAACCGGTAATAATTAGAGGAATGAGACGAATGGTTGTTCCCCGCTGGGAGCTTAATTCGTTCCAAATAAATTACGGACGATGCCAGAGGAGGGACGCATCCGATTCGGGGTTGTTGTGCGCAAGTATGGCACAGTACCCCGGCTCAACGACGGCAAAACGGTAACAGTTTTGTCAGGTTAGCGCCAAGATCTAGAACGCTTCCGCCATCGCCACGGCCTTGAACAGGGCGGAAGCCTTGCTGACGGTCTCCTGGTATTCCGTGGCCGGCACCGAGTCGGCGACGATTCCGGCGCCCGCCTGAATGTGGATCTGCCCGTCCTTCAGGAGAGCCGTTCGAAGCATGATGCAGGTGTCCATGTTGCCGTCGTAGCCGACGTACCCCAGAGCGCCGGCGTAAATTCCGCGTTGCGAGGGCTCATATTGGGCGATGATTTGCATCGCCCGGATCTTGGGTGCGCCGGAGACCGTGCCGGCCGGAAAGGTCGCGCGCATCAGGTCGTAGGCGCTCTTGTCCGCCGCTATCCGGCCTTCAACCTGTGACACGATGAGCATCACGTGCGAGTAGCGCTCGACCACCATCATTTCCGGGACCTTTATGCTGCCGAAGCGGCACACCCGGCCAATGTCGTTGCGGGCAAGATCCACGAGCATCAGGTGCTCCGCGCGCTCCTTCTCGTCGGCCAGCAGCTCTTTCTCGAGCGCGAGGTCCTCGGCGTGCGTCGCCCCGCGGCGGCGCGTACCGGCGATCGGCCGGATTTCGACCAGGCCGTCCGTGAGGCGGACGTGGACCTCGGGTGACGCACCGACAATCGAGAAATCGCCCGCCTCCAAAATAAACATGTAGGGCGACGGGTTGACGGTGCGAAGCGCCCGGTAGAGATCGAGGGCTGACTTGGTGAAGGACTTCGTGAAGCGCTGCGAGGGGACGAATTGGATGATGTCTCCTGCGCGGATGAATTCCTTGCCGTCCTCGACGACCTTTTCGAAACGCGATTGCGTGAAGTTGCCCGGCGGCACGTTGATGATTGGGGCATCGACGAGCGGCGCGGGTGCGATTTCGCGCGGGTGGCGGAGGATGGCATAAAGTTCGCGCAGTTCGGCCACCGCGGCGTCGTACGCGGTGCCGGGATCCGAGCGCACATGGGCGTTGACGCACAGCCGCAGCGTTTGCTTTGCGCGGTCGAAGATCAGCAGCGAATCCGAAAGCATAAAGTAGAGCAGGGGCGTGCCCAGTTCGTCCCACGCAACCGCGGGCACCGTCGGCTCGATGCGCGTGACATATTCGTAGCCGATGAACCCCACCGCGCCGCCGGTGAAGCGCGGCAATCCCGGCAGCTTGACCGGCCGGTAGTGGCGCATTTCGGCTTCGATCAACGTGAGGGGATCGGGTGGCGTGGAAATTGTTTCCGCGGCGCGACCGGGCGTCCGAATCTCCGTCGTCTGTGCCCCACAGACGAAAACCTTGCGTGGACGACAACCGATGAAGCTGTAGCGCGAAAGATTCTCGCCGCCCTCCACCGACTCGAGCAGATAGGACGGCCCCGCCGCCTTGAGTTTGGCGTACGCGGAGACCGGCGTCTCAAAATCCGCCATGAGATCCGTGTAAACGGGAATGACGTTGCCCTGCCCCGCCAGCCTCACAAACGCGTCCCTGTTCGGATGGATGTTCATGGGTTTTCGCTACGCGAAAACCTAAGTCGGGTTTTTGCGATGCAAAAACTACTCCACCGTGACCGACTTCGCCAGGTTGCGGGGCTTGTCGACGTCGCAGCCCCGCTCGACCGCAATGTAGTAGCTCAGCAACTGCACGGGGATGGCCGCGACGATCGGCAGCACCGCTTCGTGGCACTCGGGAAACGTGATGACCTCGTCGGCGAGGCCGGGCGGCAGCTCGCTGCCTTCGGTGACGATCGCGATGATCGGGCCCTGGCGCGCCTTGATCTCCTGCATGGAGGACACGATCTTGTTGAAGATTTCGCCGCTGGGGGCGAAGAAGACGCTCGGGCATTTCTCGCTGATGAGCGCGATGGGCCCATGCTTCATCTCGGCGGCGGGATAACCCTCGGCGTGGATGTAGGAAATCTCCTTCAGCTTCAGGGCGCCCTCGAGCGCGAGCGGGAAGAGCGAGAGGCGGCCGAGGAAGAGCATGTCGTTATATGGCGCGAAACGCTTCGCGATGGCCTTGATGTGCGGCGCCTGCTCGAGGGCCTTGCGCACGAGATCGGGCGCGCGCTTGAGCGCGGTCACGTAGCTGACACCGTCGCTGAAACTCATGTCGCGCATCCGTGCAACGTAGAGCGCAATCATCGCGCCGACCATCAGTTGCGAGGTGAAGGCCTTGGTCGAAGCGACGCCGATCTCGGGCCCGACGTGCTGGTAGATGCCACCGTCGGCCTCGCGGGCGAGCGTCGAGCCCACGACGTTGTTGATCGCCAGCGCCCGGTAGCCCTTGCGCTTGGCTTCGCGCAGCGCGGCGAGCGTGTCGATCGTTTCGCCCGACTGGCTGATGACCCAGAAGAGCGTGTTCGGGTGCAGCGGCGTGTTGCGGTAGCGGAATTCAGACGCGTAATCGACCTCGACCGGCACGCGGGCGAAGCGCTCGATGAGATGCTCGGTCACGAGGCAGGCATGCCACGCCGTGCCGCAGGCGCAGAACAGGAAGCGGTCGATCTGCCGCAACTCCGCGGCGGTGACGTTGAGGCCGCCGAACACCGCCGTGCTGCCGTCCTCGGAAAAGCGGCCGCGCATCGTATTCTCGAGGGCGAGCGGCTGCTCGAAAATCTCCTTCTCCATGAAATGGGCGTGGGCGCCTTTCTCCGCATCCGTGATTGACCAGGTGATCCGGTCCACGACCGGCGAGACATCCGCCTGATCGAGCGTGCTGATCGAGAACGCACCGGGCGTGACGTGGACGAGCTCGCCGTCCTTCAAATACACGACGTTTTTCGTGCGGCTGATGAGCGCGGAGGCGTCGGACGCGAGGAGGTATTCGCCGTCGCCCACGCCGAGGAGGAGCGGGGAGGCCTTGCGCGCCGCGACGATTTCGCCGGGAGAGTCAGCGCAGAGGACGGCGATGCCGTAGGTGCCTTCGACGTGGCCTAGCGCCTTGCGTACGCTCTCGAGGAAGCAGCTCGTGCCCTCGCCGCCGGCCGGCTCCTTTGCGTAGTGGTAGGCGATCAGGTTGCACAAAACCTCGGAATCGGTTTCGGATTTGAACCCGTAGCCGTTGCCGGCGAGGAAGGTTTTTATCTGGGCGTAGTTCTCGATCACGCCGTTGTGGATGAGGGCGAACCGGCCGTCGCTGCTGACATGCGGGTGAGCGTTGGCGTCGGTCACGCCGCCGTGGGTCGCCCAGCGCGTGTGGCCGATGCCGGTGGTGCCGCTGAAGCGGTGCCGCGCAATCTCCTCGACAAGGTCTTCAACCCGGCCGGCCTTTTTGGCGACGTCGAGCCGGCCGCCCTGCAGGACGCACATCCCCGCGGAATCGTAGCCGCGATATTCCAGACGCTTGAGTCCGTCGAGGATGATTGCAGCCGCCTTCTGCTTGCCGACGTAGCCGACGATGCCACACATATTTTATGTTTCCAAAATTGAGCTCGCGAAGTTAAACGGGCGGACAATTCTGCGGCAAGGCATTTGGACGCCCAAAAGATGAACGAACGACACAAAGGAACCCTCGCCGCGATCATGGGCGGCGGCCGCGGCACGCGGCTCTCGCCGCTCACGCTCGAACGCTGCAAGCCCGCGGTGCCGCTCGCCGGCAAGTATCGCCTCGTCGATATTCCGATCAGCAATTGCATCAACTCGGAGATCAACCGGATCTTCATCCTGTCGCAGTTCCAAACCGCCTCGCTCCATCGCCATGTGCAGGGCACCTATCACTTCGATCCCTTCGGCGGCGGTTTTGTGGACATCCTCTCCGCCGAGCAGACCGAGAAGAGCCTGGACTGGTATCAGGGCACGGCCGATGCGGTGCGGCGCAATCTCGTCCACTTCCGGGCCTTCCCGCACGACCTCGTGCTGATTCTCTCCGGCGACCAGCTTTACCGGATGGATTTTCGTGAGATCATCCGGCAGCACATGCAGACCGGTGCCGACGTGACGATCGCGGCGGTGCCGTTTCCCGCGTCAAAGGTCGAGGGCCTGGGCCTGATGCAGGTGCACGACGACCTCTCCATCGAACGCTTTGTCGAGAAGCCGAAGGATCCCGCCGTCATCGCGAGCCTCGCATTGAGTCCCGCGCTCGAGGCGACATTGAAAACGCCCTCGACCGAGAAACGCTGTCTCGCCTCGATGGGCATCTACGTGTTCAACCGCACGGCACTGGCCGAGGCGCTCGACAACACGATGAAGGATTTCGGCAAGGAGATCATCCCCGGCCTGCTCGGAAAAAAGAAACTGTTCAGTTACATCTTCGAGGGCTACTGGGAGGATATTGGCACCGTGAAGGCCTTTTTTGAGGCCAACCTCGCACTCGCGCAGCCGATGCCGGCTTTCAATTTCTACGATGCGGGCGCGCCGATTTACACCCAGGATCGCTACCTCCCTCCCTCGAAACTCAACAACTGCCGCGTCGATTACGCCGTGATTGGCGACGGCACCATCCTCGCCGATTCCACCATTCGGCGCTGTGTCTTTGGCATCCGCTCGTTCGTGGATGAAGGCTCCGTCCTGGAGGACGTCGTCGTGATGGGTTCCGATTACTACGAGAGCGAGGAACAGCTGAAAGCCAACATCGCGTTGGGGCGCCCGCACCTCGGCGTCGGGAAAGGCTGCCGGATCAAAGGCGCGATCATCGACAAGAACGCCCGCATCGGCGATGGTTGCGTGTTGGTTGCGGACGGCAAGGCCGACGGCCAATACGCCGGAGGTGCGGTGGTTGTCCGCGACGGCGTGCTGGTCGTGCCCAAGGGCGCGGAGCTGCGGCCCGGCACGGTGGTGTGACGGCCTATTCACGAACTAACCCCAACATGTTTGTCGTAATGACCCGGACAAGTCGTAAACGCGGAGGACGCGGAGATCGCGAAGAGTCGTTTGGTCCCGCCGAAGGCGGGCAAGCCTCCGCGTTCTCCGCGCGCTCCGCGTTTCAAGGTCTTTGGGTTAGCATATGAGGGGGCCGCGTGCCGGACCCGGTGCGCCATCGCTCGACGGCGAGACGCAATCTCGCCGCTGGCCCGCGCGTTCCGCAGTGGAGTGAACTGACCTCAGCGCGTTCCGGCCGAAACCGGTTTTCGCGTCCGGACGATCAGCACGATTCCAGCGCCGATCAGGAATATCGAGTAGAACATCCCGCGGCTGATGCCGAAAAAAAGTGGGGCGTCCGGTTCGCGGAAAACCTCCGCGAGGATCCGCACGAGGGCATAGCCGATCAAAAACTCGCCGCTCAATCTACCGGGCTGCCTCCGGACCACCTCGCTCCGCCAGAACCGCCATTGCATGAAGGCGAGCATCAGCGCCCCCTCGAGCGCGGCGGCATAGAGCTGCGATGGGTGGCGCGGCAGGATCAAATGTAGCCGCGTGCCGGGCGGGGCACTGTGCGGGAAAATCACCGCCCAGGGCACGTCGGTGATCTTGCCCCAGAGTTCGCCGTTGATGAAATTTGCCAGCCGGCCAAACAGCAGCCCGACCGGGGCCGTTGTCACGACCAGGTCGCTGATCTGGAAGAGCGGCACGTCGTGTTTCGATGCCCACCACCACAAAGCGACCATCACGCCGACGAACCCGCCGTGGCTGGCCATCCCCCCTTCCCACACCCGCAGCAGCACGAGTGGATCGCGGACCAGCGCGTCAAACTGATAGAGGAGGAAATAGCCGAGGCGGCCGCCGAGCAGCACGCCGAGGATGATCCACGTCATCAAGTCGGCGATGGAGTTGGCAGCCAGCGACGAGCGTCCAGCCCGATGGTAAAGGTGCAGCAGGGCCCAGGCGCAGGCGAACCCGAGCAGGTAGGCCACGCCGTAGTAGCGGATGCCAAAATTCTCGCCAAACTGGACGAGGAACGGGCTGAGGTTGTTGACCCAGTAGGCGAACGGCATGGCGGGAAGGGCCAGTCTACCCAGCCCGGCCCGGAGGCGAATCTATTCTCTGCGTGCCTGCCGGGCACATCTTGGTTTCTGGACCCGGTTCCTCGACTCCGTAGGGCCTGCGCTTGAGCAGGGCCGGATTGGAGGAGCGATGAAGTGGGTGTTCACGTGAAGCGGCTCACCGCAAGCGGTGGCCCTACAGGACCGCACGGACCATTTAATAAGCAGGATGCGCCCCCCCGGCCACTACCCGGAAAAGAGCCTTGCCGCACCATGGCTCCCCACCGCTATGATCGGGCCATGAGCGAACTCAAACGCACACCCTTGCGTGGCTTTCATGCGGCGCATGGCGCACGGCTCGTCGATTTCGCCGGGTGGGAGATGCCCGTGCAATACCGCAGCATCCTCGAAGAGCACAAGGCGGTGCGGCGCACGGCCGGGCTTTTCGACGTGAGCCACATGGGCGAGGTGGATGTCCAGGGCCCCGATGCCGCCAGGTTTTTGAATCA
>JACQWL010000108.1 GCA_016209255.1 Verrucomicrobiota bacterium
AAACGGAATCCCGGTCCAGTTAAACCTGATCTCCCAACCGGCCACCAGCCCCATGGGCGGCGGCTTCGTCAGCAGCGAAGGATAGCGGCGCACAAAATCCGGGGTGCGATGCGTGGCGATGCGCAGTCGCACCGCGGTTTTCATCCCGGCGAAAAAGTCCTGCACGGCGTTGATGCGCTGCGCCCGCCAGTCGTCGAAGAACGCGAGCGGGTCGACACCCATCAGGTTCAGGCCATTCCACAAGCCATGGTCGTTGCGGCTGCCAAATTTTTGCCGGTCATACCATGCCTGAAAATCCTGCGTGATCATCAGGCCGATCTCGAAATGCAGGTGCGCGCGATCCTTCGGAATCATGTAGCCGCCGGAACTGTGCCCCATCGTCGCAATCGTCTGGCCGCGAGCGACGCGGTCACCCACCCGCAGCCCTGATGCGATCGGGGCAAGATGCGCGTAAAGCGTGTAGACCGCCGGCGTCTCCTCCAGGTGCTCGAGCACGATGTAACGACCGTAGCTGCTTTCGCCCGCCGCCGCATTGATGTGGCGCACGACGCCCGCCATCGCCGCCAACACCCGATCGACCGGCTCACCCCGGCGATCGCGGGCGACGCACCTGATGTCGATGCCCTCGTGAAACTGGGCGCCGCCACTCCGGACGCCACCGAACGCGCCCGACATCGGATCGCCCGAACCGGCATGCTGGAGCAACTCGGCGACCGGCCTGCCGGCGGCCCAGGCCGAATCCGACGTTGGCCAGACGAGCTCCAGGCGTTCCGCGGCGACGGCGACCCCGGCGGCGGCGATACTCGACGACATCGCCAGAAAGCGAAAGACCCTCATGATTTCCGCGCCAGCGCCCGCTGGAACGCTGCCGTGCTCTTCTTCAGATCGTCGACCAGCTTCGGCAACTCGGCGTCCGGAATCTCGACGAAGACAAACACCACGCCATCGGTGACCGGGCCGTCGACCCGCCGCGCCCCGACCGGCGAATCGTTTAACAGCAGCACGAGCCGCCGCCCCTGGTTCGAGCCGGAAAGCCGGTAGAAATCACGCACGGCTGCCGGCGTAAGCTGAAACATGAGGCACCGGCCGAGATCGACCTGCGCGAGCTCGACCGCGACGATGTCGCCTTCGGTGAGCACCGGCTTCGCGTTTACCACGAGGCGCACCCTGCTCTGCGGAAGCACGATTTCCGTCCCGCTCTCGTCACCCGATTCCAGAAAAAACCGCGCCCACGTCGGCCTGTAATCGCGCGCCGGCTCCGCCGTCTGGCAGCCGGTGAGCAGCACCATGGAGAGCAGAAGACCCGCCAAGGGAGCGTTCATGCTTTGATTGCCTCCACCGGCTCGAAGGCCGCCATGATCTCCGCGCCAACCGAGTCCGCGACCAGTCGGCCACGGTTCGATAATCTCGCCACCGAAGCGCTTCGCACGAGCAATCCGCCGCATTCGAGCGTGGCCAGCATCTCGTCGACCGCGGCCCACGGCGCCGCGGGAGCCCGCTCATGCCATGCCGCGACATCCACGCCCGCATTCATGCGCAGGCCAAAAATCAGGGCATCCTCCGCGAGCAGCTCCGGCGTAAGCTTAACCCGGTCCTCCGTCACCCGCCGGCCGCCGTCGAGATGTCCGAGCCACTTCTCCAAATCGGCGACGTTGGCGCCGCGCACGCCGGACTGTTGTGACGCCGCGGAGGGTCCGAGCCCGATCCATTCGCACATCCGCCACGTGTTGAGATTGTGGAGGCACTGGTGTTGTGGCCGCGCGAAGTTTGAAATCTCGTACTGCGCGTAACCACTATCCGCGAGCTGGGACCAGGTGGCTTCGTAGAGCCGCGCTTCGTGCTCCGGGTCGAGTTTCACCCGGCCTTGCGACAGCTTCACCCAGAGCCTGGTGTCCTCCTCGAACGTGAGGCAGTACGTCGACAGATGGTCCGGTGCGAGCGAAACCGCTGCGCGCACGTCGCCGGCCCACTCCGCCGCGGATTGGCCGGGCAGTGCGAACATCAGATCGAGATTCACACTTGGAAAGCCCGCCGCACGCACCCGATCATACGCGCGATAGATCTGCGCGCACGTGTGGCTCCGGCCCAGCGCGTCGAGCAACGCCGGCTGGAAACTCTGCACGCCCATTGAAACGCGTGTGACCCCCGCCTCACGCAGCACGGCCAACCTCGCCTCGGTCACGGATGCCGGGGCAAGCTCGACCGACCACTCCGCGGGCGCGCCGCCGCAACGCGCGCGCACGAGGTCAGCCAGCCGCTTGAGGTCGCGGGGCGCAAGGAGGCCCGGCGTGCCACCACCCCAAAACACGGTGTTCACCGGCCGCGTCCATTCCGCGAGCGCCGCCTCCCGCGCCACGCCGTCGAGGAACCGCTCCACCAAGGCCGCCGTCGGCTGGGTCTGGTAAAAGGCGCAGAAATCGCACGTCGACGCGCAAAAAGGCACGTGCACGTAGAGACCCAGCGGAATCCCCGCCTCAGCTTTGGCTTGCGCTATGGATGGGCCGCTCATTACTAACGGATTTTAATACGCTGGGTTTCACTCTAGGATCAAATGCACACCAACCGAATTTCTCCCGCGAGAAAAATCATCCTTTGGCTGGCCGCCGCGGTCAGTCTCGCTCTGCTCCCGGGCTGCCAAACCGTCACGCTGACGAATCTGACGCCGGCGTCGATGCCGGAGAATCCGTCCCAGATTTATACTTTCAGCCTGCGCGTCACGCCACGCAGCACGACTGTGCCCTCGTCCAGTGTGGCGCCGCATCTCATCATCGACGGCCAGAACCATGAGATGAAAAAGAGCCCGCTGGGGGAGGGGCTCTACGATTTCGAGTATCAGCTGCCGGCGGGACGCGACGAAATCGCGTATTATTTTCTCGTCACCTACAATCTCGAGGGCAACAACGTGCTGACGTCCCGGGAGGCCTACACCGATGTCGTGCGGGCCAAGATCGTGCGGCGCTACGTGCTCTCGCTCGAGGTCAACCGCGGCCCCGTGGGTTCGCGCATCGGCGTGCTCGGCCGCGGGTTCACGGCGCAGGACGCGATCACCTTCAACGGCTCGCCCGCACGGACGGTGCTCGAGTCACCCAACGCCCTCAGCTTCTTCGTTCCGCCGCTCGAGCCGGGCCGGAATTACCGGGTGGCGCTGAACAGTGTCGCGGGGAGTTCCCCCGTTGGCTCCTTTCGGATCGACCCGAGCAGCGTGACGGTTTTCCCGACTTCGCTCTCTCTCCGCGCCGGCGCACGGCAGACGCTCACCTTTACCCTGCCCAACGCCGCTCCGCCTGGCGGCACGCTCCTTGAAATCACGACGGACGTCGCCGAAAGCGTGATCATGCCCGAGGTTATTGTGCCCCAGGGCCAGAGCAGCGTTTCTGTCACCGTCGAAGGTGGAAAGCCCGGCAGCGGCACGCTCTTCCTCAAGGGCTTCGGCGCGGGAGAAGTTACGATTCCAATCGCGGTGTCGCCGAAGTAAGAGCGGCCGATCGCGCAGGCTGGTTCCTTGGGGCGGGCCTCAAACCCGCCCTATTTTTGCGGCTCGAGCATGAGCCCGACCGCGAGGGGCCGGTGATCGCTTGCCTCGCCCACCCCTTTGCCATCGTAGATTCGCGCCGCCCCGCCGCGCACCGCCCCGACCAGACCCCGGGACACCAGGATTTGATCGACCCGGGAGTAGGATTCCTCCCGCCGGTAAACGTGGCTCCACACTTCGCCGCGCGAATCCGCCGCGGGCAACAGGGTGGCGACCTCCGTTTTCCCGCGCTTCTGCAAGTGCCCGAGCGCGCGGCTTGTCCTCCCGTCGTTGCAATCGCCGAGGATCAGAAACCGCGCCTCGTTCGGCAGGGGGAATCGTTTCAGCACGTAATCGCGTATCGCCGTCGCCTCCCCTGCGCGTCGTGTCGCCGAAAGCGGATCGTCAGGCCGCTCGGTGAAACGGCTTTTCAGGTGCAGGGCGAAGAGGGTGACATTCCCGGCAGCCGTTGCAATGGTCGCCTCGAGCAACCCGCGTTTGACCTTCTCCTTCGCGCCGAAATAGGAGAATTCCAGTTCGGTGCGCGTCGCCACGCCGTGCAAACGCCGCTTTGCGAGGATGGCAACGTGCCGATCCGCGTCCGAAGCCACTGCAAGTGCGGCGTGCGGATAATCGAGCCCATCCGCCTTCAAGTCGCGACGCAGTTCCTCGAGATACGGCGGGCCGCCCATCTCCTGCAGCACGAGCACATCGGCGTTGAGCGCGCAGATCACTTCGCGCAGCGCCCGTTTTTCCGCCTCGGGCTTCGGGTAGTCCTTGCGAAAGCCCGCCTCGGTCATGCGATCGGCCGGCCCGTAGTTTTCGATGTTGTAGGTCGCAATCGTGAGCGTCTCGGCGCGGGCGGCGATCAAGCCGCAGAAAAATAAGAGGGCGATCTTCACGGCCGATGCGTGCTCAGAAACCTGCCATGCCGGACCGCGCATCCCAGCTCCTGGCCGTAACTTCTCCGTAAGCTGGGAGTCGGTGAAAACCCTAATTCTGGCCCGTCAGCGCCGCCTCCCGCTCCACCAGGGTCGGATGCGAGTAATAAAACCGGCTGAACCAGCGGTGCGGCGTGAGGTTGGTCAGGTTCTTCTGCGCCAGCTTGCGCAGGGCGCGGACCATCGGGTCTGGACCGCCAGTCGCCTGGCGGGCGAACGCGTCGGCTTCGTATTCGAATTTGCGGGAAAGCAGATTGGCGAGCGGCGAGAACCAAAACGTCACCACGCCGCTCAACAAAGCGAAAAGCAGGAACGACGGCGCCATCTCGCCAGCCGGAAACCCGAACGCCCGGTTGAACCACGGGCTCCCGGCCAGCGCCGCCAACACCGCAAATCCGCCCAACAGCATCGCCGCGGAGAGCGCGATCATCTTCGGGATGTGTCCGAGGCGGTAATGCCCGATCTCGTGCGCGAGCACCGCCTCGAGTTCCTCCGGCGTGAGCTGCGCGATTAACGTATCGAAAAGCACAATCCGGCGAAAACGCCCGAAGCCGGTGAAGTAGGCATTGGAATGCCCCGAGCGTTTCGAGCCATCGATCACCTCGATCGCTTTCGCCCGGAAGCCGGTCTGGTCCCCGAGCGCCATGAGACGCCGCTTCAATTCGCCATCCGGCAGCGGCGTGAGCTTGTTGAACAACGGGAGGATGAGCTTGGGATACAGAATTAGCATCAAGAGCTGAAATCCGAACACGAAGGCGAAGCCCCATAGCCACCACGCCGCGCCGGCCCATTTGACGAGCGACAGGAGCACCCATAACAGCGGAAAGCCGATCCCAAACAGCAGCGCGGTCCCCTTGAGCTTGTCCGACACCCACAGGGCGGCCGTGCTCTTGTTGAATCCGTATTTCTCCTCAATCCGAAACTGCTCCCACCACTCGAAAGGCAGCGACGGCACGGCCAGCAACGTGCCGGCCAACAGGATGAAAAGCGCATGGCTCCACATCGCCCCGGACCCGCCCCACGCCGCGACCGCCGCAAATAGTGCCGGCAAGATGCCGCCGAAAAGCACCAGCGCGAGCACCAGCGTATCGAAAACCTCGGTCATGACGCCGAAACGCGATTTTTCCAGCGTGTAAGCGACCGCCTTCGCATACGTTTCCGCATCCATGATCGCCGCCACCGCGGGCGGCGGGGTGGCGGCATGGCGCCGCACCTCGGCGCGGTTGAGCGCGGACAAGATCAGTTCGGCCCCCAGCCGCAACGCGATGAGCGCGGCGACAATCCAAAGCAAGGAAAGCATCGTCCCAATGCATGCGAAACGTCCGCCGCGGCCAGCCCAAAGATGGTTTGAAATGCGGGAGATGCGGCCCATCGTGGGCAACCGTGGAAGCCAAGAACGAAAAACTCTCCTTCGAAACCGCACTCACCCAGCTCGAAACCATCGTCGAATCGATGGAATCGGGTGAAGTGCCGCTGGCCGAGTTGCTCGCCAAATTCGAGGCCGGGACCAAATTGCTCAGGATTTGCGAAGCCCGGCTCAAGGACGCCGAGCTGAAAATCGAGCAGCTCAAGAAACAGAAGGACGGCAGCGTCGCCTTCGAGGCATTTGAAACGGATCGCCAAGGCTGAACCGCCCGTCTTCGTCACCTCACACCGCATTTGATGAACCAACCCTTTCCCACGCCTCCGGCCGGGCTGCTCGGAGCCATCCGCGGCCCCGCCGATGTCAAGGCCCTCCCACCGGCGAAACTGCCGCAGCTCGCCCAGGAGATTCGCGAAGAACTCATTGCGATCACGGCAAAGAGCGGCGGCCACATCGGCCCCAATCTCGGCGTTGTCGAACTTACGCTTGCGCTGCACCGGGTTTTCGATTCGCCCACCGATCAATTCGTTTTCGACGTTGCCCACCAGGGCTACGTGCACAAGCTGCTGACTGGCCGCGGCGGCGATTCTTTCCAAAAGCTTCGCCAGACCGGCGGGCCCAGCGGATTTCTCAGCCGCGGCGAAAGTCCGCATGATTCCTACGGCGCAGGCCACGCGGGCACCGCCCTGTCCGCGGCGCTCGGGATGGCGACGGCACGCGATCTGCGCGGTTCGCACGAGCACGTCGTGGCGGTGTGCGGCGACGCGGCGTTCACCTGCGGCATCACCCTCGAGGCGCTGAACAACGTGGTGAGTTCGACGAAACGGCTCATCGTCATCCTGAACGACAACGAGTGGTCGATCGCCAAGAACGTCGGCGCGATTTCCCGCTACCTCAATCGCCTCAGCACCAGCCCCACCTACAACAGGCTGCACCACGACGTGGAGGCATTTTTCAAGCGCTTCCCGGTCGGCGTCGAGATGAACCGCGTCTACCACAAGTGGAAGCGCGAGACCAAGGACTTCTTTGTCGAGTCCTCCCTGTTCGAGAAATTCGGCCTGCGCTACCTCGGGCCGGTCGATGGCCACAATCTCGACACGCTCGTGAAAAACCTCGAGTTCGCGCGGCATTGCGACGTGCCCGTCCTTATTCACGTGCTCACGAAAAAGGGCAAGGGCCTCGAGGCAGCGCTCGAGCACCCGGAGAAATTCCACGGCTCGGGGCCATTCGACCCGGTGTCCGGCGAGAGCACGAAACTGCACGCGGGTGCGCCCCCGAATTACCAGGAGGTTTTCGGTCAGGCGCTGGCGCGTTTCGCCCGGGCCGATCCGAACGTCGTCGGCATCACCGCGGCGATGCCGAGCGGCACCGGCCTCTCGCATCTCGCGACCGCGGTGCCGCGCCAGTTCTTCGATGTGGGCATCGCCGAGGAACACGCGGTCCTGTTTGCCGCCGGCATGGCGACGAAGGGCTTCCGTCCCGTCTGCGCAATCTACTCGACGTTCCTCCAGCGCGCCTACGATCCGGTGATCCATGACATCGCGCTCCAAAACCTGCCCGTGACCTTCTGCCTGGATCGGGCGGGGCTTTCTCCCAACGACGGCCCGACGCATCACGGGCTCTTCGACCTCGCCTATCTCCGCTGCGTGCCGAACGCCGTCATCATGCAGCCGAAGGACGAGGACGAGTTGGTCGACATGCTCCACACGAGCCTGCAGCTTTCCGGGCCGGGCTTCATCCGCTATCCGCGCGGCGCCGGCACCGGCGCGAAGATCAAGGATGTGCCCACGACCCTGCCCGTCGGCTTGGCGCAGGTGTTGCGCGAAGGTTCGAACATCATGATCTGGGCGCTGGGCAACATGGTGCAGGATGCCCTGAAGCTGGCGGAACGGCTCTCCGCCGCGGAGAATCTCTCGGTCGGCGTGGTCAACGCCCGCTTCGTGAAGCCCCTCGACCGCGCGCTGCTGCTCAGCCACGCCGCCTGTATCCCGCTGCTCGTGACCATGGAAGATCACGTGCTCGCCGGCGGCTTCGGCAGTGCCGTACTCGAGGCGTTGCAGGACGCCGATTGTCCAGCGGCCGTGGAACGGATCGGCTGGCCCGACAAGTTTATCGAGCACGGCACGAACGTCGAAGTCCTGCGCGCCGCCTACGGACTGAGCGCCGACGACATCCATCGTCGCATCGTGGCCCGCTGGCGCAACCTCCGCCCCGAGCAGGTCGAAGCGGACGTGTGAGGAGAAAGGCGGGACATCGTCCCGCCTTTCGCAAAGAAAAAGCCGCGCACCTTTCGGCGCGCGGCTTGGTGGAAACGGATTTTGCTGCGAACTTACTTCTTCTCCTTCTTCACGATTGGACCGAGGCCCTTGCATTTCGTGCAGTTCATGCCGTCCTTCGCCGCTGCGACGCAGCACTCATGCTCGCACTTCTTGTCGGCTTTCGCTGCCTTGGCACAGCAACCGGCTACTTTGGATTCGACCTTGGCCTCCCCGGCGAACGCGAGTGCGACGACGAACAGCGGCACGGTGGCAAGGGCGATGAACGATTTCAGGGACTTCTTCATGTTGTTATTGGTGGGTTTTGAGCGGACGTTACATTATCTGCCCGCCTTCGCTGAAGCTTCGGCGCGGCAGCCTTCGCATTCGATGGCTTGCCGAGCCGTAGCCTCGAAGAGGCGAAGGCTGGTGCGGGCGGCGGGAGTCGAACCCGCCTCTCATGCTTGGGAAGCACACATATTACCGATATACTACGCCCGCAGGGAACGGCGCCCACAAAAACAAATGTGCGGCCGGCCGCAATCACGAATATGTCCGCCGGCCCTCCAGGGCGCTTTTGAGCGTAACCGAGTCTGCGTAAAGCACCCCCCCTCCGCTGGGCAGACCGAAGCCGATCCTCATGATCCTGACTTCGCGTCCCTCCGGCAGATGCTCCGTCAGATAATGACAGGTTGCCTCCCCTTCGACGTCATTGGGCAGCGCGAGGATCAACTCGGCCACTTCGCCGGAGCCGATCCGGGTGCGCAGGCTCTCCAGATTGAGATCGTCCGGGCCGACGCCGTGGATCGGCGACAGCTTGCCGTGCAGGACGTGGTAGGTCCCGCGAAACGCGCCGCTCCGCTCGAGCGCCACCAGATCGGGCACGTGCTCAACCACGCACACGACGGATCGCTCGCGTTTCTCATCCGCACAAATCGCACATAAGTCCGCCTCCGCCAGGTTTCCGCAACGAACACAGCGCCGCACCGCCGCGGCCGCCTCCTCGAGCGCGGTGACCAGCGCCGGCAGCCGTTCCGGCTTTTCGACCAGCAGGTGCAGGGCAATCCGCTCGGCCGACCGATACCCGAGCCCGGGGAGTTGCTTCAGATGCTGCTGCAGTTTTTCGAACGCCGATGTTTTCACTGCGTGATGTTTTCGCTCCGCGAAAAAATAATTACGGTTTCGGCGCAGCCGAAACCGCGCGGCTCAACCGAATCCGGGCATCTGAAAGCCACCAGTCACTTTGGCCATTTCGGCCTCGTTGTATTCTTTGGACTGCTTCGCGGCGTCCTGGATCGCGGCGAGGACCGTATCCGAAACGAGTTTCGCATCCTCTTTCAGGAACTCGGGATCGAGGGCGAGTGAAATGAACTTGCCCGCGCCGTTGATCTTGATCTTCACCGCGCCGCCGCCGCTCGTGACTTCGATTTCCTTCGCTTCGAGCTGCGTCTGGAGCGCTTCGATGCCGCGCTGCATCTTCTGGGCTTGCTTAACGAGTTTTCCGAGACCGGCCATGTGGTGGAGGGATTTTGGGTTTGGCCCGCCGGGGCGGGTGTGAATCCACGAGTTGAGAGGCGCGCACCGGATCAACGCGACCCTAAATTTGCATACCCCTCGCGAAACGTCGGGTGGCCCGGCCGCCAGCCGAGCCGGGCCTTGAGCTTCGCGTTCGCGATGATCCGATCCGGGGTCACGCTTCGCCGCGCCTCCGCGGGCGCACCCGAGAAACCGGGCGCCGGCACACCGAGACGCGCCGCGAGCCACAACGCAACGTCCGCCTTGGTCGCCGCACCGTCATCGGCCACGTTGAAAATCTCATTCGCCACTGTGGAAGGTGCACCGAAGCAGGCCAGGATTGCGGCGACGATATCGTCGCGGTGAATCAAATTCAGACGCTGGCTGCCGACACCCGACACTTCCCCGCCCCGGACTTGATCAACCAGATGATGCCGCCCGGGTCCATAGATGCCCGCGAGCCGGAGCACAAACCACCGACCGCAAGAACCGGTGCCTCCGCGGAGCCGGGTCTCCGCCTCAAGCAACAATTGTCCGCGCTCTTCGGCCAGGTCGGTCGGCGCCGATTCATCGACCACCGCGCCGTCGCCCTGCGGATAAACCGACGTGCTGCTCGTGTAGACCAGCGTGCCCACCGGCCCCTGCCGTCGCGCCCAAGCGACAATCGAGGCCATGCCGCCGACATAGCTGTGGCGATATCCATCGACGCCACCGCCACCCGAACTCACGCAATTCAGCGAAAAGTCGGGCGAACCCGCAACTCGCTCGTGCCACACGTCGGTGGCCAGATCGGCGACCACGGTGTCGATGCCTTCTTGCCGCAAGACCGACGCAATCGCCTCGTTGCGCGTGAGGGCCGTCACCCGCGCACCCCGCGTCAAAACCTCGCGTGCGACCGCGGCGCCAACGTAGCCGCAGCCGAAAATCACGAGGCGTTTGCCCCAAAAAAAATCCATGCTCGAGTCGTGAGCCATGCCGCAAATCCACGATCAACCGGCCGGACTTGGCGATGAGAATGACACGTTGCGGAAGGTATCATGAACTTTTCCCGCGGGTGGAGGGCCGAGCTCCGTCGAGGCCATTTCGTTGGCGGCGCGATTTCGGCCTTGGCGGAGCTTTGTCCTCCTACGCATAAGAAAAAGACACCGATGCCTGGAAGGAGATCGTTTGTCAGTCCAGGATCCGGACCACAATCCGGCCCGGCCGCACAAGAATTGAGTGTGCATTCGGGCCGATTAGTGGTTCCTCTTTTCCATGCCCACGGTGCTCACGATCCTGGCGGAGGGATTTGAGGAAATTGAGGCCATCACGCCGATCGACTTGCTTCGGCGCGCCGGTGCCGACGTAACGATGGCCGCCCTTGCGGAAGGCATTCATGTCACGGGCCGTAATGGAATGACCCTGCACGCCGATGTGAGCCTGGCAGCGGTTGAAGCGCGCGACTTCGATTGTGTGTTCCTGCCGGGCGGGCCGGGAGTGAGACACCTCCGTGCCGACCCACGCGTCCGAAGTATCGTGCTGCGGCAGCACGCCAGCAACCGCTGGCTCGCCGCCATCTGCGCGGCTCCGACCGTACTCCACGATGCCGGGTTGCTCGCGGGGCGCCGGTTCACGGCACATTTTTCGGTGGCCGGCGAATTGCCCCCCATTCTCGCCGCCGAGCGCATCGTCGCGGATGGTCGGATTTTGACGTCGCGGGGTGCTGGCACGGCCCTCGATTTCGGCCTGTTCCTCGTGGAGAAACTCTTCTCCGCCGAAAAAGCGCGGGAGATCAGCGGATCCATTTGCGCGTGAACCAGTCACGACCTTTTCCACGTCCGTTCCCCCATCAGTTTCGGCTTCCAATTTATAGGGGTTAACCCCTATTCTCAGGTCTGATCTCCTCGCTGAATTGCTTCCCAATTAGGTTACTTGCGCAAGAAGTGACGGGGCGAAGCTTTTCCTCCGGGGGAGCAGGAGACCCTTTGTCCGTTGTCCCTTGGTCCCTTCGTCCCTTGGTCCCTTAGTAGTCACTCATGTGCGGCATAGCTGGATTTGTCGACCCGGGCACCGCGTGCGAAGCAAGAATCGCCGCGGTCGAAAACATGTGCGCCGCGATGGTTCATCGCGGGCCCGATGACGCCGGTATCGAGTCGTCTTCGGTCGCGACGCTCGGCATGCGTCGGCTGGCAATCTTCGATCCCGCCAACGGTCATCAGCCGATGCAGTCGCCCGACGGGCGGTTCACCCTGGTATTCAATGGGGCGATTTACAATTTCCGCGCGCTGCGCACCGAACTCGCCGCAACCGGATGGAGCTTTCGCACGCAGTGCGACACCGAAGTGCTGCTCGCCGCTTATGCGCGCTGGGGCGAACGCTGCCTGGACCGCCTGCGGGGAATGTTTGCCTTTGCGGTCTGGGATCAGCCCGAACAATCGCTCTTCCTTGCCCGCGATCCGTTCGGCATCAAGCCGCTCTACTACCGGCACGAAGGTTCGAGGCTGCTCTTCGCTTCGGAACTCAACGCGCTGCTGGCCTCAGGTTCATGCCCGGCGGAACTCGATCCGCTTTCCGTCGCCGACTATCTCGGGTGGTTCGCGGTGCCGGCGCCGCGGACGATTTATCGCAACATCTTCAGCCTGCGGCCCGGCGAATGCGCGACGTTTCGCGCCGGCCACCTGGCGATTCGCACGGCGTGGAATTTTCATACCATTCCGCAAACGGAAAAACCCTGCCGGACGCGCGAGGCATTCGCCCATCAACTGCGCGACCGCCTGGAGGACACGATTCGCGCGCATGTCGCCGCCGACGTGCCCGTCGGCGCGTTTCTCTCCGGCGGACTCGACTCGGCCGCAGTCGTCGGCCTCATGAGCCGCGTCACCAGCACGCGGCTGCGGACGTTTTCGCTCAGCTTCGATGAGCCGGGTTATTCGGAAGCCGCCGAAGCCGAGGCAAGCGCGCGCCATTTCGGAACCGAACACCGAACCACCGTCCTGACCGGAGCGCAGGTCGCGTGTGAGGTCGGCACGTTGATCGCGATCCTGGATCAACCCACCGGCGACGGCATCAACACGTATTACGCCAGCCAGGCTGCGCGTTCCGGGGGTGTGACGGTGGCGTTGTCCGGCCTGGGCGGAGACGAGTTGTTCGGCGGCTATCCATCGTTTCGCGACACACCGCACATTGCGCGTTGGCTGCCGCGATGGCACGCGCTTCCCAATCGCCTGCGGTCGGGGATAGTCGCGCGGCTGCAGCGCGGTGACACCCGCCAGCGCAAGCTGGCCGACTTCCTGCAACACGCGCACAACATCCACGAGGCCGGGGCGCTGCAGCGTCGCGTATTTTCCGAAACGTCACGGCGCTCGCTCCTCGGCCCCGACGCCCTGGCCACACTGGGCACGCGCGCACCATTTCATCCGGAACTCGCCCCTCTCTCGGCGGACCTGGCCGACACCGTCGACTTCGAAATCGTCAGTGCCTGGGAATTGCGCACCTACATGGCTGACGTATTGCTGCGCGACAGCGACGTGATGAGCATGCGCCATTCGCTCGAACTGCGCGTGCCGCTCGTGGACCGGGTGCTCATCGAATGGCTCTGGCGGCAACCCACCGCCTTCAAGTCCAGTGCCCGTCACCCGAAAGCCGCGCTCGGCGGGGCGGTGGCCGATATCCTCTCTCCCGGCCTGGTGGACCGCCCGAAGCAAGGCTTCACACTCCCGTTTGCCATCTGGATGAAGCGCGAACTGCGGCCTTTTCTGGACGAAACGTTTTCCAATGCGAGTGTGGAGCGAAGCGGACTGTTCGCGCGGCCCGCCGTGCAGGGACTTTGGCGCGGTTTTCAAGCCGGCCATGACACTCGCGAATGGTCGCGGGTGTGGAGCCTCGCGGTGTTGCTTGCATTTTCCAATCGCCAGCCTGCACCCGCTGGGAATGCTGTCACGGCCGGCCGCGGCGCCATGGTGACGATCCGGGATCCGGCGCCGACGAGTTCACCCGCGGCACGCCGGCGAAAACAGGTCCGCCGCCGGACGTTGTTGCTCGCGCCCGAAATCTTTGCGTCCGAAGGAGGCATCCCGCGCATTCTCCAGATCTATCTGCGCGCGCTCTGTGAACTGGCGAAGCCGGACGAAGCGGTGCGGCTGCTGGCGCTGAACGACTCGGCGATAGACTCCGCCGACATCCGGCGATGCACCAATGGCGAACTCGAGGAATGGTTCGTATGCAGCCGGAGCAAGGCGCGATTCGTGCGCGCGGCGCTGCGAATGAGCCGTGGCTGCGACCGGATCGTCTGCGGCCATGTGGCGCAGTTGCCGATCGCGTGGCTTGCCGCGCGGCTCAACCCTGGATTGCGCTATTACCTCGTGGCGCACGGCATCGAAGTATGGCGATCGTTCAACGCCGTTGAGCGCCTCGCCTTGCGCGGCGCGGCGCGCATTTTCTGCGTCAGCGATTACACCCGACGGGAGTTGCTCCGGAACTGCCCCCTGCCCGAGAGGAGGACGGTCGTCCTACACAATGCGCTCGACCCGGCGTTCGAAATCAAAGCCGGCCAGCCACTCGATCGATGCCCTCCCGTAATCCTGGTCGTCACGCGGCTCACTTGGGCCGACCGCTACAAGGGCGTACAGCACATGATGGAAGCCATGCCGGCGATTCGCGCGTCGGTCCCCGGCGCTCATTTGCGAATCGACGGCCGGGGCGACGACCAGCCGCGTCTCCGCGCGCTGCGCTCCAAGCTCGATCTGGTCGGGGCGATCGTCTTCGTGGGCTTTATCGACGTCAGATGTCTCGCGGAGGATTTGCGCTCGTGCCGGCTGTTCGCGCTGCCGAGTCGGAAGGAAGGCTTCGGCCTGGTTTTTCTCGAGGCGATGGCCCACGGCCGCCCCTGCCTCGGCGCACGCGCCGGCGGCATTCCAGAAGTCATCACCGACGACACGGGAGTGCTCGCTGAGTACGGCGACGTGCCTGGCATTGCGGCGGCCGCCGTCGCCGGACTGCGTCGCGAATGGCAGGAGGAAGCAATCCTCAGCCGCGCGCGGCGATTTTCGTATTCGCAGTTCCGCACGGGACTGGCGTCCGCGTTCGGTACATCGATGTCATGAAGTCCGCCTTCGAACTCGCGCCCCTTCTTTATCCCGGTATGGATCCGCCGCTCACGTGGCTCATGAGCCATGCCGAACGTCTGGCCCTGCTCGGCGTACTCGAAGCAGCACAACCCGCCGCCGCACTCGAAGTTGGCACCGCTGGCGGTGGTAGTCTCCAGCAGATCCGACGGTTTGCCCCGAGTGTCTACTCCGTCGATATCGTCCCGTCGGTCCGCGAGCGTCTCGCACCGCTCATGCCCAACGTAGAGTTTCTTACCGGCGACTCACGGGACCTCATTGGCACGGTGCTCGCGCGCTGCACGGAACGCGGCACGCCACTCGGCTTCGCCTTGATCGACGGCGACCACTCGTATGGCGGCGTCAACGGCGATGTGCGGGCTCTTCTTGCCGTGCGGCCACGGTGCCCGCTCTGGGTGCTAATGCACGATAGCAGCAACCCGGACTGCCGCGCCGGGATCGCCGACGCCCCTTGGGCGGACAACCCGCATGTACATGCCGTCGAACTCGATTTCGTGATCGGCGCATTGAGCGAAGATCCCCAATTTCAGCACCAGCTTTGGGGAGGCTTCGCCCTTGCGTTGTTGCTTCCCGAGCCCCGCACTCATTCGCTGGCGGTGACCGCTTCAGGCGCGAAGAGTTTTGCGGCGCTCTGGCGCGCGTCCGCGCACTACCCGAGCTTGCAGAATAAGGTCTCGCACTGGCTGCAGGTGAAGCGCCGGGGTATTGCGCGTCGCCTCGGTCGTACGCGAAGCGTGTCGCCGGAACCGTGATCGCCGTGACGCGCGGTATGCGGGGAAACGACCTCAGTTGCGGTTGCGAATTTACCTTGGCCCCTTTCAAGTCCACCGTCCTCCCTGCCTGAACGCATGACCCAGCCTTCCCGGGAAATTATCATTCAAGCCACCCACGGGTGGCACTTTCTCAAATGGCGGGAACTGTGGGCGTATCGCGATCTGCTCCGACTGCTCGTCTGGCGCGACTTTGCCGCGCGTTTCAAGCAGACGATTTTGGGCCCGTTGTGGCATATCTTTCAACCCGTGCTCACGACCATCATTTTCACCGTGGTCTTCAGCCAGGTTGCCGAGTTGCCAACCGACGGCCTCCCTCCCACGCTGTTTTACCTGTGCGGCCTGCTCGCTTGGAATTACTTTTCCCAAACGTTTAACTCAACGTCGTCCACCCTCGTTGCCAATGCCGGCCTGTTCGGAAAAGTCTACTTTCCCCGGCTCATCGTGCCGCTCGCCGGCGCCGTTTCCAACGTCATCTCGTTCCTGATTCAGCTCAGCTCCTTTTTCGTCATCCTTGTCATTTACCGCGCGAGCCACCCCGGTGCGACGGTTGGTCCGCGCTGGGAAGCCATCGTGTTCCTGCCCTTGGTGCTGGCGCAGCTCGCCGCCTTCAGCCTGGGCGTTGGTCTATGGATGTCCGCGCTGACGACAAAGTTCCGCGACCTCGCCGTGTTGGCTGGGTTCCTCCTCCAGCTATGGATGTATGTCACCCCGGTCATCCTGCCGCTGGCTAAGGTCCCTCCGCAGTTTCACGTTTATGTGGCCTTGAATCCCGTCACCATGCCCGTGGAGTGCTTTCGCTTCCTGCTCCTCGGCACCGGCTGGGTCAACGTGACGCTGCTGTTCGTCTCAATCGGCGCGACGATCGTCGCACTTGTCACCGGCCTGCTCGTGTTTCAGCGCGTGGAGAAGACGTTCGTGGATGTGGTATAAAGGGACCAAGAGACCAAGGGACGAAAGGACCAAGGGACCACGAGACAAAGAGACAACTGACCACTGACAAATGACTGAAAAACGAGGAAATCTATGAGGGACTACAACAAAATTGAAGCGTGGAGGCTGGCGGATGACTTGACCGTGGCGGTCTACGAAGCGACGCGAAAATTCCCCAAAGAGGAACAATACGGACTGACGAGCCAGATGCGGCGTGCGGCTTCTTCCGTGCCGGCGAACATCGTCGAAGGCTTGGCCCGCTTCAGCCTGAGCGCCATCGGCGGTAATCAGTAATCCCATGTCCATCACTGGAGTTTTCCTTCGTCGTCAGCAGTCCCTTCGTCCCTTGTCCTTTGGTTTTTTAGTCCCTTGGTCCCTTGGTCCTTTGGTCCCTTAGTCCGCGAACGCAGTGAGCACACCTATCATCCAAATCCGCAACCTGACCAAGCGCTATCATCTCGGCGCGATCGGCGCGACGTCGCTGCGTGAGGAGTTTGGGCGCTATTGGGACCGCCTGCGCGGCCTCCCGCACCCCGACAGCCACGAATTCTGGGCGCTGCGCGATGTGTCCT
>JACQWL010000109.1 GCA_016209255.1 Verrucomicrobiota bacterium
CTCGAGCTGTTGCCCCGCCGTCGCGCGTCGGGCGATGAATTGGCTGACCAGCGGAATGGCCCCGCGGGTGGCGAGTTCGAGGGCCTTCGCCGGATTCTCCATCACCAGCGGCTCGACGGCAAACCAGATCATCTTTGGCAGGTTGTGGTCGGCTGCATCTTCGGCGTGCTGGACGAGCCGCTCAGCGAGCGCCCAACGCTCCGCGTGGGGCAGGCGCTGCAGGGCCGCCGCCAGATAGAGGCGGACGATGGGCGAGGAATCGCTCCGGGCCATGGCCGCGAATTTTTTCAGCGCACTTGCACCCGGTTCCAAATCCTCGCACAGCAACTGAACCGCCCAAGCGCGGATGTACGGCGCTGCATGATCGAGCAGCGCAATCAAGCGATCGGGTGACAGGCCCTTGGTCACGTGCAGCGCCCAAAGGGCGCGCAATTTTCGCCCCGTGTTTTCCTGCTGCTGAAACATTTCCCAGAGCCGGCCCTGCACCCGGGCATCGAGGCGTCCACCGGCCGCCCGCTGCTGCAGGAGCAGCCGGGCCCGGCGGACATACCAGTCGTTGCGCTGGAGCTGCAACGTGACCAACTCCAGATCGCTCAGGCCCGCGAGGTTGAACCCGGTCTTGCCGGCGAGGCCTTTGGGCGCGAGGCGGAAAATGCGGCCGGTGCCCTTGTCGTGCACGCTCTGGCCGCAGATGTCCGCATCGTGCCAGTCCAACACGTAGACCGCGCCGTCGGGACCGATTTCCACACTGAAGCCGATCCACTGCGGATCGTTCGCCAGGATGGTGTCGTCGCCGTGATGACCGACGAATCCGGAGCCTTTCGGTTCCAGGATATCGGTCAGGAGGCTGCGTTCATGGAGGTTGGCCATGAAAATCCGATCGCGATACTCCCGGGAAAATTCGTCCGCCAGATAGATGCGCGCGCCGCCGTGGGCGGAACGGTGGCGATGGTCCGCGATGGTCTTGATGTCGTCGTAGACATACGGGTTGATGTGTTTGCCGCCCTGCCGGTGATAGATCCCGCCGGGGATGACGTGCCACAGGTGGGGAATCACACAGGCCGTGATGAACATCTGGCCGTGGTCGTCGAAATCGACGCCCCACGGATTGCTGAAGCCGTGGGCCACGATCTCGAATCGGTCCTTGGTCGGATGATAGCGCCACACGCCGCCGTCGATATATTGGGGGTCCTTCACGCGCTGGTTCTGAGGGAACGCTTCCCTGTGCCGATAGATGCGGCCGCCATCGGCCGGTTTGCCGACGTTCGAGCGGGTGGCGTAACCCTGACAGCCATACAACCATCCGTCCGGTCCCCAGTGCAGGCTGTTGATCGTCTCGTGCCGGTCCTGGATGCCCCAGCCGGTCAATCGGATCTCGATTTCGCGGTCGGCCTTGTCGTCGTGGTTGCGATCCGGGACGAAGAGGAAATTGGGCGGGGCTCCCAGCCAGAGGCCATCGAAGCCCCAGGCGATTGCGGCGGGGAAGGGAATGCCTTCCAGGAACACCTTGCGCGTATCCATTTTCCCATCGCCGTCCGTGTCTTCCAGGATCAGGATGCGGCTGTCGCCGGAATTGGAGAACCCGGCCCCCCGGCTCTCGTAGTCGCGGTTCTCCGCCATCCACAGGCGTCCGCGGTCGTCCCAGCAGAAGGCCATCGGCTGGGTGATCGCCGGTTCAGCGGCATAGAGCTTGACCTCGAATCCGGCGGGCACCGTCATTTTCGCCACGGCCTGTTCGCCGGTGAGGAACGTGGCTTTCTTGCCCTCGGCCCGCGCCAGGCCCCAGAGGACGCTGTCCATTCTTTCGCCGGTGTAGTCCTTCCAGGCCTCGTCGATTTTGAGATCGTTGAACTTGCCGGTGTAGACGACGAATTGGTGCCGGTAAACCGCCGCTTTGCCTTTGGGGATATTCCAGTCACCCAGGCTGGCGCGGCTGGGGCCGACTCCCAGCTGGGTATCGACCCGCCAGGGGAGCGGGTAGCCGTTGTTTCTGGGGTGATCCAGGATCGCGATATGCGCCTGGTCGTCACGACCCTCCACTTTCAGGCCGACATCCAGCCAGACGGCCCGCTGGCCGTTGGCCCGTTCGTTGCCCTGGCGGGCGTTGTTAACGGCGGATCCTTCCATCCCCGCGCGCCAGGGCATGCGCAGAAAAAGCCCGCCATAGGCGTAATCGCCAATGGTGATGTCGGCGAGCGCCTCGCCCGTCCATTCGAGCTCGAGCAGGTAGCGCCCGCCCGTGTCGCGCATGGTCCAGAGCTGGGTTTCCAGCATCACCGGCTGGCCGGCGGCGTCCAGCAGGTGGTAGACGGTGTTCCACTTTACTTCCCCGCCGGCGGCGACGATCGGGCGGCTCGAGACGCGACGCCAGTAGCCATTGTCCGGATTGTGGAAGTAATCGCGGCCATTGAGCTTGGTGAAGCCCCAATAAAGTCCGGTCTGGTGCTGATGATGAGACGGGCTGAACTCGGTCAACACACCCCGGCCGTCGGGCGCCACGATGGGATGGATATACGGACGGAAATCCGCGCCGGCATTCTGCGTGAGGATCGGTTTGGCCTCACCCTCGCGATAGACGGAGATGGCATGGGTCACGTTGTCTTCGCGGAGCGTCAGGTTGCCGGCATGCGCCGGTAAGCAATATCCGGCCAGGACGCAGAGAAGAAGGGGACAACAACGGCGATTCATGGTCAGAACGAATACGTCGTCGTGAAGCGTATTTCCCGGGGCGCGACCAAATCGTAGCGACTATAGGCTACGCCTCGACCACCGGGCAGGACAAAGCCATCGGGCACCTCGGCCGAGGTCGCGAGGCGCACCGGAATGATATCGGTCTGATCGAGCAGGTTGGAGATGTTGACTTGAAAGCGCACCCGGCCCGGCAGCCGGCTGAATTTCCGAGTGTACGCCATCATCATGTCCGTCGCGGTGATCGCCTTGCCGGTGATTTCGTTCCCCTTTGAATCCGATCCGATCACATTGGTGCTGCGCCAGCGCCAGCCGCCGCCGACGGTAAATCCCTTAAGGGCGCCTTCCTTGAAATCGTAGGCCGTGAAAAGGCTGATCTTGTGCGGGCGAACTCCCCATCGCTTGTCTTGATCATCCCTCAAATCGTTGTACGTGTCGACCAGGCTGAGAATCTCCTGCGCCACCGTCTGCCCGTTGGAGGTGGTGAGCGTCGCGAGATTCGCGTCGGGATGCCGGGCCCCCAACTCGATCCACTTCGCGACGGTGCCGCCCGCCGCGTACGCATTGGGATCGACCACAAAGCGGCCGCTCGCATCCTGCCTCACTCCTTGGGTCAATCGGTTGCCGGCACCTTCCTTGAGCCCGTACCAAGCGTGGATCTCCGCGGCCGAATTCTGGCGACGCGAGTCGGTGTAGGAATAGTTGGCGACCAACCGCCAGTTTCGCGTCAGGTTCGCGGTCACCCGGGCTTCGTACCCCTTGGCGTCGTATTCGGACGAAGCGGCAGTGGCCGGCGGCGTATAGGTCGAGTAAATCGTATCCCACTGGCTTTGGGAATACGGCCGGCCGGCGCCCACGAGCGCGTTGCCAAACGCGTCCATCACGCGGTTGTTCCTGCCCGCCGCACCGCCGAAGCCGGCCGTCGTGATCTTTCCCTGTTCGTTCGAGGTGAAATAGACGACTTTGGCGCTCAACCGGCCTTTGAGCAGATCGAAGCCCAGCCCGTAGTCCTGCCCGGTGCCCTTCGACGAAGGCGCCAGATTACCGTCGGGAAAAACCTTCCGGACAAATGACGGGACGCCCTGGTTCGACGAACGATTGGCGATCAGCGACAACCAGTCGAACACGTGATAAACCACCCCGGCCGTCCCGGTGAAGCCGGTCGCACTGGTGGTTTTCGACTTGCTGCGATCGCGATCCACGATGTCGCCGACGATCGGATCATTATAGTACCCCAACTCGATGACATCGACCTTGTCCTGGCGGTACCCGAAGGTCGCGACGACCTTCCCGTCCAGAAAATAACTCTGCGCGACCCCGAGCATCGATTTCGACTCCTGCTCTCCGCCGCTGTTGTTCGCCCCGCCTACTTCATTGGCGAAGGTCAGACCGTAGTCGCGGCCCCCAAAATTGATGGTGGCGGGAAGCTTCCGCCAATCGCCCACCCGGTAGGTCGCATAACTGCCCTCGGTGATGTAATTGCGGACGGTGATCCGGTTGTTGACGTTGTTGGGGGTGTTGTTGAACGGCCGCCCGGCGAGCGCCAGCCAGGAGTTGGCGCGCACGTCGAACTGCGACAGCTGGGAAACCATGGCCGCAACGCGGTGCCGGCCGAACCACTTTGATTTCGTGTCGAGCGAATAGGACGCCGACAGCCTCGTCTCGCGGGCTTCGCCCACGTGGACGTCGCGCCGCCAGGTCCCGTCGAAGTAAAGCCTCCCGGCGTAAGGATTGGCCCTGCCGTTGACCCCCAACGTACGGTTGGGATCGCCCCGCAGTGTGGGATCATCTCCGGTCATCAGGTTGACCACGGCCTTGGTGTCCTGGTAATTGTGCGCGAAATTGAACGCCAGATTCGGTGTCGCCTGCCAGTCCACCGAGAGGGTGTAGTTTTTCAGCTTCTGGTCCCGAAACATGCCCGGGCCCGCGGCGTTGATGTCGCGCGGATAAATTCGCGGATCGTTGACGCGGAGCGTCGAGGCCGTCACCCCCGGCGTGCCATCCGGAGCGCGCACCGCCGAGTTGTTGTAGCTGCCGGAAAGGAACGCGCCGATGTTGTCGAAGGTCGTGCCATCGTTCTCGATGAAGATGGCGCGGCGGTTGTTGCCCGTGCGGTTGCCGTCGCGCGCCGTGACTCCCAGGGCCAGCATGGCGGCGTTCGGCACGGTGTTGTTTGGCGTGAACGTCACCGCGGCCACGCCTTTCGCCTCGCGGTTGTCGTACCACGCGAGCGCCTCATCCGACTCCACGGTCGCGCGGATGACCGCGCCGATGTCCCGGCCAGTTTCTCCCATGGCGGTGATCTTCACCTGGCGGATCGGGCGAAAGATCACCGATCCGAAGATGCGTTTCTTGTCCTGATAATCGAACGCCCGCCACCCGCCATTCTCCTGCTGCACCGCCGCCAGGGACGCGGCGATGCGGTCCTTCTGCAGCACTTTGTTGGCGTCGATTTCCCGCCGGCCGCGATCCCAGGAACCAACACTGAAGCGGAGGTTGGCACTGTCGCTGCGGGTCGTGGCCGCCTTCGAGGACTGATTGAGCATGCCGCCGGGCGCCCCGATGCCGAACAGAATGCTGTTAGGTCCCCGCGTGTCCTCGTAACGGTCGGCCCGATACGGGTCGGTGGGCGTGATGCTGGTGAAGTAATCCATGCCCAGGCTGGCGTCGAGCCCCCGGATAAGCATGGTGGGCGTCAGGCTCTGGGCATTGATCACGGGGTTCAGGCCGCTCCCGGCTTGATTCGCGTTGGTGTTCATTTCGGAGTTCACGGAGTACTGCACCAGTTCGCTCACGTCGGTGATCGCGAGGTCGTCGAGAAACTCCTTGGTGAACACCGACACGGAGCCGGCGGTGTCCCGCAGCTGCGTGTTGAGCCGGCTGCCGGCGAGTGTGTTCTCGGCCACGTAGCCCACATCGCGGCTGGTGTTCACGGTGAAGGGGCTCAGCTCAACGACCTCGTCCTTGCTTTCGGGTTTGGGCGGAGGGCTGCCGGCCTCACCGCCGGCCGCGCGGGTTGCCGGCCAGGTCAAAGCGAGCGAGCCGGTCAGGAAGGCAATCAGGTTTTTGCGTTTCATGGTTTGCGGGGTTTCCGTGGAGGCTTGGAATCTCGGACGTGAGGCGAGCCGCCGGTCTGGCCGACCGGAGCGGGAGAATTATCAGCGGGGATGCCCGGGAGGACAAGCGGGAAGGACGAAGGGCGACACCCCGGACCATGCGCCGGCTTGCGCGGGTGAGTTCTGGCCCGCCGCAGCAGGCGCCTTGGCCTCCGGGCCGAATACAAAACCGCCTGGCGGTTTTGTTCTTAGCCCGCATTTCCTGCACACTCACGATTACACCCCGCCCGCCCGCGATGGGACGGCCGAAAAAAGCCGCTGAGAATGTGAAGAATGCGGGCTACACCAGCCACTTCTTCCGCACCGGCAGATGGATGAACTGGTCGGCTTCGGGACAGCCTCTGGCCTTCATGTTGGGGCTGTCCCACTCGATCGTCTTGCCGGTGCGCAAGGCGACGATTCCCGTCATGCCGAATTCGGCGGCGCGGGCGGCGATGTCGAAGTCCTGAAACGTCTTCGGCCCGCCCCGGCACGCGTCGAGGAATTCCTTCATGTGCTGGCCTTGCACCCGCGGATAGGCCTCCGGGATCGGCTTGGCGGCCTCGTGGTCGAACACGCCGCGGCACTTGGGATTGGCGTCGCCTTTGAGCCGCATCACGCCGCCCACACCCCATGCATCGGATTTCAGGATACCTTTCTCGCCGACAAACAGCACGCCGTTGGTTGGGACCGAGCCGTAGGTGGCCACGAGGTCCGGCGTCAATTCGGGCGGCGGGGCGGCCTGCTCGCCGTCGTGCCACCAGACGCTGACCGGCGCGAAGTTTTCGCGGGCCGCAAAGTCCCAGCGGAACCGCGTGACCGACGGATAGCTGTCCTTGATCGGCTCCTGGCAGAACGCTTCGATGCGGATGGGCGGCCCGAGCTTGAGCGCGCGCAGCGGCAGATTGTGGGCGTGGGCGCCCATGTCAGCGAGGTGGCCGTCGCCAAACTCGAACCAGCGGCCCCACTTCAGGCAGCCGCCGAGGTAGTGGTCCTTGAAAGGCAGCAGCCGCGACGGACCGCACCAGAAATCCCAGTTCAAGCCCGCCGGGATCGGGTCGGCCACGGTGGCGATGGATTCGCTGAGCGGGAAGAAACGGTTGATCCAGCAATGGACTTCGCGAATCTGGCCGAGGAGTCCGGCCTGGATGATTTCCATGCTGCGGCGGAACGTGTCGGTGGAGCCGCCTTGCGTGCCGATCTGCGTGGCCAGCTTGCAACCGGGCATCATCTTCGCGATTTCGCGCGCCTCTCCGACGCTATGGGCGAGTGGTTTCTCGCAGAAAACATGTTTGCCCGCCTGCAACACGGCCTTGGTCATCGCCAGATGCCAGTGCTGGCCGGAGGCGATGATGATGGCGTCCACGCTCCTCTCGGACTCGAGCAGCCGGCGGTAGTCCTCGTAGACTTTGGCCTTGGTGAGCGCGGCCGCGGTGTCGGGGGTCTTGCCGCCTTTTTTCTTGGCGCTGTCGCCGCCCCTGAGCCGCTGGATCTGGCTGGCATGCACATCGCAGAGGGCCACGACATTGTCGCCTTCCTGCAGCACGGAGGCCAGCAGTTGCCGGCTGCGGTTGCCGCAACCGATGATGGCGATGTTCAGTTTGTTGTTCGCGGCGCCGAACGCGCGCGACGGCAGAATCTGCGGCAGGGCGAGCACGCCGAGCCCGGCGGCGGTTTTTTGGAGGAAGGAACGACGGGAGAGGTAAACGCGTTGGTTCATGGCTGTTGGTTTTGGGTTAATTCTTGTTCCGCAACTCCCTCGGGTGAGCCACTCGCTGGCGCTCGTGGTAACGAGCGCCAGCGAGTGGCAACGGCGGAGTCTTGGGTGAAGGGAATCTGTTTTTTCCCGGAGGGGGAAGCGCCATGTCTGGCACATCGGGTATCCATAAGCTGCCGTGAATGACGCCATAATCTCAACGTCCCTCGGCAATTGACTCTGCCTTGAAGTTGAAAAGAGCCGGGGCTGCATCCTCCCGACGTAGTCCGCTGCCGTCGCCAACCCCGTCCTACCGCGCGGTCACGTCGCGCACGGAGACCTCGGTGGCGGACAATGCCCCCGGATCGGGCGCGGGGAGCGTCACTCGGCCAGTCGCGGCCCACTCGGTGCCGCGCAGGAAGGTGATTTGGAAACCCAGGCCGTTGATCGCGTCGACCGCGTGGCCGAGCGTCGTGTGGAAGACGCGGCCCTGGCCAAACGGAATCGCCATGAGCATGGGCTCGTGCTCCTTGGTGCGATCGGAAAGCGCCGATGCGATCACGGTGACGTTGCTCGCGGGACCGCGCAGGCCGTGGTAGAGTTCGTCCTTGGCATGCAGCCAGCGCGCCGGCAGACCGCGCCAGATGGGATGCTCCGCCTCGCGCGCCTCGACGACGAACTCGTGTTGCGGGCCGTGTCCGCCGCCCGGACCGGCCGTGGGATCCTTGATCCAGCCGGCAGCGCGGAGGCGCAGATAAGGGCCCGACTTCTCGTTGCGCCCGCCCCAGCCGCCGAGCCCGATCATCTCATTGTACTCCGGCCATTCCGGGAACGCGTTGTTCGCCGCGTGATAGGAGACAAAGCCGCCGCCGCGCTTCACGAAATCGACAAACGCCGCGCGCACCTCGTCCGGCCAGCGTTCGCCGTTGTAATTGGAAATCACCGCGGCGTGGTCGGAAAATTTGGGCCGCCATTGCGCCCACAGTTTGGGCGCGCGCGCCTTGTGGTCTGCTTCCTCGGCGGCCTGCGCCTTTAGTTTTTCGCCGTGAGCCGCCTTCGGCCCGGGCGTCGCGTCCTTCGCCAGCTTCGGCGCCACCGGCCTGGCCGCGGGGCTCGTTGCCACCGCGACCGTGAATCGACCGGAGTCCTCCAGGATGCGTTTCAGCAGCGGGGTGGTCGTCGCCCAAGCGTGGTTGTTCTGGCCATCGACGATGAGGACCTTGATCTTCCCGGCAGCCGGCGCAACCGGCCCTTGGGCGGAAGCAGCGAGGGCGGACACGAGCATGAGGGCGGCAGAGAGGGCGAGGCGCGGAGCGCGAAGGGTTTTGAGCATGGGTGTGATTGAGGAAAGGAGGTGACGCACTCGACGCGGAGCGTCCGGACGGCGCGAGAAAGCCATGCCGAGATCGGCACGCTGCCGAGGGCAGGTCAAGAATGGTCGGAGGCGAGGTCGCGGGGTGGATGCATCTCAATCTCCTGCATTAATGTACCACCTACATTTCGGTTTCCTCGCCCCGGAATCGCGTTCATTAGTCCCCATCAGTGGTTTCCCCCCTTCCCGTCTCCGTCGTCATCGTCGCCAAAAACGAGGCGCACAACCTGCCGCGCTGCCTCGCCAGCGTGCAGAGTTGGACCGCGGAGATCGTGGTCGCTTTGAACGACACGACGGACAACAGCGAAGCCCTCGCGCACACCTTCGGCGCGCGCGTGCACCAGCTTGCGTGGCAGGGCTATCGCGACACCAAGAACGCCGCCCTCGCCCTCGCCACCCACGCCTGGGTGCTCGCGCTCGACGCCGATGAAGAAGTGTCCGCCGAACTCCGGTCGTCGTTGCAGGCGTTCTTCGCCCGGGCCGATCGCGACCAGTTGGCGGGCGCGCGATTCCCCCGCAAGGTCTGGTTCATCGACCGCTGGATCACCCACGGCGATTGGTATCCCGACCTGAGCTGCCGGCTTTTTCGGCGCGATCGCGCCCGCTGGGGTGGCGATGCGTTCGTCCACGAGAAAGTCGAGTGCGACGGCCCGGTGGTCACGTTGCCCGGCGATCTGCACCACTACTCGTTCCCGACGCTTTCCAGTCACGTCGCAAAGATCAACCCCTTCGCCGATCTCTTCGTCCGCCAGCAGCAGGCGCGCGGGGACGGTTTCTCGATCGCCGCCGCGGTGATCCGTCCGTGCTGGCGATTCTTCCGTGCCTACGTGGTGAAACGCGGATTTCTCGACGGCTATCCGGGCTTCTACATTGCCGTTTCGACCGCCTTCGGCGCGTTCGTCCGCTACAGCCGGCTCTACGAGGCAGAAAACAAACAGGCACCACGAACGAGCACGGAAAAACACGGATGACTTTCCAACGGCAGTAATTCTAATTCGCTTTTGTGATGAGACCGAATCGCCTTCCTGTAGGAGCCTGCTTGCAGGCGAATCGAGGCATGGCCGAACTCGTCAGAGTTTGGCCAAATTCTGACGAATTCGCCTACAATCGCCTGCAAGCAGGCTCCTACAAAAACCCGGTTTCGTCTCATCTTGAACGCGAATTGGAGTGACGTTCCACCTCATGCCCGACCAGCCGCAGCCGTTCAGCAAGCGCGCCGAGGAACTTGTCGGCGATTTGCGCGGCATTCCGTCCGACGAGCCGCGCCGTTCCCGCAAGCGCCCGACGCAACCGCTCGCCGCCGTGGTCGAGCAGTTGATGCAGAAGTACCAGATCGGCCGCGAAGCGCCGGAGCATGCCATTCGCGCCCGCTGGCCCGAGATCGTCGGCGCGGCCAATGCCACCTATTCCCACCCCGCGCGGCTGGACCGCAACATGCTTACCGTATTCGCTTCCCACGCGGTCGTCCGCAACGAGCTCTTTCTCCATCGCGAAGAAATCGTCGCCCGCATCCGCCAGCTCCCCGGCTGCGCCGACGTGAAAGCACTGAACCTGCGCGCGGGGTGAGAATCGATCGTCCCGGGGCCTTCCGAAGGCAAACGGCAGGAGCGGCTTTGCGCGCGCCGCCAGATTCGGGCGCGGCATACGTCTCGACCAGATGCGCCTGCGCATACGGACCCTGGTTCGCACTCGCGGCCAGGCCGGGCAGCCAGCGTTGCAGCACGTCCGCCCGACCCGCCTTCATCAGCGCGCAGCCGGCGAACGCGACCCAGGCCGGATACGAGCCGTTCCACTGGTGGTCGGGGCGCGACGAAAAATCCACGTCGTCGTCCGCTGCCGCCTGGCACGAGCCGATGAAATTGGTCAGCGCCGGCGGGTTGAACAGTTCGCCGGAATGGTGGACCATTGTCACGCTCGCGAGATCGTTGACGGTCACATAGGGTTCGCCGGCAAAGGAAGACAGGGGCAGCGCGAGAATCTGACGCCGCGTCACGGCTTCGGTGCCGGAGCCGGAGACGAAGACGAAGACGGAGACGGATCGTCCGCGACCGGATTGAGCACTTTCAGTCCGGGTCGCGTGTAGTCGGCCACGTTGCGCGTGACGAGAGTGAGATTGTGCCGGCGGGCCGTCGCGGCAATGAAGCTGTCCGGCATCGGCATCGGGCAGCCTTTGCGTTTGAACTCGGCTTCCTGTCGCCCCCAAACCGTGGCGACGGAGGTGTTGAAATTCAAGACCCGGCCTTCCATCGCATCCATCAGCCGGCTCAGCCACGACTGAAGGGCCCGCTTCTTGGCGCCGTCGGGAAGGAACGCGATGCCGGCTTGAATTTCGCCGATCGCGTGGCTGCTGGTGTAGACGTCCCCGGCGTGTGCCTCGAGCCACTCGAGCACCCGCGGATCGGGCCGCTTACGCGCGCGCTCGCTCAACAAGTCGGTATCAACGAGCCAGCCCATGCTTGCTCCGGTAAAATTCCTTCCGGCGGATCGGCGGCTCGAACGAATGCGGGCACTGCATGTAAACTTCGAACCACCGCCCCGGCGCCTGCACTTTGCGAAGGGTCACCGTCTGCCGATCGGGATCGTCGTCGACCGCGAAATGGTCGCCCGCGCCGAGGCGGCAGCGGTCGCGCACCGGCTGCGGAATAACAATCTGGCCGCGACTGGACATGGTGGCGATCACGGCGGTAAGCAATGCTTACTGGGCGGCGGCGTCAAGCGGGGATCCATGGTCTCTGTTTTCCGGATTGTTTTCCGGATTTCTACGTTCGAAGTCGCGGTGGCGGATCGGGACGGAGACATCGATTTGCTCGACCACTGCACATCGTTTCGCTGCGGAAATCACCCCAAATTTGCGCTTGCGCGGCCCGCGGCGATGCGGGAGTCTGCCTCCTTGCGTGAGTGGAAACCCGTCGGTTGCGGGTCTCCACCATGACTGGTCCCGCATCCCGCGGGATTGAAACGGTGACGCTGGCTCAACCCGATTTCCAGTCGGGGGATGCGGGCGTCACGGAGCCTGCCCAGGCGCCCTACAGTCGTGAATCAAACCACAAAACCATGTCCACCATAGTCGTTAAACCCGAAATCATCGCCGAATACAAAACCCACGAGAAGGATACCGGTTCGTCCGAAGTCCAGGTCGCGTTGCTCACCGCCCGCATCAATCATTTGACCGAGCACCTGCGCACGCACCGAAAAGACTTCCATTCGCGCCGCGGGCTCCTGCAGATGGCCTCCCGCCGTCGCAAGCTCCTCGATTACCTCAAGAAACATAATCTTCCCAAGTATACCGAGCTGCTGCAGAAGCTGAACCTTCGCAAATAACGCTCTCGTCAAACGGGCGACCCGATCCGCGGGTCGCCCGTTGTCGTTTCCGACTCTCGAATCCAGACCGGGACATTTCCATTTGTTGCTTTGCGGTGGAGCGCGTTGTCCCCAACGCGCTTCGAAAGCCGGTTGAGGACAACCGGCTCCACCCCAATCCCAAGGCGCCAAACAGAAATCTCTCGCGTCTGAGCGAGCTGACCAGAGTGGTCCGCCCATCCGCCAAAACCCGCGGCGGCCCCCGTGCCGCCGCCGCTTCCGCCCAACGGAAGCCCCGGGCCGTCCCCAGTCGCGTGTCGCTGGCCGCGCCCGTCCTATTCGCAGGCACGTTGTCCGCATCCGTCAGAATCGTCCGAAAATGAATCAGAAACACACCGTCACCGTTCCCGGCCTCGGGATCACGTTCTCCACGGGCTCCATCGCCCAACTCGCCAACGGCGCCGTCAACGTTTGCGTTGGCGAGACCAATGTCTTCGTCACCGCCTGCGTTTCCCAGACCATGCGCCCCGGCCAGGATTTCTTTCCGCTGACCGTCGACTACCGCGACAAATACGCCGCGGCCGGCCGCTTCCCGGGCGGCTACTTCAAGCGCGAAGGCCGGCCCTCCGAAAAAGAAATCCTCACCTCGCGCCTTTGCGACCGCCCCTGCCGCCCGCTCTTCCCCGAGGGCTTCCTCAACGAAGTCCAGATCATCGGATCGCTGCTTTCCGCGGATCAACTCAACGAGTCCGACATCCCGATGGTCAACGGCGCCAGCGCCGCGCTCGCCATCTCCGACATTCCGTGGAACGGCCCGATCGGCGCCATCCGCGTCGCGTTGATCGAGGACAAGTTCGTCGCCAACCCGACGATCGAGCAGATGTACTCCTCCTCGCTCGACCTCATCTACGTCGGCAACGAAAAGGACATGCTGATGATCGAGGGCTCGGCCGACCAGTTGCCCGAGGAGAGATTCATCGAGGCGCTCGCGTTCGGCCACCAGGCGATCCAGCCGATCATCGCGGCGATCAAGGAACTCGTCGCGCTGGCCGGCAAACCGAAGGCCACGTTCGCCCTCGTCGGCGCCACCCCCGAGGCCCGTGCCATCATCGAGCGCGTCGTGCCCACCGACCGCCTTGTGACCGCCATTTTCGGCAAGGAAAAGGCCGTCCGTGCCGCCGCGGTGAAACTCCTCAAGGACGAAGCCAAGGCCGTCCTCACCGCCGAGCTCGGCGAAGGCAAGTTCACCGACATCGATCTCAGCGTCGTATTCGAAGACCTCCAATACAAAGCCTATCGCAAGACCGTCCTCGAGCGCGGTGTCCGGGCCGATGGCCGCGACGCCAGGACGATCCGCCCCCTCCAAGCCCAGGTCGGCGTGCTCCCGCGCGTGCACGGCAGCGCGATGTTCCAGCGCGGCGACACGCAGAACATCGCGATCACCACGCTCGGGCCGACGAAGGAAGCCCAGGACATGGACGGCCTCACCGGCGGCGCCACGTCGAAGAGCTTCATCCTCCACTACAATTTCCCGCCGTTCTCCGTCGGTGAAACCGGCCGCACCACCGGCCCCGGCCGCCGCGAAATCGGCCACGGCGCCCTCGCCGAGCGCTCGCTCGTGCCGGTGCTCCCGCCCGAGGATGCGTTCCCCTACTCCATCCGCGTCGTCTCCGAAATCATGGCCTCCAACGGCTCGACCTCGATGGCCTCCGTCTGCGGCGGCTGCCTCGCGCTGATGGACGCGGGCGTGCCGATCATCGCCCCGGTCGCCGGCATCTCCTGCGGCCTCATGACGGAAAACGCCGCCGACGGCTCGATCGCGAAGTGGACCACCATCACCGACATCCTCGGTGAGGAGGATCACTTCGGCGACATGGATTTCAAGCTCGCCGGCACGACCAAGGGCATCACCGGCTTCCAGCTCGATTTGAAGATCCACGGCCTGCCCATGGAGATTGCCAAGGTCGCGATCATCCAGGCCCGCGACGCGCGCATCGAGATTCTGAAGATGATGCTCGCCTCGCTGCCCGCGCCGCGCGCCGACCTGAGCAAATTCGCGCCCCGCATCCAGACGATCCAGATCGATCCCGAAAAGATCGGCCTGCTCATCGGACCCGGTGGCAAGACCATCCGCCGCATCACCGAAACGACCGGCGCGCAGATCGACATCGCCGAGGACGATTCCGGCAAGGTGTTCGTCTACTCGAACAACGCCGACGCCATGAACCGCGCGATCGCGGAGATCGACGGGCTGTGCGGCGGTGGCCCTGGTGGGGGCGGTGGCGGCGCCCAGATCGAGACCGGCAAGCTCTATCACGGCCGCGTGACCGGCATCAAAGAGTTCGGCTGCTTCGTCGAGTGCACGCCCGGCAAGGAGGGTCTCTGCCACATCAGCGAGCTTGCCGACTTCCGCGTCCGCCGCACGGAGGACGTCGTGAAGATGGGCGAGATGATCTGGGTGAAGTGCGTCGGCATCGACGAGCGCAGCGGCAAGGTCCGCCTCTCGCGCAAGGCCGCGATGAAGGAGATGGAAGCCCAGAAGCAGTCGGCCGCGCCCGCGGCCGAGGCGCCCGCCGTGCACGCAGCCTCATGATGTAGGGGCGGCGCTTGTCGCCGCCCGCGGGCGCCGGCAAGCAGCGCCCCTACAAAACGCAGCCGGAGCCGCCCCGCGCGGCTCCGGCTTTTCTTTTTCCTTTGCCCCTGCCACGGGTTCTTGCGGCCATGATACCATGCGATTCCTGGTCACCAACGACGACGGCATCGAAAGCGTCTTTCTGCACGAGCTCGTGCACGCGCTCCGCGCCACCGGCCAGGAACTTTACGTCGTCGCGCCGAAGCGCGAGCAAAGCTGGATTGGCGCCGCCAAGTCCCGCAACCGTCCGGTCCACGCCACGCCGGCCGATCGCGGCTTCGGCTGTCCGACCTGGATCGTCGATGGCACGCCGAGCGATGGCATCAATATCGCCATCGGCCATCTCCTGCCGGGCGCGGCTCGCCCCGGGCCTGGCGGAGGGCCGCCCGCCTTCCCGATCGACGCCGTGATCAGCGGCATCAACGTCGGCCTTAACGCCAGCCTCGGGTTCATCATTGCCAGCGGCACGATCGCCGGCGCATGGGAAGGCGCGCTGCACGGGCTGCCGGCCATCGCGTTTTCCCAGGACCTCACGAGCGAGCTCTACAACGAGCTCAAGGCCGCCGGGGATGTCCCCGAGCCGGAGCTGCACGCCATCCTGCGCATCTCGGCGCGGCACGCGGCGCGGCTCGCCCCGGAATTAGCCGCCGCCACGCCGGCCCGCAGCTTCATCGTGCACAACGTCAACTTCCCGCTGCCCTGCCGGCCCGAATCGGAAGTACGCCGCACGGTTCCCGCGCGGGTGGTCGTGCCCGGACTCTTCTCGCCCGCCGACAACGACGGTTCTCACCGGCTGATCTTCCGGCTCGGTGACGACCTTTCGCCCCCGGAGCCCCTCACCGATCGAGCCGCCCTCAGCGCCGGCTACATCAGCCACACGGTGCTCGATTACAAGAAGCTCGGACAGTGAATCACGGTCGGTGACCGGCTACGGATTGTCCGCGCGGTGGACGACGCCTTTTCGAAACACGACCTCCTTGATGTCGGGTGGCGTCGGCCGCGTCATGATGGGAGTTCCCATGCCCCCGCCGCCCAGGCCAATGCCGGTCCCGCCCATGCCAATGCCGCCACCGATGCCGATGCCACCGGTCGAGCCGATGACCGTCCCGCCGCGGCCGGTGCTGATCCCAATCCCAGTTCCGCCCATTCCCCCACCCGGATAGCTGCCCGGATAACCGCCGGGATACATGACCGAGCCGTCGTTGCCGCCCTTCTTGTACACCCAAATCTCGTCGCCCGTATTGGCCTGCGCCACGACTTCCGACGGTTCGCCCCAGGCCACCCGTACCATGTCGGGCGTCATGCCTGGTTCCACTTTGCCGTCGAGCACTGCCTGCCGGATCTCGATCGGCCACGTTTCGTAAATATCGCGATTACGATCGATCCGCGACATCTGCGAGGTCGCACAACCGGCGACCAGACCCGTCGCCAGCAGAGCAAGCATTGAAAGGGGATAAATGCGGTTCATCGTATGGCCGAGCATACACTGAATTTATTCCAGGTAAAGTGACACGTTTTGAGCGATTCGCAACCCGGTTGTCTCCCCCAAACGTCATCGTTGCGGCGATGTTATTCTGTTGGCGTACCACCGGCCAATTCCGATTTCGTGGTCCTGCCGCCCAGGCCGCGATCCCGCCAACCCTCTCCGCCGTGTCCACCCCGCCCTTTCGTTTTTCCCGCTTCGCGAGCCACGCTCGTGCCGCCGTCATCCTCGCCGGTTTTTTCCTCGGGTTTGCCGCCCATGCCGCGCCCGTGCTGAAAGTGCTTTTTCTCGGGGACAACGGTCCGCACCGGCCCGCCGATCGCCTGCGCGAGATCGGACCGGTGATGATGGGGCGCGGCCTCCAGCTGGTTTACACCGAGGAACTCGCCGACCTCACGCTCGAGAATCTGCGACGCTACGACGCCCTGCTCATCTACGCCAACATCGACGCCATCCCCCCGGCACAGGATCAGGCGCTCGCCGACTACGTGGCCCAAGGCGGCGGGCTCTTCGCGCTGCATGGCGCGTCCTACTGTTTTCGCAACTCGGACCGCTACGTCGCGCTGGTCGGCGCGCAGTTCAAGGACCATGCGACCGGCACGTTTCGCACCCGGCTCGTCGCCCCGGCGCATCCGGTCACGCAGGATTTCAGTGGATTCGAAAGCTGGGACGAGACCTATGTGCATACGAGGCACAACGAGCAAAACCGCACGGTCCTCGAGTGGCGCGACAGCGAGCCCTACACGTGGGTTCGCACGGAGGGCAAGGGCCGTGTCTTCTACACGGCATGGGGCCACGATCAGCGCACGTGGACCAACCCGGGCTTTCACGATCTGGTCGAGCGCGGCCTCCGCTTCGCCGCCGGCCAGCAGCTGCCCGCCGCGCTCGCCGACCGGCCAAAGATCGCCGGCTTCGAGCTGTTCGACCAGCCGGGGGTGCCGTATTATCCTCCCGGCCAGAGAACGCAGGGCGACGGCTCGTGGCCCCGGATGCAGAAACCGCTCTCGGTGGCCGACGCGATGCAGCACCTCGTCGTACCCGGCGGCTTCGAGGTGCAACTCGTCGCCAGCGATCCCGACATCAGGAAGCCGATCGCCATGGCGTGGGACGAGCGCGGCCGGCTCTGGATCGCCGAGACGCTCGATTACCCGAACCGCGTGCTTCCCCCCGGGGAGGCCGGCCGCGATCGCATCGTCATCTGCGAGGACACGAATGCCGACGGGCGCATGGACAAGTTCACGGTCTTCGCCGACGGGCTCAACATCCCCACCAGCTTCACGTTTTCCCACGGCGGCGTGCTCGTCCACCAGATGCCGAACACGCTTTTTCTGCAGGACACAGACGGCGACGGGCGCGCCGACATCCGCGAAGTCATCATGACCGGCTGGGGCCGCAGCGACACCCACGCCGGTCCGAAC
>JACQWL010000110.1 GCA_016209255.1 Verrucomicrobiota bacterium
GAATTCCAACCTGATGAACCGCTAATCGAATTTCATCAATGGATGAAATTTACAAGGTGCGCTGCGGCCCATCGCCTTCGCTGCAAACAAAGGGGTTCGCTTATCGCGAACCTCACCGTCTGCGATGAGCAGACCCCTTATCCAACTCCGGAGCCGATGAGGCGAAGGGCTGATCGAGGTTTCGCCCGTTGGCGAAACCCATTAGCGGTTACCTTCCTCTGCTTTTCCGATCTTTTCCTTTGGTTGCGGCCTCAGGCCGCGGTGCGCTAATATGCGGGCTAGCCCGTCAGAGCCCTGATTTCTTCTGCTCGAGCTTGCCCTTGGAGGGGAAAAACCCGGACAACACGTTGACCACCGGCGAAGCCCAGTTTGGCTCGTTGCGCTCGTAGATCCAGGAGAAACCCAGGAAAGAGATAACCAACCCCGTGACCACGGTCAGCACGAGCTTGTTCATGTGCGCTAGCTTCCGCAGCAGCACAATCGCCACGATAATGGCCAGGACGCCCAGCCCAAGCTTCAGCCAGAAATCGATGGGAATGAGCCGAAGCCGGTCGGCGATGGTGGCGCTCTTTGTAACGGCGAAGATTAGCATGACAGGGGTGTTAGACCCCAACCCCGGCATTTCGACTCGAAATGGAAAATCGGCCAAGATTCGCAATTTTTTACGGAATGGCGTGTTCGCCGCGGACGGCGCAATTGATCCAGGCCGTGGCGCCGCTGGCGTAATGCTCCTTTTTCCAAATTGGCACACGGGCTTTCGCCTCATCGATGATGTAGCGGCACGCATCGAACGCGGCGCCGCGATGCTCCGCCGTCACCCCGACCCACACGGCCATCTCGCCGAGCTGGAGGTGGCCGACGCGATGAACACAGACGGCGGAAAGCAGCGCAAACCTCTCCCGCGCCTCGGCGACAATCCGCCCGCCCTCCTTTTCCGCCAGGGGTGCGTAGGCCTCGTACTCGAGCGAAAGCACCGGCTGGCCTTCGTTGCGGTTGCGCACCCAGCCCTCAAACGTCACGCAAGCACCCGCGCGCGCATCGGCGAGCGTGCGCTGGAGTGCGGCCGGGGCGATGGGTTCGGGCGAAATTTTGAACATTTGAAGCTCCTTCGTCAGCCGCCCGCGACCGGCGGGATGAACACCACGCGATCGCCGTCGCGCAACGACGCGGATGAAGCGACAAATTCATCGTTCACCGCGGCGCGAATCCGATCGGCCGGCAGCGTGAAACCGTGCCGCGCGCGCAACTCGCCGTAGAGCGCCTCCGGCGTGCCCGCCGCCGTCGCGAGCCGTTCCTGCGCCAGCCCGCGCTGCTCGCGGAGTATGGCGAAATACTGGACGTTTACGGTGATCATCTAACGAGGCGCAGCCTCAGACCGTTCCACCCGCCGAGGCAATCGGGAATCTGGGATTGGCGATCAGGGTGGCGGCAAGCGCCTCGTTAGTAAGGTCCGCTGCGCGGACCGGCGGAACGGAGGTGGGTCCCGGTTGGCGAGGGACAATTTGCCGTGTTGGCGGATCGGACTCTTTGCGTGCAGACACAACCTGTCCGTCGCAATGAAATCGCGACAAGGAGCCTTTTCACTTCGCTTGCCGGCAGGTTATCCCGCCCCGCCCTATATTGCGTGATAGTCGCTCTTGCCGCCGGTTTTTTCGAGCAGGCGCACGTCCTTGATCACGATGCCGTGCGACACCGCCTTGGCCATGTCATAGATGGTGAGCGCCGCGATGGTCGCGCCGGTCATCGCTTCCATCTCCACCCCCGTCCGGGCGTGCGTCTGCACCCGGCAGTGAACCGCAATCTCGCCGGCCGCGGCGTCCGGCATAATCTCGACCTGGCAATCGTCGAGCGCGAGCGGGTGACAAAGCGGGATGAGCCCGCTGGTTTTTTTCGCTCCCATCACCCCGGCGAGAATCGCGGTCTGAAAAATCGGGCCCTTTTTCGTCGCGATCTCGCCGTCGCGCAGCAGGCCGCCAAGTTCAGCCGGCAAGGTGACGATCGCGACGGCGTGCGCCGTGCGCCGGGTCACGGGTTTCTCGCCGACATTGACCATCGCGGGGCGGTTTTGCGCGTCGAGGTGGGAGAACATGGGAGGAGGAATTTGTCCGGCTTGATTCGGGAAAATGTCGGCATTCTGGAGTTGAGCGCGCAGCACGCCAGCACTCCCGACAAATTCCTTAATCGCGAGAGCCGCAATGGCCAATAATAAGGTTCTGGCGGAGCAAAAACCTCCTACACCCACGGCCGGAACGGCACGACGGTGCCGGCGGCAAACTCGGCCGCCTCCCCGGCGGGCAGTTCCACGAAGCCGTCGGTGCCCACCAAGCCCGCGAAGTCGCCCGACGTGTTGGCCGGATCGGGGGTCGCGAACCGCTCGGCGCGCGGACCGCTGGAGAGCTTCACGGGAAGAAAATACGCGAGTTTCGGCCTGAACGTGACGGGGGCGGCGAGCGCGGCGAGGAGCAGCGGGGACGGGGTGAGCCCGCTCGCGTCGGAGAGCGCCGGCAGCACGTAGCGATGAAGGCAGGTGTAGGCCGAAACGGGATTCCCGGGCAGTGCGAACACCGGCGTTTGCCGCGCGCTCAGGCCAAACCACATCGGTTTGCCGGGGCGCTGTGCCACGCCATGGAAAATTTTCCGCACGCCCTGCCGGTCCAGCTCCGCGGGCAGGAAATCGAACTTCCCCTTGGAAACACCCCCCGTGAGCACGACGACGTCGAACTCGGCGATCACATGCCACAGCAGGTGCTCGATCTCGTGTGGTACGTCGCGAAAGTGAAAGCGCTCGACGTTCGGGTAACCGGCCGCGACCAGCGCGGCTCGCAGCGCGTGATCGTTGCTGCGGCGAATCTGATGGGCCGCCACCGGAGCGCCGACCTCGACGAGCTCGTCACCCGTCGACACGACCGCGATTTTCGGGCGTCGCGCGACCGCCAGCACCTCATGCCCGCAGGCCGCGGCGACGGCGATTTCGCGCCCGGTCAGCCGCGTGCCCGCGCGCACCACGACCGCGCCCGCCCGGTGATCGCTGCCACGGCGATGCAGCGCGTTGCCGGCGGCGAACGAGGCCGTCTCTCCGGTGAGCGTCATCGTCCCGCCATCGCGCACCGTCTCCTCGTAGGGCACGACGGCATCGGCGCCTTCCGGCGCCACGGCGCCGGTCATGACCTCGATGCAGGCATCGGGCCCGGCCCCAAGCTTGAAGGCCCGCATCCCGGCGGCTTGCACGGCCTCGACGCGGAAGCTGCGCACGCCGGCCGCCACCGCGGCGGCGCGCAGCGCATAACCGTCCATCGTCACCCGATCGAACGGTGGCAAGTCGCGATCGGCGCGCAGATCGCTGCGGAGCACGCGGCCGTGGGCCGATGCCAGCGCGCAATCTTCCCGGTGCAGGAGCACCATGTTCTCGCGGATGAGCTTTTCGGCGGCGGCAGGGGTAAGCATGGAATTTCGGCAGGAAGCCGGCTTGCAGGCAAACGCGGCGGCATCTTACTGGGCAAATCCAATCGCCTGCCCGTTCGACAAGCCCAGGGCCCCGTGCGCCGGTCGGACGGGCAGGCGGACTCCTACATGGAACATCCCACCGACCAGTTCAACCGCCCGCTGCGCGATTTACGCATCTCGGTCACCGACCGCTGCAATTTCCGCTGCCCGTACTGCATGCCCGCGGAGGTTTTTGGGCCCGGGCACGCGTTCCTGCACGATCCGCAACTGATGACGCTGGCCGAGCTCACGCGCATCGTCCGGGCGTTTCGCGCGCTCGGCGTGGAAAAGGTGCGCCTCACGGGCGGCGAGCCCTTGCTGCGGGCGGATGTCCCCGATCTGATTCGCGTGCTCAAACGGGACCTCGGCGTGCAGGATGTCGCCCTCACGACCAACGGCTGGATGCTCGAGAAGCTCGCCCCGGCGCTGCGGGCCGCCGGCCTCAACCGGCTCAACGTGTCCGTCGACTCGCTCGATGACGTGACCGCCGGCAAGTTGAACGGCCTCGGTTTCAAGGTCGCCCGGGTGCTGCGCGGCATCGACGCGGCGGCGGCGCTCGGCCTGCCCATCAAGATCAACTGCGTCGTCCAGCGCGGCGTGAACGACCACGAGCTGCCGGCGCTTTGTGAATATTTCCGCGCCCGCGGCCATGCCTTGCGCTTCATCGAATTCATGGACGTGGGCAACACGAACCATTGGACGCGCGATCGCGTGGTGCCGGCGAGGGAGTTGGTGGAGCGCATCGGCGCACTCTGGCCGCTCGACCCGGTGGGACCGGCGTATCGCGGCGAGGTCGCGGCGCGTTATCGCTACCGGGATGGCCGCGGCGAAATCGGATTGATCAGTTCCGTGACCGAGCCGTTTTGTCGCGACTGCCACCGCGCGCGGCTCTCGGCGGACGGCCAGCTTTACACGTGCCTTTTCGCCTCGCTCGGCTGGGATGTGCTCGGCGCGTTGCGCGCGGGCGCGACCGACGTGGACCTGGAAAACTTTCTCGGCCGCATCTGGGGCGGACGGCTCGATCGCTACAGCGACGAACGCGCCGAGGTCCTCGCCACCGGCGAGCCGCGGGCCAAGGTGGAGATGAGCTACATCGGCGGTTAGGTTTTTTGCCGGGCAAAAACCTACTCGTACCGCGCCGAACGCCCCAGGTAGTTCAGCATCCAGATTTCCTTCCAGACGCGATACCGGCCTTCCTGGGTGAACTTGCCCAGATCGTCGCGCTCGGCATGCGGGTGGAGAAATCCGAGCTCGGTGTTGAGCTGATCGAGCTCGTGCTGGACCGTGTTGAGATCGGCGAGAGGATCGGTCGGGTTGGGCACTGCGGTCGCGCCCGCCGCCGCGAGCCGCGCCCGGTGGCGGGCGAGCAGCCGGGGCAGCGAGCGCCGCCAGGGCGCACGCTCGACAAACCAGTTTTCGGGATAAAACCCGCCGAAGGGAATGTAGAGATTGTCCGTCAGATAACGGCTGCCATCCTCCGTAATCGATGTGACGCCGTAACAAATGGAGATGGCGGCGTTGGATTGCGGGATGAACGTCACTTGCAGGCGGACCGTTGCCCGGGCGTCCTGGTACACGGACACGCGAAGGAAAATCCCGCCGCCTATTTCCGCCTTCAGCGCCTGGGTCTGCCGGAATCCCTGGGCGCGCAGCCACTCGCGGATCTTGAGCAGCCGTGGCTGGACCGGCCACTCCTCGCCGCTCTTGTTGACCACATAGCGCGGAAACAGCGGCAGCGGGCTCAGACTGTGGGCGGTGATGGCGAGCCAGTTGTAGAGCGTCTCGCCAAGGAACCAGAGGAGAAAAAACGCCAGGGCGAGCGCCCAGAACGGGCGGTCGATCAACTCAAACTCCCGCACCAGTTGCGCCGTGCCAACCGAGAACACCAGCCAGCGCAGCCAGCGATCGACGATCGAAAGAACCGGTGACGCCACGCGCTGATTAATCTGCATCAGCACGAGGGAAACCACCATCGTGGCGAGAATGAGATAGATGAGCGGCATCAGGTGGACGGCACAATCGAACGCCATGCCCGACGTGCACACGAGCAGAAAGTTGCCGGGCAGAAACCCGGATCGGCACACTTACGTGGCGTGTCATTCTGACCCTGAGCGAAGCGCAGGGGAAGAATCCAGCCGGATGCACGCAGGCGGTCGCGCCGCTGGATTCTTCGCTGGCGCTCAGAATGACAAACCCGGAGGTCGCATTCCACCCCCAGACAAGCGATTTGACGCCCCTCAGCTCAGCCGCACCGGCATGATGACGCAAACGAAGCTCTCGAGCGTTTTGAACACACCTGGACTGACCTCGTCCTTGACCTCGAAAAATACCTCATCCTTCGCCAGTGCTCGCAGCGGATCCATCAGAAAGGCCGGATTAAACGCGACCTGCAGTTCGGGACCGCTGTAGCCGATTGCCATGGACTCGTGGGCCTCGCCGAAATCGGGACTTTGCGCCGTCAGCTCGAGAAGGTTGCTCGAAAGCTTGATCCGCACCGAGTTGGCCTTCTCGGAGCATACCAAGGCGGCGCGGTGCACGCATTGAAGGAAAAGTTCGCGCTCCAGCTTGATCCGCTGGTGGGTCTCTTTGGGGATGACCTGGTGGTAATTCGGATAATTGCCCTCGACCACCTTCGAGTAGAGGTAAACATAATCGATCAGTCCGCTGATGTCCTTGTCGGTCGCGATTTGGAAGGCGGCGCGGCGGTCATTGAAGTTGATCTTCACCTTCTCGCCCTTGTCGAGCAACCGCGTGAGTTCACCAACAGTTTTGGCGGGCAGAATAATCGCTCCGGTGCTCTCTGGCGGCACCTCCATCTCCTTCGCAATCAGCGCCAGGCGGCGTCCGTCTGTGGCGACCAGCGACAGCTTGCCGTCCTTGAAGTTGAAATAGACGCCATTCAGGATGTAACGCGTCTCGTCCGTCGATTGGGCATAGGCCACGCTCTTGAGCATCCCGAGGAGTTCGTTCTGATCGAGGCTGTAGGCCTTCTCCTCGCCGAATTCGGGCAGCGGCGGAAATTCTTCCCGCCCAATCCCCATGATGCGAAAGGTCGAACCACCCGACGCCAGCTTCACTTGATGATTCGGCGAAGAATCAAGTGACACATCGACGTTGGGCAACTCGCGCACAATCCCGGCCAGTCGCTTGACCGGCAACGTCACGGCGCCTGTTTCCTTCACCTCGGCCTTGATTCTGCAGCGGATGCCCAAATCCAAATTTGTGGTCGTGAGCGAGATTTGATCCTTATCCGCCTCGATCAGCACATTGCTCAAGATTGGCATGGTGGCTTTTGAGCCGACCACGTTGAGTACCTGGGCAAGGCCGTTGGCGAAATGATCGCGGTTGATTTTGAATTTCATTGCGGGCGATCTGGTGAGGTCTGGTAAGAAACTAACAAAGGCTAAAAGGATAGGGGTTCAATAAGGAAGTATAACAGTAGTCATATATCTTGCGAACAAGCGTAATAACCGGGAGGTCGTCCTCTTGGAACCGGCCCGAAAAAGCGGTGAAGAACTTCCGATGACCTGTGGGCAAAGGGCAGGTTGTTCGCAACGCCTGGGTTGTTGGGAAATAACACGCATGTTTTTCACCCTCGATCCACCGGGCTGGCGGAACGGCTGTCGGCGGCCGGTTTCGGACGCCGCCAGTCCCGGATGAGCCCGATGAAAATGTAGGCGAGACAGATGCCCAATACCGCCACTTCCTTGTAGCTCACCACCAGGGCAATCACGATCAGGGAGAAAATAAAGGTTCGCAGCCGCGTCTTCGTCTGCAGGTCGATGTTTTTGGCGCTCGGGTAACGCACGGTACTGACCATCAACATCGCGACCAGGAGCATCAGAAAAGGCAGCGTCAGCGCCCAGCTCTTGAGCGATCGATCGGTTTCGGCGAGTTTCAACAGGAAGAGCACGAGCGCGGCCACGGTCGACGCCGCCGCCGGTACGGGCAGGCCGACGAAATCCTTGCTCGTCTCCTTTTTTTCGCGATGGAGCAGCGGGTTTGTAATCACGTTGAAACGCGCGAGCCGCATCGCGGAGCACAGCAGGTAGACAAAACCGACAAACCACCCGATGTTGCGAAACCAGATGATGCCCTGGGTCGGGGAAAGAATCAGGTAAAACATCAGCAGCGCCGGCGCCATGCCGAACGAAATTACGTCCGCCAGCGAATCGAACTCGGCGCCAAACAGCGACTCGCGGCCGCCCATTCGCGCCAGCCGGCCGTCGAGCATGTCGAAGGCCGCCGCACCGAAGATGAACCAGACCGCATAACGGTAATGCTCGGCGTTGGTGGCGCCAAGATACTCGCCGCTCAGGGAGGTCTCCGCCAGGCGCGCCTGGATGCAGTTCACGATCGCCATGAAGCCGCAGAAAAGATTCCCCGCCGTCATCAGGTTGGGCAGGAAATAAATCCGGCTGGCCTGGGTGACGTTGTAGGGATCTTCCCGCTGGGCGAGGTCGTCGGCCGCGATTTTCTCGTCGGCGGGGGAACGGCGGGGTTTGATCATTTCGTCAGACTTTCCAGGTATTTCCAGAACTTGGAGTGTTGCTCGATGAGTTGCTGCTCTGAAACCGGCAGCTTGTTGCGCAGCAGGAAGTCTTCGAGCGAATGGCGGTGCAAGATGTAATCGACGTGCAGCAACTTGCCATGCGCTTCGAAATAAAACCGGAAATCCCCCGCGCGCAGCCGGAAAAAAGACTTTGCCCCGCGGCGGAAATGGCCGAGGGGCTCGCGCGGATGCTCCAGATCGGCGGGCCGCAGGCAGCTGATCGGATCAATGGCGGCGAGTTGCGCCAGCTTTTCGAGCTTGTTCAGCTCCTGCATCGCCTGCTCGGAAAACGTCACTTGATACATGGTGCCGCGCAGTTGCGCCTGAAATCGCCTGCCCCCGGGTGCGGCAGGTGCGCAGCCGGCCAGGGCCCGGAATTTGCTCTCGTTCCATCCATGAAGCGATCCGGTCTAACCCCCCACCTTGGGTCAGCAACGCTATTCCTCGCCATTGGAAAGCCCGCGCCGCCGCCCCCGCCGCTCCGGTGGAAGGCCGCCGCGGTGTCCGTCGTCATCACGCCGGCGTGCTACAGCTTCGCGTTCTTCGCCGCCTTTTTTCCGCCCTTCGCTGCGGGCACCCAGGGCTCCGACCAGTTGCGGGCGACGAGGGCTTTTAGCGTTTTGATCGTCGCGGCGTGCTGCGGATCGGCGGCGAGATTTTTCAGTTCCTGCGGATCGTTCTGCATGTCGTGGAGCTGCACGCCCTGCCGGCCGTCGTCCCACTCGGTATAACGCCAGCGCTCGGTCCGGACGCTGTGGCCGGCAAAGCTGCCGCGCCAGACCTGGGTGAAGGCGGGCCGGTCCCACGCCGCGGCCGGCCGCTCCAACAGCGGCTTCAAGCTGGCGCCCGCGAGATTTCGCGGCGGCGCGAGGCCCGCGAGGTCGGCGAGCGTGGGATAGAGATCGACAAACTCCACCGTGCGCGGGCTGACCCCGCCGTTGCCCTTCGCGCCGGGCGCATAAATGATCAACGGCACGCGCGCGGAGTTTTCCCAGAGGCTCTGCTTCATCCACAGGCCGTGCTCGCCCTCGTGGTAGCCGTGGTCGCTCCAGAAGACGACAATGGTGTTGTCCGCGAGCCTGAGCCGATCGAGCGCATCGAGCAGGCGGCCGATCTGCGCGTCCACAAACGAAATCGTCGCATAGTAAGCCTGCTTGGCTTCGCGCGATTGCTGCTCGGTCGTGCCAAACCAGGGCCACGGGTTGACCGAGCTGATGGACGGCGGGGGCGCGGCCTTCGCCTCGGAAAACGGACCGGGCGCCATCGCGATTTTCGCCATCGGGTAGAGATCGAAATATTTCCCCGGCGCGATATACGGGCAGTGCGGGCGGTAGAAGCCGGCCGCAATGAAGAACGGTTTCGTCCGGTTCGCCTCGAGAAGCTTGATGACTTCGGTGGCCACCTTGCCGTCGGTCTGTTCCTCGTCCGTGCCCTCCGCTTTCAGGAAGGCGAGCGAGCTGCCGAGCCCGCGCCCGGGCGTGTGGTTGATGATCTTGTCCTCCTCGTCCTTGTCGCGGCCCCGCGGATTGAGCGCCACCTGCCAGGACTGCGGGTCGTCGAGGCCGGGCGTGCCGATCTGGCCGGGGTTGCCATAATGGTAAATCTTCCCGACGCGCGCGGCATAGTAGCCGTTCCGGCTGAACATCTGCGGGAGCGTCACGACATCGGGCAGGTGCGTGCGGAAATGATACTGGAGATCGAAGACCCGCGTGACGTCCGGGCGCAGGCCGGTCATGAGCGACGAGCGGCTCGGCGAGCAGAGCGGAAACTGGCAGTACGCGCGGTCGAAGCGGACGCCCTTCCGGGCCAGCCGGTCGATGTCGGGGGATTGGATGAGCGGGTGGCCGTAGCAGCCGAGGCTGTTGCTCATGTCGTCGACCGCGATGAAGAGGACGTTGGGCCGGTTCGCGGCCGCGGCGACGGCTTTCGGACCAGCGACCGCGAGAAGGCAGAGGGAAAGGGAGGCAAGGAAGCGGGGTATCATGGCACGGCACGGTAGTGGCGGTGCGGCGGGAAAAGCAAAGCGAATGCTGCCCATGAAAATCACCGGATCGGTTTGCGCCGTCAGCTCGTCCGGCTCCGGCACGAAGGCCTTGCCCCCGCAGCCGTCGAGGACCGATCGAAGGAACAGCGCCTGATCGATGGTCAGGCAGCGGGCGACGGTCGTAATGGCGGAGCATTATCACCGCGGTCCGACAAAAGCGCAATGTCGCCCGGAAGGTTTTAACCCTCGATTGAATTAGCGCGGATTAGCGCAGATTAGCGGTTCACCAACTGCCGAAACTGGGTCTACCGGTTTTGTGGCCGCGCATCAGCGGTCGGGCGCCGCGGGGCGGCGATCATCTCCGGTGACACGCCGGTGCGCGTCGCGATGAGCGCATGCACCTTGGGCACATACATCCGCGTCTCGGCGGGCAACCCGCTGGCCACGCCGGCGAAATCGCTCGCGCCCCGGGCGGCGAGCGCGCCGCCGACGCGGCCTTCGCCGGCGTTATAGGCGGCGAGCGCGAGGGGCCAGTTGCCGAATCTGCCGTGCAACGTGCGCAAATAACGGGCGGCGGCGCGGGCGGATTTGTCGGGATCAGTCCGCTCGTCGGGCAGGAACGTGCCGAGCCCGAGGCTGCGCGCGGTGTCGGGCATGAACTGGAACAGCCCCTTCGCGCCGGCGGGGCTCCGCGCCGCGGGATTGAGCGAACTCTCCGCCTCGGCGAGCCAGGCGAGTTCCGGCGCCACCCCCTCGGCGGCGAAGGCGGCGCGCAGCCTCGGCATGAGGGCGGCGGCGCGGGCGGGAGCCGGCCGGTCGCGCACGCGCGCGAGCCAAAGATCGTAATGCGGCATCGCGCGGGAGGCGGCGGTGGGCGGCGGCTTTGTCGCAGGCGGTGCCGTGGGCGGCCGCTGAGGTGCGGGCCGCGGCTCTGGCGCGGGGGCCGTCGGCGCGGTCGCTTCCCGCGCGCCTTCAATCTCGTCGATCCGCTGTTCCAGCCAGTCGGCGAGGTCCTCGTATCCCGGCAGCGTACGCAGAGCCGTCAGCACGGCGCGTGCCTCGGGGCCGAAGGCGGCAAGCTCTTCGAGCGAATCGTTTTCGAGCGCATGTTGCAGCCGCGCGGCAAACGCGTCCCATTGCGCCTTCGAGGGAAATTCGAACTGCGCCTTGATCTCGGGCGGCGCGAGCTGATCGAAAAGCTGCTGGCCAAGCTTGAAAAGTTCGTCGGCGTCCGACGTTGCGGGCGCGGGCGCCGGTGCCGGCGTCTGGCCGGCCGCAACGGCGGCGGAGAGGGCGATCAGCAACACACGGCGCACGGGCAAGGTTCGGGTATCAATGGCGCGAACGCAACCGAGGCCACGGTTTTCAAAGGGTGAGCGCACCTTGGCGTTAAGCCTGCCGACAACCGGGACGCACGTCGCCCGCCGCATCCAATCCGTTTCCC
>JACQWL010000111.1 GCA_016209255.1 Verrucomicrobiota bacterium
CGGCGCCGCCAAAGGCGGGTAAACCCTGGTCGCCTTTGGCGCCGCCGGAGGCGGGTAAACCGCTGCGGCTTGCCCGCCTCCGGAGGGTTTTGCTTTTAGCCCGCATGCACTCGCAGGAAACGCAGAAACACCGCCACGTCCATCGTTGGCCAGGCGTGAAACCAACCAGAGTGTGAAAAATGCGGGCTAGAGGACCCGCTTGTCCGGTTGCATCCTTCGGTGGTCTGTGTTTTTTTCCCGCACATGAAAGTTCGAACCCTCTTCGTCGCCGATGCGCATCGATGACAAAAGGCTGCTGGCGTTTCTCGGCCCGCAATTGCGCGATTTTGGCGGCAAGGTCGAAATCGACCCCGACCTCTGGGTGCTCTTGGCCGTCGAGACGGCGGACGAGGAGTCGAACGAGCTCGCGCGCTGGCTGCTCGCCGGCGCGCGTTTTCCGAGCGGTTCCGGGCCAAGCGAGGACGACCGCTGGACCCTTTACTATGTCAATACGGTGGACCGGGCGGAGGCCGTCCATTGGCTCGATGAGACGAGCAAGGTCGCGTCCGGTCAGATCCGACCGACGTCGCCGGCGCAGCGGACGCTCATCCGCGAACTCGCCCGCTCCGGCATGCCGCATCGCGTGGCCAAGGAGCTCGCCGAGCAGCATGCGCGCGGCAAACTGAGTGCGGGGAGCGTGCAGGAGCCGGACGTGATGCGCGCGCTGCTGGACCGCTTGCATTTCCGCGAGCCGCTCTTCTATTCCGCGCTGCAAACGCTCCTGAACGACCATTTGATCGACATGATTGCGCTGCACCGGCAGTTGATCGCGGAGGATCTGTCGTTGGAGGACGAGATTGGGCCGGGCGCCCTGTCCCGCGATCCCTTCCTGAAAACCGGCCAGATCGCGGCGGTCGAAATTCGCAATGTGCTGATCCGTTTCCACATCATCAATCCGCTGGACCAGGGGACGAACACGGTGAGCACGAATCCTTACCAGGCTTACATGGAGATCATTCGCGAAGGCGGCCGAATCATGGCCCCGATCGACGGCAACACGATCGCGCTGCCGCGGCAGAGCTTTGTCGACGCAATCCACGCGACCCGGCGGAACCTCTATTGGGGTTCGGCCTTCAGCAAGCTCGACTCGCACGCGCCATGGATGCGCGAGGAGATCGCGTATTCGTTCCGCTTCATCAAACAGCGCCTGGAAAGCCGGCGGGACCTTTCCCCCATCGATGGACTGTATATGCTGGAGCGGGCCGTGGAAGACTGACGCCGTTGGATCGACCGCAATTGGGTCCGGCCGAAAGCGCTTCCGGTGTTGCCGCCGCCCACGGGGCGTTCGATAAATTCTAGCATGACCAACTGCCCCTGCGGTTCCGGGCTGGACTACGAAACGTGCTGCGGGCCGATCATCGCCGGTGCCCCGGCCGCGACGGCAGAGGCGCTGATGCGTTCGCGCTACTCGGCGTACGTGAAACGCGCCTACGATCATCTGGGCAATTCCCTTTCGGCCGGGCAGCGGAAGGACTTTGCCGTGGCTGACACCAGGCGATGGGCCGAAAGTTCCGAGTGGCTCGGCCTCACGATCCACCGCACGGAACAAGGCGGGTCCGCCGACCCCACCGGCCTGGTCGAATTCACCGCCCGCTTCAAGTCCGCGGGCAAGGATCGCGAGCACACCGAGGTCGCCGTGTTTAACCGCGAAGACGGCAAATGGGTTTACGCGGGGCAGGCGAACGGCCCTGGAAAAACCATCCGGCGCGAAACGCCGAAGATCGGGCGCAACGATCCCTGCCCGTGCGGCAGCGGCAGGAAATACAAGAAATGCTGCGGAGCCGCGTAAAACGCGGTGTCATGGTTCGTTCCTGATCATGCAAGGCCGATGTCCCGGCCCTTCAGGCCGGACCAATTTTTTTCCTCCAAACCCAGGCCGTTGGCCTGGGCTGAAGGATGACGCGCCTCTGGCGCTCGGAAGAATGGCCAAACTCCAGGGTCCGCGCAGCGGACCTTGCTAACGAGGCGCTCGCTCGCCGCGCCGTAGCTCGGCGAAGGCGGGCGGCCACCCTGCTCGCGAGCCTCAGATTACCGATTGCCCTCCAGCGCGGGACGGTATGAGGCTGCGCCTCGTTAGAATTTCAACAGCTGCTTCGCGAGAAAGGCGGTCTGCAGCGCGGAGAGTTCCTTCAGCCCTTTTTGGGCGAGGGTCAGCAGCCCCTGGAGCTGCTCGGGCGAGAAGGTCGCCTCCTCGCCGCTGCTCTGCACCTCGACGAACTGGCCGCGGCCGGTCATGACGACGTTGGCGTCCACCGTGGCGTCCTTGTCCTCGACGTAGGCGAGATCGAGCAGCGCGCGCCCGTCGAACAGGCCGGCGCTCACGGCGGCGACGGAATCGGTGAGCGGGTTCTCGGCGATCAACTGGGCGTCGAGGAGCTTCTGGATTGCGAGGCGCGCGGCGACATAGGCGCCGGTGATCGCCGCGGTGCGCGTGCCCCCGTCGGCCTGGAGGACGTCGCAGTCGAGCCAGAGGGTGTTCTGGCCGAGTTTCCGGAGATCGAGCACGGCGCGGAGCGAGCGGCCGACGAGGCGCTGGATCTCGATGTTGCGGCCGTCGGGCCGGCCCTTGGCGATTTCGCGCGGTTTGCGATCGAGCGTCGAGTACGGGAGCATCGAGTATTCGGCCGTGAGCCAGCCGCCGGGGACTTTCTGCTGTTTCATCCACGTGGGCACATTGGCCTCGATCGTGGCGCCGCAGATGACGCGGGTCAGGCCGAACGACACGAGCACGGAGCCGGTGGCGTAGGGCGCGATGTTGGCTTCAAAAGTGACGTTGCGCAGCTGGTCGGGGGCGCGGCCGTCGGCGCGGGGAGCGGAGGTGGACATGGTGGAGGACGCGAGAATATGGGATGCCGAGGGCAAATGCGAACCGCTCCGGCCCTCACGTGCGCGGCCCCGGTGCGCTTTCCTCGCGCTCCACGGGCTTGATCTTCGTGGCCGGCGGCTTGCTGGCGTGCTCGTTCATGTAGGCAATCAGCCGGTCGTTGAAATCGCGCGCGGGGTCGTGGCCCATCTTTTTCAGCGCCTGGGTGAGCGCGGCGACCTCGACGAGCCGCGCGATGTCCCGGCCGGGCCGCACATAGAGTTCGATGTGCGGGAGCTTCATGCCGAGGACCTCGTAGAAATTCTCCTCGAGGCCGGTGCGTTCTTCGATGGCCTCGGGCGTCCATTCCCGGAGGGAGACGACCATGTCGATGCGCTTCTCGAGGCGGACACTTTTGACGCCGAACATCTCGGTGATGTTGATGATGCCGATGCCCCGGCACTCCATGTAGCCGCGGTTGAGCGGGCGGCTCGAGGCCATGAGCTCGCGCGCATCGAGAAGCTTGAGCACGGTGAGATCGTCCGCGACGAGCGAATGGCCGCGCTCGATCAGCGCGAGCGCACACTCGCTCTTGCCGACGCCGGAGTCGCCGCGGAGCATCACGCCGACGCCCCGGATGTCGAGGCTGGTGGCGTGTTCGATGCCGGTGGGGGCGAACTCGTTGTCGAGGGCAAGGGTCGCGAGGTTGATCCACTTCATCGTGATCATCGGCGTGCGGAGGATCGGAAGCTTCATCTCCTGCGCGACCGCGAGCATCGGGTGGGTGGGGTGGTAATTGCGCGTGAGGGTGATGCACGGGATCACACGTTTCACCATCTGCTGGAAAATCTCGATCTGATGGCGCTGCGACATCGTCTTGAGGTAGGTCATCTCCGCGGCCCCGAGGACCTGAATGCGCTTGTTCGCGAAATACTTGAAGAATCCGGTGAGCGCGAGCGCGGGCCGGTTGACCGTGCCCTCGTGGATGAGCCGGTGCAGGCCGACGTCGCCGGTGACGAGCTCCATCTTGAGCCTTTCGCGGTAGGTCTCGAAAAAATGGGCGACGGTGATGCCGTGGATGGCTTTTTGCATGAGGTTTTCCGCCCCCCTAATAGACGGCGGGCACGACAGAGGTAGAGTGAATTCGGGCGGTGAGCGCAACCTCGCAGGACGGCGCCGCAGAAGACCTACATGTTGAAACCCTCGCCGAGGTAGAATTTGCGCGCCTGCTCGTCGCGGATCAGGAAATCCCCGGTGCCTTCGCTCAGCACCTTGCCGCGGTGGATCAGGTAGGCGCGATCGACGATGCGCAGCGTTTCGCGGACGTTGTGATCGGTGACGACCACGCCGATGCCGCGCGATTTGAGCTGCAGAATCATCTTCTGCACCTCGGCGACCGAGATGGGATCGATGGCGGCGAAGGGCTCGTCCATGAGCAGGAATTTCGGCCGCGTGACGAGGGCGCGGGCGATTTCCAGCCGGCGGCGCTCGCCGCCGGAGAGGGTGTAGGCCTTTTGCCGCGCCACCTGGACGAGGTGCAGTTCCGCGAGATGCGTCTGCACGCGGGTGGCGCGTTCGCGGCGCGGGACGCCGATCGCCTCCACGATGGCGAGGATGTTCTCCTCGACGGTAAGCTTGCGGAAGACGGAGGCCTCCTGGGGCAGGTACCCGATGCCATGCCGCGCGCGCTGGTGCATGCGCAGCGCGGTGATGTCGACGCCGTCGAGCCGGACGCGGCCGGCGGTCGCCGGGACGAGCCCGACGACCATGTAGAAGGTGGTGGTCTTGCCCGCGCCGTTCGGTCCGAGCAGGCCGACGATCTCGCCGGCGCGGAAATGAAGGTTCACGCCGTCGACCACCGCGCGCGCGCCATACATCTTGACCAGACCCTCGGTCTCGATCTCGGAAACGGGCGGAACGGGCGCGCTCATTTCGGCGGCTCGGTTTTCGGGGCTACGGGCGCCGGCGGCGGTCGCTTCGGGTCGAAACCCAGATCCTTCAGCGAGGGAGCGGTGATGGTGACGTTGGTGCCGCGGACGCGGCGCTCGTTGCGCAGCATGATCAACGGGTCGCCCTTTGCCACGGTGCCGTTGCCACGATCCGTCACCACGGGATTCCCGGTCAGCGTGATCATGTCCTCGCGCGGCCGGACCTCCGCGCGGTCGCACTCGGCCTCGCGGTCGCCCTGCTTGATGCGCACGTGCCCGACGGCGATGAGCGATTTGAAACGATCCTGCTTGCCGACGGTGTCCTCCTTGTCGCCGACGCGCGCCGACACCACCTCGAGATAGTCGCACGTAAGGCGGAGGCCGGTGCCGGTGACGACGACATGGCCGTCGAATACCGTGACGGTCTCGGTTTCGGTGCTGCGCATGTCAAAATGGTCGCTCGTGATGATCGTGGGCTCGGACGCGGCGGCGGCGCGGAGTGCGCCCGGCAGGCAGGCGCCGGCGAGCAGCGAAACGGCAAGGCGGAGGAGATGCGGCAGCGGATTCAAAGGGGGAGCTTCAGCGGGAGACGGTAAACTACCCGCACGTTTTTGCGGATGGAAACTATTTTCCCCGCGTGATCGTAGGTCCAGTTTTCGCCGGTGATCTCGATTTCGTCGCGGATGACGCGCACGGTCTTCTCGCCGGCGGCGCGGTTTTCCTTGGGAAAGAAGGTCGCGTCCAGGCTGAGCAGCACCGTGTCGACCCGTGCCGTGGCGTCGCCGGAGAACACGGTGATGCTCAGATCGGTGACCGAGATCGCGTTGGCGCCCGAAGGTTGCACGGCGGAGCCGCGCAGGGTCATGGAGCGATAGCCCTCCCGATCGGTGAACAGCGGCAGCACCCAGTTGAGCGCCGGGGCGGTGACGGTGGCGGTCGGCGGTGCGGGGTTCGGAGTCGTGGCCGGGGCGGGCGATTGGGCGCGGGCGACGAGGGCAGCAAGTGTCGCCAGCATGGCAACGCGGACGGCGACCACCCGCTTTCGCCAGTGAACCCTGGTCGCCGTCGGCGGCGCCATAGGCGGCCAGGGTTTGTCGGGCGGAGCAGTTTGCATCGCTGCGAAATTTTCGAATCGATTCCGAACTTTCATGCCAAGTCCGACAAACTCCTAGACTCGGGACGCAAGCAGGTGTTCACAAATTTCGCGGACCGCGCCGCGACCCGCGGGCCGGGCCGTGACGTAATCGGCGGCGGCACGGGCGGCGGGCATCGCTTCGGGCGGGGCGATGCCAATGCCGGCCCAGGCGATGGCGGGGGCGTCGATGTCGTCGTCGCCCATGTACGCGCACTGGTCGGGCACGAGGCCGATCTGCGCGGCGAGTTCCTCGAGCGCGGCGAGCTTGTCGGTGCGACCCTGTACGAGGTGAGGCACTTTCAATTCCGTCGCGCGCACGGTTGTGGCGGCGGAAGCGCGGCCGCTGATCCACGCGACGGCGAGGCCGGCCCGGCTGAGCCGGACCAGGCCCAGGCCGTCGAGGACGGAAAACGACTTTGCCTCGGTGCCGTCGGAGGAGATCAGCACCGTGCCGTCGGTGAGCACGCCGTCGACGTCCATCGCGAAGAGGCGAATCCGCGCCCAGCGAGCCGAGTTGGGAGGAGATTTCACGGTCTGATTTTTGAAACGCGGAGACGCGGAGGGCGCGGAGGAACAAGGGGATTTGATTTTTGTTTTCTCCGCGAGCTTCGCGCCCTCCGCGTTTCAATCTGTGATTTCACCCCATCCACGCCGCGATGCGGTCGATGATTTTCTCCTTCGTCGGGCGGAAGGCGTGTTCGAGTTCGGGGGCGAAGGGCACGGGAAGGTCGAGCGAAGCGATGCGCAGCGGGGCGGCCTTCAGCGCGGAGAAATGTTTTTCCGCAAGGCGGGCGACGAGTTCGGCGCCGAAGCCGTGCGTCCGGCGGCCTTCGTGCAGGACGATGAGCCGGCCGGTGCGCGCGAGCGACGCCTCGATGGCGTCGAGCTGCAGCGGCGCGAGCGCGCGGAGATCGAAGAGGTCGAAGGTCGTCTCGTATTCGGAGGCGAAATAGTTGCACGCCTCCTCGGCAAGATGGACCATTTCGCCATAGGTGATGAAGGTGGCGAACTCGCCCGCGCGGAGTCTTTTCGGCTGCCAGACGTCGCGGTAATTTGCGTCCCACGCGACGGGGGATCGGCCGCGGCGGTAGAGGGCCTTGTGCTCGAAAAGGAAGACGGGGTTGTTGTCCTCGTAGGCGGCGAGGAGCGCGTTGAAGGCATCCTGCGGCGTGCTGGGGTAGAGCGCCTTGAGCCCGGGCATGGAGAGGAACATCGACTCGAGTTCCTGCGAGTGGAACGACCCGAAGGTGAGCCCGCCGCCGCAGGGCAGGCGGAACACGAGGGGGCAGGCGGCGCCGGAGCGGAAATGCATCGTGCCGGCATTGAGCGCGATTTGGGTCGTCGCCTCGGTGGCGAAATCGGCGAACTGAAACTCCTCGATCGGCCGGTGGCCGTTGAGCGCGAGGCCGATGGCGTAGCCGGTGCAGGCGCTCTCGGCGAGCGGCACGTTGAGCACGCGCGGCCGGCCGAAATCCTTGAGCAGGCCTTCCGTGACTTTGAACGCGCCGCCGTACGTGGCGATGTCCTGGCCGATGACAAGCGACTCGGGTCGTTCGGCGAGAATCTTGCGGAGTCCGAGGTTCAGCGCCTGGGCAACGTTGAGCGCCGCGGGTGCGGCGGGCTCCGGTTTCCACGGCAGCGGTGCGGCGGACGGGGCGAAGAGGTCCGCTTCCATGCCGTCGGCCGTGGGCCGCGGCACGGCGAGCGAGATCGTGACGCACTCTTCGAGAAACGCACTGAGCTCGGCTTCGAGCGCCTCGACCCGCGCGGCACCGGCTTCGGCGGCGAGGTGGGCGCGAAATTTGGGCAGCGGATCCCGGGCGAAGAACCCCTCGCTCTCGCCGGGCCGCAGGTAGTCGCACGTATCGTAGGCGGCGTGGCCTCGGAGCCGGAGCGTGCGCGCCTCGATCAACACCGGGCGTGAGGTTGTGCGGACTTTTTCAATCGCGGCGGCCAGTGTGGGAACGATGGTGTCGATGTCGCCGGTGGCGTCGAGGACGAGGCCCTCGATGCCGTAGCCGGCGGCGCGCTGCCAGAGTTCGGTGCCGGCGGCAAACTGCTCGCTCAGGGGCGTGGAGTAGGCGTAGCCGTTGTTCTCGATCACGAAGACCACCGGCAGCGAGAGCAGCGACGCGAGGTTGAGGGTCTCGTGGATATCGCCGGTGCTCGACGCGCCATCGCCGAAAAACGCGAACCCGACGGCGGCGCAGCCCAGGCGGCGCTGTGAATCGGTCGCGCCGGCGACGTTCGACACCATCGCGCCGAGGTGGCTGATCATCGGCAGCGAGCGGTTGGCGGGGTCGCCACGGTGGATGTTGCCTTCGCGCGCCTTCGTCGGGCTGCCGGCGTTGGCGAAGTACTGGTTGAGATGGGTGCAGAGGTGCCGGCCCCAGATCAGGTGCCCGCCCATGTCGCGGTGGGTGAACGAAGCGACGTCCAGCTGCTTGTTGGCGAGGAGCGCGAGGGGGACGATGAGCGCCTCGTTTCCCTGGCCGCCGGTGACGGTGCCGCGCATGAGCCCCTGCCGGAAGAGTTCGAGGATGCGGTTGTCCGTGATGCGGGCGAGGTGCATCCAGGCGTAGATGCGCAGCAGGGCGTCGGCCCTCGAGGCGGGGTTGGCGGACGCGCCGGCGGGGGAGATCTCGAGCTCGGCGGCACGCAGGTCGCGGGCGGCGAGAATCGCGGGAGGATTTGGAAATGCCATGAACTTTGGGCGCGACGGTGAGCACGCGGCGCGGGGTGGGCAAGCGAGAGATTGCAGGGCCGGCGCGCTTTCAGCGCGCCGGCTTCTTTGGAACGAAAGGACTGGAGCTGATTTTGTCTCCCGCTGGTCGGGAGGAATCCCGCGAGGCCGGGCGTCGGTTCCGAAAAATTTTCCTACCAAACAATCTTCCTACCCAAAATCAGGGCCGGTTGTTGACGGGCGCGGCGTCCGAACGCCGATTTTTTGGGTAGAAAGATTGGGAGGGTAGGAAGATATCCCAATCCTCGGGACGCGTCTTTTTCCCGGCTCACTCCCGGAAAAGGGCCGCTCACTATCCTTGAAGATACACGCAGGCCGCGACGATCCATTTTAATCCACTGATCGCAGATCAACTCGGTGCGTATCAAACCACCAAACCAGCGACCGCGCACACCGCCGAAGAGCATTGAATGAGCAGGCAATAACCGCGGAACACGCGGAACACGCAGAAGTAGAAAAACCCGGGGGAAAGGATTCCGGTCATTTTTCCGCGTGGTTCGCGTGGTCCGCGGTCAAAAGGTCTGGGGCATTTCATTTGGCTCACCGCAGGCTGGCGCGGGCGAGGGCGGCGGCGTCGGCGAATGGGAGCGCCGGCTTGAGGTGCTGGCCGAGGTGGCGGTAGATTTTCAGCCGGATATCGCGGGCGGCCTTCGTGTCCATCCGGTCGAAGCTGTGGCCGCCCGGGGCGTCCTGAAAAATCTCGTAGTCGAATTTCTTGCCCGCGGCCGTGAGCGCGGCGATGAGGTGCTCGACTTCGAGGACGTGGACGTCGTCGTCGTTGGTGTTGGTGTGGATGAGGAGCGGGTGTTTCTGCGTGCGATCCAGTTTTTGCGGAATGAAGACGGAGGCCCAGAACTTGAGCGGATTTTTGGCCCCGAGGGCGGTGGGGTTCTTGGCCCTGGCGGGCGGCGGGCCGTAGAGGAGGACTTTGTCCACGAGAGCGACGTCGCCGACCTTCTGATACCAGAGCACGTCGTCCACGGACTTGGCGAGCTGGTCGAGCTCGTGCTTGAGCGTCTCGAATTTCGGGTCGAGCGCCGCGGCGGGCTCGGCCGGTTTTTCCTGCGCGGGGGCGGGGCGGGGCAGGAGCGCGAGCGCGGAGAGGAGGAGCAGGGGACGGGGGATTTGCATGCGGGTGGTTGTCGCGGCAACGGCAGGAGGCCGGAACGCTCAACGCTCAACGTTTAACCTTCAACGCTGAACGCTCAACGCTTCTGGTCCGACTTCCTCGGTCGCCGATTCCTGCCAGAGCCGGAAACGCCCTTCGAGCTCCGCGGCCAGGCGAGGTTTGGCGGCGGCGAGATCCCTGGTTTCACCGCTGTCGTTGACGAGATCGTAGAGTTCCCAGACATCGCTGCGGGGCGCGCGGTTCACCAGCTTGTACTGACCCTGGCGGATCGCGCGGTGGCCGTTGTAGTCCCAGCAGAGGAAGTCGTGGAGGCGGTCGGTTCGGGCGGTGAGCGCCGGGAGCGGATCCCGTCCGTCGATGACGCGGTCCGCGGGCAGCGGGGCGCCGGCGGCGTTCAGGGCGAGGACAAAGAAATCCCGGTGGGTGATGGGGACGTGGCAGACGGCGCCCGCCGGAACCACGCCGGGCCAGCGGACGAAGCCGGGGACGCGAATGCCTCCTTCCCACACGAAGGGCCGGCCGCTGCGCAAGTTGCCATTCGAGGCCGGATCGAGTTCGGATTGGTTGACGCCATTGTCGTTGTAGAAAATGACGAGGGTGTTGTCGCGCAGGCCGAGGTTGTCGATGGCCGCGAGCACCCGGCCGAACGCCTCGTCCAAGGCGGAGATCACGGCGTAGTAGCGTTTCCGCTGGTCGTTGGTTCGCGGGTCGTAGCCGTACATGTCGAGGTGTTTCTGCGGGGCCTGCCACACGACCGTTTCTTCGCCCGGCCGCATGTTGTTGGGGCCGTTGGAGTGGGCGGCGTTGAACGGGAGATAGACGAAAAACGGCTTGTCCGCGTGGTTTTTGATGAACGCGATCGCCGAGTCGGCGAAGAGGTCGGAGGAATAATAGCCGTCGCGCTTGATGGGCTCGGTGCCCTGGAAGAGGTCGTGGCGCCGGCCATAGGTCTGGTGGTAGTAGTTGGCGTTGCCGGAGGCGATGCCGAGGTACTCGTCGAATCCCCGTTCGGTGGGGCGGCTGCCGGGAGCGAAGCCGAGGTTCCACTTGCCAAACGCACCCGTGGCGTAGCCGGCTTTCTTCAGGAATTCGGGCAGCAGTTTTTCGCTGTGGCGGAGCCCGATGCCCATGTTGCCCCAGCGCGCGAGATCGGCGTCCGGCCGTTTGGACGGCTCGGCGAGCAACTGGATATTGAGCTGGTTCCGCTGCGGGTAACGACCGGTCAGGAGCGCGGCGCGCGAGACGGTGCAGGTGGCCTCGGCGTAGAGGGCGGTAAGGCGAACACCCTGAGCGGCGAGTCGGTCGATGTTGGGCGTGCGGATCTCGGGGTGCCCTTGAACGCCGAGGTCCAGGTAGCCAAGGTTATCGCAGGTCACGAGCAGGATATTGGGCGGCCGCTGCGGCGCGGCGGCGAATGACGAGGCGGACGCGGCGAGAATCCAGAGCGCACCGCGGAGGAGAACGAGAACCGGCAGTTGCTTGAACGAGATCATAGGCGAAAGGGAAGGGGGCGAACTACGGGTGTGGGCGCATGCCGGTTTCTGAACACGGTGTGGCGGCTCTGTAGGGCCTGCGCTTGCGCAGGGCCCGAAGGGAGAAACGAAGAAGGGTGTGGGTTCATGAGAAACAGTCCACTGCCCGCCGTCGCTGCGCTTTGGCGCGGAAAGCAAGCGGTGGCCGTAAGAGTCTGCACCGACCATCCAATAAGTGGGATGCGCTCAACGAGTAGGTGGCCGGCGGCGATCCTTCGAGTCTGAAAATCCGGCCGGAACGCGCGGTCTTTTGCCTTGGTGGCCTGATCGTAGGCCAGCGCGCGTGCGCGTGCCGAAGATCCGACTGGAGTCCGTACCCGCATCATCTTCGCGAGAGTCTACCACATCCGGAAGAACGGCCATATTACTGCCCACGGAACACACGGAAGACACGGAACTCGGATCGTCTTCTTCCGTGTCTTTCGTGCGGTCCGTGGGCCACAGGTTTGAATGCCTTTTCGAGGATCCGGCTTGCTCACCCGCCTGCATCGGAGGAAAGTCCGGGCGTGCCTGCCTGCCCCGGCTTTGGCACTCCTTGAAGCCCACCAC
>JACQWL010000124.1 GCA_016209255.1 Verrucomicrobiota bacterium
CTACGACCCGCTGCTGCGGCTCTTCGAGCGCATGCTGCACGACAAGTTTTTCAAGCCCTCGAACATGGAACTGTTTCGCGTGGCGGCGACGGTGCCGGAAATCTTTGCCCAGATCGAAGCCGCACCCCTGGCGAAGGCGGAGTCGAAGTGGTTTGAGACGCACTGAGAACGAGGATGCGCGATTTTGAAAAAGCTGTGCGGTGCTTCAATCCGCTCCTGACACCCGCGAGTGCGGGCTGAAGCGCCGAGCTATCTGCCATGCATCGTCAGCCAATAGTGAGTCTCCTGCGCGCCCACGCCGCCCGGCCGCTCGACCCCCACGAGGCCGCCATGACGGATGCGACGATTCGTTTCGTCGAGGCCCACACGGACTGCCTGTTGCGCACCTGTGTGCCCGGGCACCTGTAAACTTGCCGGCGATTTTCAGCGCACGCCGGCGGAGCGACTTTCGAATCGCCGGCAAGCAGGTTCCGACAAAAACCTCCATCCGTCATTTCCACAGCGGCACGATCGCGTCCTTGCGCACCCAGCCGGTCTGCCCGTTGTCAAATGCGAGGTGCGTCCAGCCGAGAAACGTCCGGTCCGCGAGGGCCAGCGTGCCGGCGGCGAGCGCGGAGGTCTTTTGGGTCGTGTCGGCTTCCGTGGGAATCGAGCGGAGGATCCCGGCGCGGGTGACGGCCACGGCCTGCGCGTTGGCGGCCATCCCGTAGGTCAAAACACCGGCGGTGGCGGTGGCGCCGACGAGAAGGGACAATGCGAGCGCGATGGCGGCACGCCAGTAGACCGCGCGGTTGCGCCGGCCGTAGCCGTTGAACAACATCGCGCCGAGCGCCGCGGTGCCGGCAAACGCGGCGACGATAATCGCGACCTGCCACACGGCGGGCGAGGCCCGCCGCGCGAGCGACTGAAGCGGGCCCGGAGTCACAAAGGCGGAGAGCGCGCCCGGGGCGAATCCGGCCTTTTCCGAGGCGAGCACGAAGTGCCAGCGCACCGAAGGATCGGCCGGCTGCTGGACGAAGGCGGCGGCGGCCTGCGCCGCGGCTTCGCCGGTCCGATCCTGCTGGGCCAGCGCGAGCGAGAGGTTGTGGCGGGCAATCCAGTCGGTTGGGGTCGTCGCGAGGGTGGCCCGCCAGGCTTGCTCGGCGGCGGCAAAATCGCCCTGCCGGTAGGCGGCGGCCGGATCTACTCCGGCGGCGCGGAGCAGCGCGGGCGCGGCGACGGGCAGGAACGCCAGCGCCGCGGCAAAGGGCATGAGATTTTGCGGCAGAAACAGACGCCGGAGTCGGAAACCGGGCACGCGTTTGGCGGCGAGCGCCGCCTGGGCGCGTGCAACCCAGTCGGAGGGCAGCAGGGACGTTGGCCCGTAAAGCGCCCGATCGGTCTCGGCCCAGAGCGCCGCCCATGTGCTTGAACCAGAATCGGGCGGTGCACCTTCACCCCAGGCGGCGGAGGAGCGCGGCGAGGTCAACGCGCCCTCATTGAACGCCGCCGCCGAGGGCGCCGCGTGCGAGATCTGCCAGAGCAGCGCGGTGTCGCGCTGCCACGCCAGCAGCAGCGCGGGGCGGCTGGCATCGGTGGCGGTTTCAAGCTGCGCGAGCGTGGCGGCGAGTCGCGCGCGGGCCTCGCGGCGCGGGCGGACGGGATCGGTTTTTTGCGCCCGGCGGACCGCCAGCCCAAACCAGAGAATCAGCAGGCCGGCGAACGGCGCCACGAGCCACAGCGTGAGCGCCCCTCGGGCCAGCGGCGCCATCACCTGCGCGGACCCGGGCAGTGGGTCGCGCGGAATTCCGGCCGGCGCCGGCGGCGTCGCCAGTGGGGTCGCGGTCCTCGCGGCGGGCTCCGGCGCCAGCGGCGTCGTGGCCGGCTGCGGCACGGTGTTGAACAGCGGCGCCGCCGGTGCCGTGATCGTGGCGGTGGTACGCGGCGCGGAGATCGTCTTGTAGCTGCCGCTCTTCGGATCGAAATAGGTGAACGCGATCGGGCCGAGCGTGTAGCTGCCGGCCTTCGTGGGCACAAGCACGACGTCCTCGGCCAGCGTCACGTCGAACAGCTTTCCCTCGGCCGGCGTGCGCTTCGCCTTGGGCTGCACGACTTGGAAATCGCTCGAAACCTCGCGCGCGGGCAGGCCGGCGATATCGGGCCAGTTGCCGGTGCCGCTGAGTTCGACCGTCCAGGTGATCGGTTCCCCCAGCGCGGCCTTTTCCGGCACGACCTTCGACACGAGCTTGAACTGGCCGACGGCCCCGCTGAAGCCCGCGGGCGGCGCCGGCAACGGGCGGATTTCGAGCACGGGTTGATTCGACGTGACGGACACCGATTCCATCCGCGGCTGCGAAATGATCCCGAAGCCGACCGTGCCCGTCTGGATTTGGAGCAGGTGACTCGCCGCCTCGAGCTTGAGCGTGTTGGGCGTCTTCGCGATGGCGCGCGTGCGATACGCAACTTGCACGCGGCGTTCGCCGCCGACGATTCCCTCCGTCACCTCGAACTTCGACCATTCCTCGGTGACCAGCGGCGCGGCATTCCAGTCGAAGGTGGGCGAGATTTGCGGATTGGTGCGCCGCGAAGCGGAAAGTTCGTAGTTGAGGGCGAACACCTCGCCCACCCACACGCTCGTGCGGCCGGGGGTGAGTTTCGAGCTGGCGATCGATTCGAGCGTCGCCGCGGGCGCGGCGGCATTGAACGCCGGCACGCGGATCAGGCCCTTGCTGGTCTTCACCGTGAAGGCCGGAATCTGGACGGGAGTGTTCTGGCGCGAGCGCACGAGATAGGAAAGGGTGACGGTGCGCGTCATCTGGAAGTTGACGATATTCACGCTCTCCGACTGGCCCTGGAAGGTGAGGGTCGCGCCGGGCAGCGGCGGCAGGTCGGGCTGGCCGTCGGGTGCGCAATTCTCGAATACGAGCTGCACCTGGCTGGCGATGCCGGACTCGCCGGCTTCCCAGCGGACGGATTGCGCGCGGGTGGCGACGGCGAAAAGCAGCGCGAACAACAGGGCCAACGATCTCGACAACCCTCTCCGGGCGACGTTGCGGTCCCAAAGGCATCTTTCGTCATCAGAACGTAGCCCTGCTCGTGAGAGCAGGGATGTAAGCGTCTGGCGACACTTCGGCGTCCCGCCTCTCACGAGGCGGGCTACAAAGCATGGCAGAATTCCTGCGCGGTGGACGGAACGCATGGCGGTTACCAATCTTTCGCCGGCTTTTTCGCCGGCTTTCTTTCGCCCTCCATGAGCTGAAAGAGCTGCGCGGGGGAATCCTGATTGCGGAGCTGGTCGAGTTTTTGCAGCGGCAGGGCGAGCGACGGATCGATCGGTTCCGCCGCCGCGTCCTTCTTGTCCGGGGCGCCGCCGACCTTCTGCGTGTCGCCGGGCGGCGGGGGCGGCGGCTCGTCCTTTTGTTTCATGTCGCCAAACGCGGATTCGCCGGGCGGCTTTTTCTCGCCGGGTTTCGGCTCCTGATCCGGCGGCGGCGGGCCCTTCTGGTCGGGCGACTGCGACTGCTGCCCGTCCGATTTTTGCTGGTCCTGGGACTTTTGCTGCTCCTCCTTATTCTGCTCCTGGTTTTGCTGCTCCTGATTCTGCTGGTCCTTGTTTTGCTGCTGCTGCTGGTTTTCGTTCTCGGGTTTCTTTAACAGCGCCTCCAGTTCCTCCCGCAGCTTGGGCCAGTCGGCGGTCTTCGCATCGAGTCGTGCCCCGAGATCGACGGCGGCGAGCGCGTCGTGGACCGGACCCTCCGGCACGGGTTGTTGCTCGGACTGCAGGCGTGAACCCCAGCTGACGGTTTCGCGGCCGAGTTCGGCCCAGTCGCGCGCGGTGCGATGGTCTGCGGCCGAGAGGCGGCCGACGATCCTGGCGAGGGCGGTGGGTGGCGGGGTGGCTGGCGGTGCCGCGGGCGGGGTGATTGCCGGTGCGGCTGGCGGCGCGGTTTTTGTCGGCGGGGCAGGCGTGACGGCGGCGAATGCCGAGGACGGAGAACTGAAGACGGAGGACAGAAGCCAGAGGACGGAGAACAGAGGACAGAGGATCGAGGCCACGGCGACCGGCAGCTGGTTCTTGGCGTTCCGTCCTCGGTCGTCCGGCGTGAGCTTCAGCTCGCGCACGCGCGGCCGCACCGGGTATTCGTAGCAAAAGCTCACGAACAGGCACCACAGGCCGAACGCGAGCGGCCATTGGAAACGCTCGACGAGCCGCACGGTGTTCTTCTCGACGAACCGCCCCTTGCGGCCGGCTTCGACCGTTTCCTTGAGCAGGCCGGCGAGATCGACCCAGGCGCTGGCGTCGCGATAAACGCCGCCGGTCACCTGGGCGAGTTCCTGCAGGGTGGCGCTTTCGAGCTTCGAGAGCACAACGGCACCGCGCTCGTCCTTGACCAGGCCGCCCGCGCCGTCGGGAATCATCGCGCCGGCGGCAGTACCAACGCCGAGCGCAATCACGCGGATGCCCTTGGTCTTGAATTCATCGACGCGCGATTTCCAGTTGTCGTCCGTCGCTTCGCCGTCGCTCAGCACGATGAGGAAACGATCGGCCGACGCGCTGCCGCCGAAGGCGCCCAACGAGGTGTCGATGAGCGCACGGTAGTTCGTGCCGCCCTCGGGGAGAAAACCGGGTCCGAGCGCGGGCAGGAATTCGCGCAGGATTTCGTAGTCGGAGCTCAGCGGGCTCTGCAGAAAGGCGGTGCCGGCAAACACGACGAGGCCGACCCGCTCGCCGGCCAGTTTTTCGAGCAGCGACTGGATGAGCAGCTTGGCGCGAGCGAGGCGCGACGGGCGGACATCCGGTGTGAGCATCGAGCGCGAGAGGTCGACGGCGAGCAGGATTTCGCGCGACTGGTCGAAGACCGGCTCCTCGATCCGGCCCCATTGCGGGCGCGCGAGCGCGGCGATCGCGAGGGCGAGTCCGGCGCAGAGCCAGAGCCGCGGGCGCGCGTGGGGCGCGGCGGGGCGGGAGGCGAAGGACGAGAGCCGGAGCGAATGGGCGCCGGCTTCGGCGCGCAGGATTTTCGGGCGCGCGGCGGCGGCGGCGCGGCGCCGGTGCGTGAGATCCCACGCCAGGAGCGCGGCCGGGGCGAGGAGGAGCCAGAACAGATGTGGCCAGGCGAAGCTCATGCAAACGCCTCCTGCCGCCAGATCGGCCGGGCGAGCACCGCGGAGAGCGCGAGCGCGAACAACGCCGGGCCGGCGATCCACCAGAAAAGCTCGGTGGCCACGAGATAGCTCTTGGCCTGGAATTCGATTTTCTGGGCGCGATCGATCGCCCGGAACGCGCCCTCGATGGTATCGTTGTCGAAGGCGCGAAAAAATTTTCCCCCGGTCATCTCCGCGATCTCGCGCAGCGAGCTTTCGTCGAGATCGGAGAGCATGCGACGGTAGCCCATCTTGCGGTTGTTGTCGTCGTAAACCGGAACCGGCACGTAGCCATCCTTGCCGGCGCCGATGGTGTAGATCGGGATGCCGCGGGATTTGGCGAGCTCGGCGGCCTGCTGGGGCGTGAGAGAGCCGCGATTGTTGGCGCCATCGGTCAGCAGCACGATGAAGGCGCCGATGCGCTTGCCGGCGCTCTCGCGTTTTGCCTGTTCGAGGCGGGTGAGCGCCACCCCGAGTCCATCGCCGATGGCCGTGCCGTCCTCGATCATGCCGATGCGGATGCGTTCGAGCTGCCGGCCCAGCCAGTCGTGGTCGAAGGTGAGCGGCGCCAGGGTGTAGGCGCGGCCGGAAAAGAGCACCACGCCGATTCGATCCGTCGGGCGGCGTTCGATGAACGCCTGAATCACCGGTTTGATCGCTTGCAGGCGGTTGATGCGGTCGCCGCCTTTCTCGTAATCCTCGGCCCGCATCGAGGTGGAGAGGTCAACGGCCAGCACGATGTCGTAGCCCTCGGTGCGGACCTCGCGTTTGTCCTCCACGCGCTGCGGACGGGCGAGGGCGGCGATGAGGAGCGCCAGGCCGCCAAAGCCGAGCCCGACCGGCCAGCGCGAGGTCGCGGTGAGCGAGGGCCGGTACCAGGCGGCGGCGAAAGGCACGAGCAGCACCGGAACCCGCCGCCGCCCGCGCAGCCATGCCAGGACCGGCAGCGCGGCGAGCGCGAGCAGCCAGAGCGGATCGTGGAGGGCGAAGTGGGTCATCCTGAAAATCCAAAATTCCAAGCGTCCAGACGCCAAAGAAATCTCAAAACGAGGAAAAATCCAGAGTGGCCGCGGCCAAGCCGGCCTGAGAATTGGCTCCTGGAATTTTTTTGGCGTTTGAGCATTGGCGTTTGGGATTTGCGCGCGTCAGCGCCGCGCGCGGGCGCCGGTTTTCATCCGGGCGTGGAAGAAGCGGACGAGGGCGTCAAGGCGGTTCTGGTCGGTCGCGATCACGAGCCGGCTCAACGGATCGGGAAAGAGGGATTGCCAGGCATTCTCGCGGGCGAAGCACCACGTGGCGTGGGCGGCCCGTTCGGCGGCGCTTCCGTCCAGGGTGACGAGCCGGCCGGCGGTGGGATCGTAGGCGGCGAAATTTTCGCCCGGCGGCAATGCGCGTTCCCAGGGATCGTCGACCCGAAATCCCATGGTCTGATAGCGGCGCTGGAGCACGGCCCAGCCCTCGGGCTGCCCGCCCCCGCGGCCGCCCTGGGGCGCTTCGACGGGCTCCGGCCAGGGCGCTTCGACGGGCTCAGTTCGACGGTGCTCACGGCCGGCCGGCCGGGGAGGGAAATCGCCGAGCCAGATCAAGACGCTGTGCTTCGGGGCGGCGCGCGCGAGAAAATGCCAGGGGATTTCCGGCGGGCCGCCGGTCGGCGCCGGCGCGGGCCGGGCGAGAAGCGTGGCGGCGGCATGGAGGATCTGGCCGCGGCCGCGGACGGGTTGGCGGAAAAAATTCCCACCGGGCGCGGCGTGCACGAAACCGACGCGATCGCGGTTGACGGCGCCGAGCAGCATCACGAGGCCGGCGATCTCGAGCAGCGCCTCGCGTTTCGATTGCGCGCCCGAGCCGAAGTGGAGCGACGGCGAGTCTTCGAACACCAGCAGGAGCGTGACCTCGCGTTCCTCGACGAATTTCTTCCGGTAGGGTTCGCCGAGCCGGGCGGTGACGTTCCAGTCGATGTCGCGCACGTCGTCGCCGAACTCGTATTTGACGACCTGGTCGAACTCCATGCCGCGGCCACGGAACGTGGAGCGGTATTCGCCGCTGAGCACGTTTTCGACCGCGTGGCGCACACGCCATTCGAGCTGGCGGAGGACCGCCAGCGGCGAGGGGGCGGGGGAGGTGGTTGGCGTTGCGGCGGCCACGACGACGATGAAAACGATTCAAGCGACCGGGACGGAGGTCCGCTCGATGACTTGCTGCACGATCTTGTCGGGGGTGATTTCCTCCGCCTCCGCCTCGTAGGTGAGGCCGATGCGGTGGCGGAGGACGTCGGGGGCGAGCTCCTGCACCAGGGACGGCGAGAGATAATCCTGGCCGCGCAGCCACGCGATCGCGCGGCCGGCCTGGTAGAGCGCGAGCGAGGCGCGGGGCGACGCGCCGAAATTGAGGTAGCGTTTGGGGTTGGTCTCGCGCTCTGCGAGCACGCGCGTGCCGCGGACGAGCGCGAGGATGTAACCCTGCACGGACGCCGAGAGATGAACGCGATCGACGTCGGCGCGCAACGCGAGCAGTTCCTCGCCGCTCGACACGGGGGCGAGCTCGGGCTGGGTCGTCATCTGGCCCCAACGCTGCATCATGGACGACTCCTCTTCGGAGCTCGGGTAGTCGACGATGAGCTTGAACAGAAAACGATCGGTTTGGGCCTCGGGCAGCGGGTAGGTGCCTTCCTGCTCGATCGGGTTCTGGGTGGCCATGACGAAGAACGGCCGCGGCAGGGGATGCGTTTGGCCGCCGATCGTGACCTGGCGCTCCTGCATGCCTTCGAGGAGCGCGCTCTGCACCTTGGCGGGTGCGCGGTTGATTTCGTCGGCCAGGACGAGGTTGGCGAAGATCGGGCCGCGATGGGCGCTGAACTCGCCGCTCTTCGGCTGGAAGATCATCGTGCCGACGACGTCGCTCGGCAGGAGGTCCGGCGTGAACTGGATGCGCTCGAATTGCACGCCGAGGGCGGTGCCGAGGGACCTGACCAGCAGCGTCTTCGCGAGACCGGGCATGCCCTCGAGGAGAACGTGACCATTCGCAAGCAGCGCGACCAGCAACCGCTCGATCACGGCGTCCTGGCCAATCACAGCCTTGCCGATTTCATCGCGGAGTTTTTGGGACCAGGCGGGACCTGTGAGCATGAGAGGTTCGAGGGAGCGGTGCGAAGGTTGGCGTGCGAAGCGTTATGAGTCGGTGGGCCGGATAAGGTTCCCGGAGAAGAAAAGGGGCGCCCAAGGGTTTACCAACCCAAATCGACGGGGGCGGGCGGGTTCGTCGTTCCGCTTTAAGGCGGCAATTTTCAATTCTTCGCAACGCCTCAGGAGGCAAGCTGCGGCGGGATGCCGGCCGGGTTGTTGCGATTGAAAATTGAAAATTGAAAATCAGGAATCGCTAATTGCGGTTAGCGCCGCCCCTTTTGTCACTCGTCCGGCCTTTGCCTATGGCGGTGGCGACAGATTTGCCAGTTCCTCGTGGTTCATGATTGTAATCGCCACACGGCGCCAGCGGAAATTCCAAGTCTCAGATTTTCAATTATCAATTCTCAATTCTTCGCAACGCCCCAGGAGGCAACTTGGGGCGGGATGCCGGCGGCGCTCACGGGCCGGCCGTGGCGATGGCGAAGAGGTGGTAGTACAGCGGCGTGCCTTCGGCGGTGCGCAGGGGAGCGACCGAGTGGAACTGCAGTTCGACGTGCCCGTAGAACTCGCGCAGCAGCGCGCCAAGGCTCCAGCGCGTGAAGAAGTTCTTGTGGTCGGGTTCGAGCATGTGCCACGGGATGGCGAGGTGCGTCCAGAGATAGCCGAGCAATTCGCAGTTCGGCACGGATACGATGAGCTTGCGCGGGGCCACGCGGTGCACCTCGGCCATGAAGGCGCGCAGATCGGGAATGTGTTCGAGCACCTCGATGCAGAGAGCCGCGTCGAACGCCCCGTCGTCGAACGGCAGGGTGCGTCCGTCGACGCGGCGGTGCGGCAGGCCGAGGCGCGCCAGCTCCGCGCAATCGGCGGCGTCGACCTCCGCGCCGGTCCAGTCGTAGCCGGCGGCACGGAGCATGCGGCCGTAGTAGCCGAGGCCGCACCCGACATCGACGATGCGAAGGGGCGGCGGGCCGAGGTGCCGCCGGATGAGCGCGGCGAGCGCCGGGTTGCCCTCGGCCTGCGAGGGTCCCTCGGAATAGATGTTCGCCCGTTGCTGGACCGCAGTGGTGCGCTGGTCGAGCATCACGCCGAAATGATGGGTCCGATAGTCGCGGCCGATGGATTCGAAGCGCCCGCGGGCGAGCGGAGCCGTGCGCGTGCCGTCGC
>JACQWL010000116.1 GCA_016209255.1 Verrucomicrobiota bacterium
CCGGGCGCGTTTTTCCTGCGAACGCGACCTGAACGGCGCCCGGAGGTCGCCGTCCACCTTTCAGTTTTCGTCTTTACGAGGGAAAAATACGTTCGACTGAATCGTTCCGGCTTAGGCGATGCGGCGTTCACGGGGTGTGGCTCCGATCCACGACGACGGATAGGAGACCGGATTTTCAAGGGGTTGGGGCGGGGAGGCCGCCCCACTCTGTCTGGAGACGATCCAATGGGGTCAGTCCGCTAGTTGCTACTTCGTCCCCGAATCACCACCCGCAAGATGATGATCGGCATCCGCGCATGCCGTCGCAAATTTCGCGCTGGTGCAAAGCCGGAAGTAGCAACTAGCGGACCGACCCGGTGGGCTCGCTCCCGTTTGTCATTGTGCCTCAGACGGATCATCACGCGGAGGCGGGGAGACGCGGAGAATAAGACTGATTTCTCCGCGTCTCCGCGCCTCCGCGTGCGAGGTATTCCGCGATTGGGTTTCGCGACGGCACCGCCATTTCTCCCCGCGCAGTCCGGGGGAAAGGCCGCCCCACTCTGCGGGAAAACGTCAAAGGGCCAGGAGTTTGACGTTTTTGTACCAGACCTTCTGGCCGTGGTCCTGAAACCCGAGGTAGCCGCGGCGGGCAAAGTCTTTCACCGCCCGGGGCTGGCCGTTCAGCTTGAACTTGTGCTTCTCCCCGTCGGGACAGACGCCGGGCTGGGTGAAGTCGTCGCAGTTGATGGCACTGACCGCTTCGCCGTTGACCTTCACGCTGAGGTGCGGGCCCCGGCAGGTGATCTCGACGGAGTTCCACTCGCCGGCGGGCCTGCCGGCGTGGCGGGAGATCGGGACGAGGTCGTAGAGGGCGCCGTTTTCGATCGGCGCGGCGATCGGCTTGCCGTTGTTGCATTTCCAGCCGGAAAAATCCGTGCCGTTAAAGAGCAGCTGCCACCCGGCCACGCGCTCGGCAGGCGTGAGGGCGTTGTCCGCCGCGGTCAGGCGGGCCAGGGCCAAAATCGAACAGCAGAGCCAGGTGGGGAGGTTCTTCATGGTAAGGAGGTGAAGTGGAGGGAGATTGACCGACAGGGTGCAGCCTCGGGTCGTTCGGCACGCTTTGGCAATCGGGATCTCGGCACGGGGTCAGCCTGTTACGGGTTGGCAGTTATCATCGGGCGACCACTTCGAGCGGTATCAGCTTCGTTCAACACGCCGACTCCGTCGGATCGGACTGCCCCTCCCACCAACCGCCGCCGCGGTTGTGTCGGCGGAGGCGGGGGAGTTTTTTGGTCAGGTTGACATCGGCATGATGTCAGTCATAGATTGTCAGTCATGAGCGCAGTCGCAACTTTTACTCTCCGTGATCTGAACCGGCGGCCAGCCGAGGTGCTGGAGGCCGTGAGAAAATTTGGCTTCGTGGAGGTGTGCGCCCGAAGCGGGGAGGTCTTCACGCTGGCCCCAAAAGTGCCCCACCGGAAGACACGCAAGGCGAAAAACTTCCCGGATTTTTCCGGGCGGTGGAAGCGAATGCGCGAGTTCGGCCATCTGCCGCCACCGGACGCGGAAAACGAGCGCATCGACCGAATCATCGCTGGTGAAGAATGAAGACCTATGTCGATGCAAACATGCTGGTGAGGCTCTATCTGAACCTGCCCGGCAGCGTGGAGATTGAGGCGAGGTTGAAAGGGGCCGCCGCCAAACGTGGCCGGCCCTTCCCGGTGACCGACTTGTTGCGATTTGAAGTGGTGAACGGGATTCATCGGATGGTCTTTGAGTGCCGGCACGGCGGCCAGTGGCGCCTGACGACCGAGAGCGCCGCGTGTGCGCTCGGCGACTTTGACGACGACCTGGCCAGCGATCTTTTCCTCAAGCGAACGCCCCTGGCGCTTGCGGATATTGAGTCTGACGTCATGAAGCTTTCGGCCCGCCACACGGAGAGCCTGGGCGTCCGGACGTACGATCTGATGCACGTGGGCTCGGCGCTCACACTGGGCTGCAGACGCTTCTGGTCCTTCGATGCGAAGGCGAGCGCACTCGCCAAGCTGGCTGGATTGGAGACGATGTGAAGCGATGTTGGTTGGCCCGCCGAGAATCGCCTGCAAGCAGGCTCCTACCCCCGGATCAAATCCCCCGGAGCAAACTCCGGGAACGTTTCCTCCCGGTCGCCTGCTTCGTTGATTTCCGGCGCGGGATGGTGTTAGTTTGCTTTGACCTGCCTTGGGAGCCTGTCGGACTTCCGACAAACTCCCCGGCAATCTGAGTTTTCAACCGCTCCTCCGCCCATGTCCAAGTCCCGCCCCCGTCGCCCTTCGGATCGCCTGCCGGCTTCCTGTCCGCCGCGGGCCGTCGTCGATCACGGTTTCATCCCGGTGCGGGCGAAACTGATCGACGTGGCGGCGTTCCTCGACCGCGTGGAGCGCTACGGGGCGGCGGATGATTTCCGCTGCGCCGCGTTGCGCCAGGCGGCGGCGCTGCTGGTGGATGGCCGGCCGGAACGCGCGCGCCGGATTCTGGAAAAACTGAGCGATCCCACGACGAAGCCGGCGCCGGTTTCCTCCGGCAAAGCGGCCCTCGGCGCCTGGCAGGCCCCGGCAGAATAATTCTCCACCATGCGCTACATCGAACCCCACGGCCACATGGTCAGTCGCACGACGGACGACTATCAGGCGATGGTCGCCGCCGGTTGTGTCGCGGTCTGCGAGCCGGCGTTTTGGGCCGGATTCGACCGCGGGTCGGTCGGGGGTTTTCGCGATTATTTCCGCCAGTTGACGGAGTACGAGCCGGCCCGCGCGGCGAAGTTCCTGCTGCCGCATTTCAGCTGGTTGTGCCTGAACCCGAAGGAGGCGGAGGACCTCGCGCTCGCCCGCGACGTGCTGGCGATCATCCCCGAGTTTCTGGCGCGGCCCAATGTGCTCGGCATCGGCGAGATTGGGCTCAATCGCAACACCCTCAACGAACTGGCCGTGCTCGAGCAGCACGTCGAACTCGCGGTCAAACACGAGCAGCTCATCCTCGTGCACACTCCGCACCTCGAAGACAAGTTGAAGGGCACGAATCTGATCGTCGACTTGCTCTGCGCTCATCCGGGCGTGAAACCGGAGCGCGTGATCATCGACCATGTCGAGGAGCACACGATTCAGCGCGTGTTGGATCGCGGCTTTTGGGCCGGGATCACGCTCTATCCCGATTCCAAGTCGTCTCCGCCCCGCGCGGTGGACATGCTGGAAATCTGCGGGCGCGAACGCATCTGGATGAACAGCGCGTGCGACTGGGGCGTCAGCGATCCGCTGGCGGTGCCGAAGACGGCCCTGGAGATGCGCCGGCGCGGGCACACCGCCGAATTCGTCGACCAGGTGCTTTTTCAAAATCCGCACCGCTTCCTGTCGCAGTGCCCGAAGTTTCGCCTCGATTGAGGTTTTTGCGCGGCAAAAACCTCATGAAGCTCAACCACGGCATTCATCTCGCCTACTGCACGAACGTCCACCGCGGAGAAACGTGGGCGGAGACGCTTGCGGCCCTCGAGCGCCACACGCTGCCGGTGCGGCGGCGCGTCGCGCCCGGGCGCGCCTACGCCATCGGCCTCCGGCTCGGGCACCGCGCCGCGGAGGAGCTCGCACAGCCGGAGGCGCTCGCCGCGTTTCGCACCTGGCTGGACCGGCACGACTGCTACGTTTTCACGATCAACGGATTTCCCTATGGCAGTTTCCATGGGACGAGGGTGAAGGAGCAGGTGTACGCGCCCGACTGGGCGACGGCCGAGCGCCTCACCTACACCAAGCGGCTTTTCGACCTTCTGGTGCAACTCCTGCCGGCCGGCGCGGCGGGCAGTGTGAGCACCGTTCCAGCTTCGTTCAAAGCGTTCGTCGCCGCCGACCCGGGGCGACGGCCGGCCATTTTTGCGAATCTCACCGCGTGCGCCCGCTACATTGCGACGCTCAGCGAAAAGACCGGACGGGACCTGCATCTCGGACTCGAGCCCGAGCCGCTCTGCCTGATCGAGACGAGCGGGGAAACGGTTGATTTCTTCAATGACTGGCGCGCGAGCGATCCGGCGGTCGAATCGCTGCTGCGTTTCGTTGGCGTAAATTACGACTGCTGCCATCTGGCCGTGGAGTTCGAGTCGCCCGCGGTCGCGCTCGACCGGATGGCGGACGCGGGCCTGCGTCTGAGCAAACTCCACCTCAGCTCGGCCCTGCGCGTCCGCCCCGACGCGGAAGGCCGGCGGGCGCTGGCCGCGTTTGTCGAACCCACCTACCTGCATCAGGTCGTCGTGGCGCGAAGGGGCGGGGTGCATCGTCGCTTCGTCGATCTGCCGGAGGCGCTCGCCGATTCGGAACCCTCCCAATCCGGCGACGAGTGGCGGATTCATTTTCACGTGCCGCTGCACGCGGCGCCGGGCGCGCCTTTCGGCGACACCCGCGATCATCTGTTGGGCGCGCTCGACTGGCTGGCGGCGCGTCGCGGTGCCTGCGAACACCTCGAGATGGAAACCTATACGTGGGAGGTGCTGCCTCCGGCGATGCGGTTGAAGATCGAGGACCAACTCGTGCGGGAGTATGCGTGGACACTCGATGCATGCGCGCAGCGGGGCCTGGCCGACGTGGGCGTCGCGGCCCAGTGTGCGCGGGAGGCGGGTGCATGAGGCCGGCGACGGCGGCGCCTTCCCGGTTTCCGATTCAGGCGTGGTTCAACCTCGCCCGGGCGGGCAATTTTCCGTCCGTGGCCAGCAACGTGCTCGCGGCGCTGGTCCTGTCTTCCGGCGAAATGGGATGGCCCTCCGACGGACTGCTGGCGACGGCGCTCGCGGCGGGCTGCCTCGCCTACGCCGGCGGCGCGACCCTCAACGACGTGGCTGACGCGCGCTTCGACGCGCAGCACCGGCCCGAACGGGCGATTCCGCGCCAGCTCGTGACGCGTTCCACGGCGGGGTGGATGGGCGGTTTGGAACTGGCGCTCGGGCTCGGATTGCTGGTGTTCGCCGGCGCATCGGCCGCATGGGCGGCTGCGCTGGCGGCGGCGATCCTGGTTTATGACTGGATCCACAAACGCTGGAGTGGCTCGGTCGTGCTGATGGCGGGTTGCCGTGTGCTGCTGGCGCTGACGATTGCGTCGCTGCCCGGTCATGCGGTGCGGCCGGCGTTCCTCTGGTGGATCGGCGGGTTGTTCGTTTACATCGTCGTGCTGAGCGTGCTCGCGCGCTGGGAATACCGGCCGGGCGCCCCGGCGGCCAGGCTTGGGCGCATGGTCGGCGGGCTGCTGGCCTTCATACCGTTGGACGATGCGGGCGCATTGCTGCTCGCGGGGGCGTGGCTTCCGGCCATCATTTGTGCGGCGGCGGTTCCGTTCGGGCGCTGGGCGCAGCGCGTCGCCGCCTCCACTTAGCATCCTGTCGGACTCAGGAATGCCAATTGTTGGCGAGCGAATGCGTTACCGACGTTTCCGACAGGCTGCTAAACGAAAATGCCTGTGGCATTTTCACAACTACCTCGGGATTTTTCGTTGCCGCGTATTGGCTGGCCGACGGCCTCGACCGTGGAAAAAATCCTCGCGAAATCCTCTCGGCTTCATCCACAAGTTCGGCAGGCTGCTAGCCCGGATGCATTACCCTTCTCCCGCTCCTCACGCCACCTTCATGGCAAACCTGTCTGGCTCCTTGAGCAGTGCTCCGCGCCGCGAAAACCGGCTCTCCCCTTCGAGTTTCCGCCGCATCGTGGCGGATTAAGGAGTTTGTCGGGCGGAGCAGTTTGCATCGCGGCGAAATTTTCGAGTTGATTCCGTACTTTCATGCCACGTCCGACAAACTCCTTCGAATGACCGATCGCTCCGATATTCTTTCCTTTCCCATCACGGTGCGGCACGAGCACCGGCTGATTTTCACCCGCGATGTCTTCGCGCCCGAAAATACCGCGCTCGCCGACGTGCTCACGCCGCGGGAGCCCGGGGGCACGGCGCGGGCGGTCGTGTTCTGGGACGGGGGGCTGGAAGCCGCCTTTCCGGGCTTCGCGGAAAGGATGTCGCGCTGGTTTGCGGCGCGGACCGACAGGGTGTGCCTCGAGGCGGAGCCGGTCGCGCTCCCCGGGGGCGAGGCAGTGAAGAATGATTCGCACCAGCTTGAGCGTGCGTGGGCGACGATCAACGCCGCGAAGCTCTGCCGGCATTCGTTCGTCATCGTGCTCGGCGGCGGCGCGGTGCTGGACATGGTTGGCTTCGCCGCGGCGACGGCGCATCGCGGCATCCCGATCGTGCGCCTGCCGACCACGAGCCTCAGCCAGGCGGACGGCGGCGTGGGCGTGAAGAACGGTGTGAACTATTTTGGCAAGAAAAACTGGCTGGGCGCCTTCGTCGTGCCGCACGCCGTCGTGAACGATCTCGCGTTTCTGCATGGCCTGCCGCCGCGCGACCGCCGCGCCGGCTTGATCGAGGCGGTGAAGGTGGCGCTGATCCGCGATGCCGGCTTTTTCGAATTCATCGCCGCGCGCGTGGACGCGCTGGCCGCCTTCAACCCGGAGCCGTACGAAGCCGTCATTCGCGAAAGCGCGCGCCAGCACCTCGAGCACATCGCCACGGGCGGCGACCCGTTCGAGCGCGGGTCGGCCCGGCCGCTCGATTTCGGACACTGGGCGGCGCACAAGCTCGAGCAGTTGTCGGACTTCCGCGTCAGCCATGGCGAGGCGGTGGCGGTCGGCATGGCGCTGGATCTGATCTACGCCCGGCGCACCAGCCTGCTGCCCGAGCCCGTGGCGGAGCGCATCCTGGCCGTAATCCAGCGGCTGGGGTTCGAGCTGTACGCTCCGATCATGCAGGTGCGCGGGGCGAGCGGCCGGCAGGACATGCTCGACGGGCTGGAAGAGTTTCGCGAGCACCTCGGCGGGCAGCTGACCATCCCGATGATCCGCGGTCCGGGCCAGCGGCTCGACGTGCACGAGATGGACGGGCCGACGGTGAAGGCTTCGCTCGACGAGCTGCGGGCCCGCTATGGCTAGCGAAGCGCCGCCCTGGGCTCATCGATATGACGACGACCATATGTGTCCGGTGCCGGGCGCTTCGCTTGGCGTCCGCTGCGCGGACGAAGTTTTCGAATGCGCAAATCGTGTCGAACGTCTAGATTCTGTTAATTAGAATTGATCTGTTCGCGGCGGCTTTCGGATTTCAAGGATTTCAGCCTGCACCACCCCAAACCCGACCTGAAGCGCGATGGAACGAACTGCCATTCTCAATGTCGTCGGGCTCACACCGCGTCTCCTCGGACGCGATACGCCCCGTCTCCAGCAGGCCGCGCAGGCGGGCGGGTTGATCCAAGTTAAGCCGGTTCTGCCGGCCGTCACCTGCACCGCCCAGAGCACCTATCTAACGGGGTTGCCGCCGGCGGGCCACGGGTGTGTGGCCAACGGCTGGTATGATCGCGAGCTGGCCGAGCACCACTTCTGGAAGCAGTCGAACCACCTCGTGCACGGCGCCAAGCTCTGGGAAACGTGTCGCGCGGCGCGCCCCGGCTTCACCTGCGCGAAGCTCTTCTGGTGGTACAACATGTATTCCAGCGCGGACTGGTCGATCACGCCGCGCCCGATGTACCCGGCCGACGGGCGCAAGGTCTTCGATGTCTACACCCATCCGCTTTCGATCCGCGACGAACTCAAGCGCGAGCTGGGGCCGTTTCCCTTCCCGGCGTTCTGGGGACCGCTCGCGGGCATCGCCTCCTCGGAGTGGATCGCGCGCTCGGCGGAATGGATCGAGAATAAACACCGGCCGGACCTGTCGCTGGTCTACCTGCCGCATCTCGACTACAACCTGCAACGCCTCGGGCCGGACGATCCGCGGCTGGCGCAGGATTGCCGGGCGATCGACCGCGTGGCCGGCGGGCTGCTCGATTTCTACGCGCGGCGCGGAGTCCGGACGATTGTGCTCTCGGAGTACGGCATCACGGCGGTGCGGCGCTCGATCGCGCTCAACCGCATTTTTCGCGCGCGCGGCTGGATCACGGTGAAGGACGAGCTGGGGCTCGAGCTGCTGGACTGCGGCACCAGCAAGGCTTTCGCGATTGCCGACCATCAGGTCGCGCATATCTACGTGAACGATCGGTCGCTGCTCTCCGCCGTGCGCGCTGCGGTCGAGGCGGTGGACGGTGTGGCGCGGGTGCTCGACACGGAAGGCCGGCGCGCGGCGGGGCTGGATCACGCGCGCTCCGGAGACCTCGTGGCGTTTTCGGCCGAGGACAGCTGGTTCACCTATTATTATTGGGATGACGATCGGAAGGCGCCGGATTTCGCGCGCTGCGTCGATATCCACCGGAAGTACGGCTACGATCCGGTGGAGCTCTTCGTCGACCCCGCGTTGAGCCTGCCGCGGCTGCGCATCGCGGGAAAACTCCTGCGCAAGCAACTCGGATTCCGGACCCTGATGGACGTGATTTCGCTCGACCCTTCGCTGGTGAAAGGCTCGCACGGAACGTGTCCGGCCGATGCGCGCGAGTGGCCGGTCCTGATCGGCACCGGCGAATCCGCGGCGCCGCTCGAGGCGACCGCGGTGCATGAGCGGCTGTTGCGGATCTGCCTGCGATGACCCCACTACCTCCAAAGCCAACTGGAACAAGCACGAGTAAAAACAGCAGCCGAGTCGCTTGGAGATTTTTGGCGGGCCCGACTTGGACACGAGCAAAAGGAAGTCTTCGAAGTCGCCCACTTCGATCCTGGGATGAAGCCGATTCGCAAC
>JACQWL010000118.1 GCA_016209255.1 Verrucomicrobiota bacterium
ACCTGGATGACGGCGCCGAGCTCCTCGCTGAAGAGGGCGGCAAAGGCGTTGTGCCCCGCGGGGATTTCGAGATCCACCCCGACATGGCCGGCGAAGGCCATTTCCACGACGGTGGCAAACAGGCCGCCGTCGGAACGATCGTGGTAGGCGAGGATTTTTTTCTCCCGGCCGAGCTGCTGGATCGCGTTCCAGAAATTCTTCAGGTCGGTGGCGCTGTCCACGTCGGGCGGGTCTTCTCCGGTTTGCGAGACGACCTGGGCGAGGATGGAGCCGCCAAGGCGGTTCTTCCCGCGGCCGAGATCGATGAGGAGGAGAACGGTGTCGCCGATTTCTTGTAGGGACGCCGCTGGTCGGCGCCCGCGGGCGTCGTCAAGCGACGCCCCTACAGCGGAAGAGTCGTATTGGAGCTGCGGCGTGAGCGAGAGGCGGATGTCGGTGACGGGCGCGAAGGCGGAAACGATGAGCGAGATGGGCGCGGTGATGCGTTTGTTTTTGCCCCCGTCGTTCCACGCCGTGCTCATGCTCATCGAGTCCTTGCCGACGGGAATGGTGATGCCGAGGGCCGGGCAGAGTTCCATGCCGACGGCCTGCACCGCGGCGTAGAGATCGGCGCCATCGCCGGGGATGGCGGGCGCGGCCATCCAGTTGGCGGAAAGGTTGACCTTGCCGAGGTCGCCGATTTGCGCGGCGGCGAGATTGGTGAGGGCTTCGCCGACGGCGAGGCGGGCGGACGCGGCGGCGTCGTTGACGGCGACGGGCGTCCGCTCGCCCATCGCCATCGCTTCGCCGGTGTAGACGTCGTACGTGGCGGCGGTGACGGCGCAGTCCGCAACGGGCACCTGCCACGGACCCACCATCTGGTCGCGGCAGATGAGTCCGCCCAGCGTGCGGTCGCCGATGGAGATGAGGAAGGTCTTGTCGGCGACCGTCGGGTGGGAGAGGACGCGGCGGACGGCGTCCGCCAGGGACAAGTCCCCCAGGGACAAGGGCGCAAGCGGCCGGGCAAGGGAGCGGTCGGAGCGGTGCATGCGCGGCGGTTTGCCGAGCAGCACCTCGAGCGGCAGGTCGATGGGCGTGTTCTTGAAATGCGAGTCATCGAGGACGAGCTGTTTTTCTGCAGTGGCCTCGCCGACGACGGCGAACGGGCAGCGCTCGCGTGCGCAGAGGTTCTTGAACGTGTCGAGGCGCGCGGCGGGGATGGCGAGGACGTAGCGTTCCTGGGACTCGTTGCACCAGATCTCGAGCGGGCTCATACCCGGTTCGTCGTTGGGGATGGCACGGAGATGGAAGCGTCCGCCGCGCCCGGCGTCGTTAACGAGTTCCGGGAGGGCGTTGGAGATGCCGCCGGCGCCGACGTCGTGGATAAAGGCGATGGGGTTTTCGGCGCCGAGGGCCCAGCAGCGGTCGATGACCTCCTGGCAGCGGCGCTGGATCTCGGCGTTGTCGCGCTGCACGCTGGCGAAATCGAGATTCTCGTTGCCCGTGCCGCTGGCCAGGGAACTGGCCGCGCCGCCGCCAAGACCGATCAACATTGCGGGTCCGCCGAGTACGACGATTTGATCGCCCGGGTTGATGGCGCCCTTCTTGATGTGGTCGGCCTTGATGTTGCCGATGCCGCCAGCAACCATGATCGGCTTGTGGTAGCCGCGCAGCTCGGTGGCTGGAGAGTGACGAGTGCTGCGTGTTGCGTGCCGCGTTTCAGAGACGGTTGGGTTGACTTCCCCAGTCACCTGCCACTTGTCACCGCTCACTTCGGCGACGTGAGTCGCGGCCGGCACTTCCTGTTCATAGGTGCGGAAGTAGCCATTGATGCACGGGCGGCCGAATTCGTTGTTGAAGGCGGCGCCGCCGAGCGGGCCCTCGATCATGATGTCGAGGGCGGAGACGATCCGGCCGGGCTTGCCGTTTTCCTTTTCCCACGGCTGGACGGCGCCGGGGAGCTTGAGGTTGGAGACCGTGAAGCCGGTGAGGCCGGCCTTGGGCTTGGAGCCGCGGCCGGTGGCGCCCTCGTCGCGGATCTCTCCGCCGGAGCCGGTGGCGGCGCCGGGAAAGGGGGAGATGGCGGTCGGGTGGTTGTGGGTCTCGACCTTGCAGAGCAGGTGGATGTCTTCGTCGTGCGCAGCGTATTGGCCGGTTCCCGGGTCGACGTAGAAGCGGCCGCCGTGCGTGCCGGTAAGAACGGCGGCGTTGTCCTTGTAGGCGGAGAGGATGCCGTCGCGGTGCAGTTCGTAGGTGTTCTTGATCATCTGGAACAGCGAGCGGTCGCGTTTTTGCCCGTCGATGTCCCACGTGGCGTTGAAGATCTTGTGGCGGCAGTGTTCGGAATTGGCCTGCGCGAACATCATTAGCTCGATGTCGTTCGGGTCGCGGCCGAGGGCGGCAAAGTTTTTCACCAGGTAGTCGATCTCGTCGTCGGCCAGCGCGAGGCCGAGGGCGCGGTTGGCGGCGACGAGGGCGGCCCGGCCGGCCGCGAGGACGGGCACGCTGGTCATCGGGCGCGGCGTCTCATGGCGGAACAGCGCTTCGCACGCCTGCAGATCGCCGAAAACCGCCTGGGTCATGCGGTCGTGCAGCCTCGCGTGCAGAGCGGCGAACTGGGCGGAGTTGAGTGCGGCGAGGGGAAAACGCGTGGCCGGCTGGCCGAGGTCGATCGTGTAGACGATGATGCGCTCGAGGCGCTTGATTTTGGTCAGGCCGCAGATGTGGGCGATGTCGGTGGCCTTGGAGGACCACGGGGAAATGGTGCCGGGACGGGGGGCGACAACTTGGACGAGCCCCTCGACGGTGGCGGCGGCTCGGCTCGGACCGTAGGTGAGGAGTTTCTCGAGCACCTGGTGCTCGGCGGGCGCCAATCCCCGTTCGACGAACTCTGGGCGGACGGCGGTGATTTCGGGCCGTTCGGCAAGCTCAGGCTTGTACAGGTCAACGACGTGGACAAACTCGGCGCCGACGGCGCGCACCGGCAGGCCGGCAGTCGTGAGATCCTGCAGGAGTCCCTGGAGGCGAAACTGGGAGAGGGCAGGTGGGCCGCGGAGGATCAGCATGGTCGGAAATCGGGATGCTTCTCAACATCGCGGACGCGGTCAAGGAGGGTGAAGAAAACGTAGTGGGTCAGTATCCTGTAGCCGCGCCCTCCAAGCCGTAACGATGCCGTGGGACGTAGCCGCCGACGTAACGAGGCGGTAGCAAGGTGAACGCGGGTTTGACTGTTACCAATTTTTCAAACTGAAGCGCGACCGGAAAAGATGGCCGTTCTTTCCACTTAAGACGCACCGATTCGAGAAAGCCGTTGACCATTCCCGACGGCTCTTAGAGATCAGCGCCTTTGTTGCCGATTTCCGACCGCCGAATGCCGATTGAATCAAAGTCCTTGCCCACCGGTGTGATCTCACCCCAACCGGCAGTCGCCGACCGGCCATCGGCCGCCGACCCATGAGCGACCTCATCCGCCACGAATGCGGCGTCGCCCTGGTGCGGCTTCTCAAGCCTCTTTCCTACTACCAGGAGAAATACGGCTCCCCGCTGTGGGGTTTCACCAAGCTTTTCCTCCTGATGGAAAAGCAGCACAACCGCGGGCAGGATGGCGCCGGCGTCGCCTGCGTGAAGCTCGACGTGCCCGCGGGCACGCCGTTCATGTTCCGCGAGCGCAACATCAAGGCGAACCCGCTCGACCGGATTTTCAAATCGCTCCTCGGCCAGTACAACGAGCACGTCCGCACCGGCGCCATCCACCCCGAGTTCACCGACACGGTGAAGCGCAACTTCGACTTCGGGGGCGAACTGCTGATGGGGCACCTGCGCTACGGCACGAGCGGCGGCTACAGCATGTCGTCCTGCCACCCGTATTTCCGCCGCAGCCCGTGGCCGACGCGCAATCTCGCACTCTGCGGCAACTTCAATCTCACGAACACCGACGAGCTCAACCGCTCGCTGATCGCGATGGGCCAGCATCCCATCTTCGCCACCGACACCCAGGCGATCCTCGAGAAAATCGGCTTCTTTCTCGATGAGGAGCACGAGGACATCTTCCGCTTCCTCCGCAAACGCGATGTCAGCGGTCCGGAACTCTCGCGCCGCATCAGCGAGGATCTCGACGTCACGCGCGTCATCACCCGGGCCTCGCAGCGGTGGGACGGCGGCTATGTGCTCGCCGGTCTGATCGGCAACGGCGACGCGTTTGTCGTCCGCGATCCCTCGGGCATCCGGCCGTGCTTTTATTTTCAAAACGACGAGGTCGTCGCCTTCGCCTCCGAGCGCGCCCCGCTGATGACGGTGTTCGACCTCGCGCTCGAAGACGTGAAGGAAGTCTCCCCCGGCCACGTGGTCGTGATCAAGCGGCGCGGGGCGATCTCCGAGGCCCCGTTTACCGCGCCGCTGCCGCGCACCTCCTGCTCTTTCGAACGCATTTATTTCTCGCGCGGCAACGATGTCGACATCTACCGCGAACGCCAGGCGCTCGGCGGCCAGCTCGCCACGCAGGTCATCGACGCGATCGGGCACGACTGGGCGAACACCGTCTTCAGCTACATCCCGAACACCTCGGAGGTCGCGTTCTATGGGATGATGTCCGCGTTGCGCACCCGCCGGCGCGAGGAAGTGAAGACCGCGATCCTGGCGGCCAGCCGCGCGGGCACGCTGACCGAAGCGCTGCTCGACGAGCTCATCCTGCGCAACTGGCCGCGGGGCGAAAAGGTCGTGAGCAAGGACATCAAGATCCGCACGTTCATCGGCCAGGAAAATCTCCGCAACCAGCTCGTGAGCCACGTTTACGACATCACCTACGGCTCGGTGCGGGCCGGGCGGGACAACTTGGTGGTGCTCGACGACTCGATCGTGCGCGGCACGACGCTGCGCCGCTCGATCCTGCGCATCCTCGCGCGGCTCAATCCGAAGAAGATCATCATCGTCTCGACCGCCCCGCAGATCCGCTACCCGGACTGCTACGGCATCGACATGTCGGAACTCGGCAAATTCATCGCGTTCGAGGCCGCCGTTGCGCTGATCAACGAGCGCGGGCAGTCGCAACTGCTGGATGACGTTTACGAATTGTGCCGGGACGAGGTGGTGAAGGGCGGCCCGGTCAACCACGTGCGGCGGATTTACGAGCCGTTCAAGCCGTGGGAAATCTCGAACAAGATCGTCGAGCTGGTGCGGCCGAAGCAGCTCGAGTGGAAGGGCGAGTTCCAGATCATTTTCCAGACGCTCGAAAACCTGCACATCGCGGTGCCGGACCACCGCGGCGACTGGTATTTCTCCGGCCGGTATCCCACGCCCGGCGGCTACCGCGTGGTGAACCAGGCCTTCGTGAACTATTACGAGAAGAACGACGGAAGGAGTTATTGAAGGCGCCATGGGCAAGACACAGAGCAAGCCATTGGTGCCGCGAATTCACACGGTGCGGCGAAAGAAAGTCGTCCTGGATGTGGACCTGGCGAGGCTCTACGGAGTGGCGACGATGCGGTTGAACGAGGCCGTCAAACGCAATTCCAGCCGCTTCCCGGCTGAGTTTTCTTTTCTCCTTACGAAGGAGGAGTTCTCAAACTTGATATCGCAAATTGCGATATCAAGTGACGCGCCGCCAGAGACGCCGAGGGCACGATCCGTTACGCTGAAACAAGGCCATGGCGGGACGCGAAAACCTCCACGCGTTTTTACGGAACACGGCGCGCTGATGGCGGCCACCGTCCTCCGAAGCGAAAAGGCCATCCAAATGAGCCTCTACCTTGTGCGCGCATTCCTCAAGATGCGCGAAACATTGCTCGCCAACACCACCATCCTTCAGCACCTGGCCGAAATCGACCGCCGTTTGCTCGAGCACGACTCGGTGTTGCGAGAACTGGTCGAACGGCTGAAACCACTGCTGGATGCTCCTGAGTCGGAGGAGGGGTCGAAACCAAAGATCGGGTTTCACCAGGGAAATCGTTAGACAGCATGTCGCTCAGCTACGAAAAATCCGGCGTCCGTTACGACCAGCTCGATGCGTTCAAGCGCGCGTGCCAGCAGGCGGCGCGAACGACGTCCGGGGTGCTGCCAGATCACGGCTATGCGGAGCCGGCCGCGACGCGCGGTGAAAGCGCGTATTTGATCGAGGCCGGGGATCATTTCCTGGCGCACGTCGAGGAAGGGCTGGGCACGAAAAACCTCGTGGCCGACGCGGTCTACGCGGCGACCGGAAAGTGCTTTTACCGCGAGATCGCGATCGATACGGTCGCGACCATCGTCAACGACCTGATCACGTGCGGCGCGCTGCCGATCTCCGTGGCGATGCACGCGGCCGTGGGCGACTCCGGGTGGTTCGCCGACGCCACGCGCACGAACGCACTGGTCGAGGGCTTCGCCGAGGGCTGCCGCACCGCGGGCGCGGTGTGGGGCGGCGGCGAAACTCCCACCCTCGGCGGCGTCGTCGAGCCCGCGGCGATCGTGCTGGCGGGGTCCGCCATCGGCAAAATCGCTCCGAAGCATCTCCGAATCGTCGGCGACGTGGCGGACGGCGATGCGATCATCTTCTTCGCCTCGTCCGGCGTGCAGACCAACGGCCTCTCGCTCTGCCGCCGGCTCGCCGCCCAGCTGCCGCAGGGCTACCAGACGCGGGTCGGCCACGGCGACCCGCGCACGTTTGGGGAGGCCCTGCTCGCGCCCTCCGTCATCTATGTGGCCGTCGTGCGCGAGTGTCAGCGTCGCGGACTGAAGCTCAACTACGCCGCGCATGTCACGGGCCACGGCTGGCGCAAATTGATGCGGCTGGAGGAACCGTTTGTCTACGAGATCGCGAGTCCGCGCCCGGCACCGGCGCTTTTCGAGTTCATGATTGAGGCTGGGCCGATGGAACGGCGCGAAGCGTACGCGACCTTCAACATGGGCGTCGGTTTCGCCGCCTACGTTTCACCGCCGGATGTCGCCCCCGCGCTCGCCGCGGCCAAAGCCACGGGTTACGACGCATGGCTTGCGGGTCGGGTGAAAAAAGACGGCGCGCGCAAGGCGGTCGTGGTCCCTTCGCTCGGCCTCACGTTCGAGGGCGACACGCTGCAGGTGCGATGAGGAGACGCCGGGTCCGCCTCTCGGTTGGCGGTGAGTCGAAGCCGGTTGCTTTGCCCGATTTGGTTTTGGGTCTCCTCCTGCTGAGAACATCCAAGCTCCAACCTCCAAGCTCCAATGACGCTCTCATCGTCCAGTTTCCCGCCGTTGGGCTGCTTGGAGTATTCTGAAGCGTGGACGCCCTCGTCCGCCGGGATCGGAAACGGCCACGCGCGGCTCCTTGACACGCTGATACGACGCTACACGTTCGCCGCATGGGCAAAAAAGTGATCGTCAAACTCAAGCTCACCAACCAGGCCGACCTGGTGCTCAAGAGCCGTCGGCTGCTCAAGGGGCGCAAGCCCCGCACGCTGGAAATCGAAGCCCTTGTCGATACCGGTGCAACCCGTCTTTACCTCAAGCCCAGCGTGCTGCGTACGCTCGGGCTCAGAAGAAGCGGCACCGTGAATTCCCGCACGACCAACGGCGACCGCCTGCGCAACGTTTACGAGCCGGTGCACCTGGAACTGATGGGGCGGCACGGAGATTTTGGTGTCGTGGACATCGACGAATCCGTTCCGAACCTGCTCGGTCAGATCCCGCTTGAATATCTGGACCTTGTGGTCGATCCGAAATCCCAGGCGCTTTGCCCGAATCCCGCGCACGGCGACAAGCAGATGAGCGAAGAGTATTGAGCGATGCGCTCGGTTCGACGTCATTGCACTCCACGGTCCGAAGGCGGCGCCCAGACTTCACCGCACGGCAAGGAATACGCCCGGGCCGGCTGGCCAACTGCTCGGCCGGCCAGCCAATTTGATTCCCGATGAGGCTTTACCGATAGCCACTCGGTTGAGTTGCGATGGGTGGTGAAAGGAACGCCGGAGTCGGAACCACGGGGTCGGAACCACGGGGTCAACCCGCTGATCGTTGCAGCACACCCGCCAAAGGACCGCGGACGGAGGACGGAGCACACAGGTGAAGGGCCGCTCCGTGCGCGAGCGATTCAAGCGGTCGAAGATCGTGGCACGACTGCTTATGGACACCCAAGGTTCGTTTACGTCAAAACTCAAAACCACGTCAAATCCCCCCTCTCGATCAGCGATCAGCGGGTTGACCCCGTGGATTGCCCCCCTCGTCCAACCGGCCGAGGCCCCCATCATCACGGGCCGGCCCGCATCTTTCAGGCTGACCCGCTACCAAAAAAGCGCGGAATCCCAAGGGAAGTGTCACTCAATACGTGACACTTTTTTTGAGCGGCTTTTCGAAGGCCAATGCCAGGCTGATGCTACCTCAGCTCCGAAAAATCCCCCTCCCAAAACTCGCACGGCCCGCGCTCGTTCTCGGAACGGCGCGCCGCCTCCAGTGCGCGCAGCTCCACACGGCGGATCTTGCCGGAAATCGTCTTGGGCAGCTCGGAAAACTCGATGCGGCGGACGCGCTTGTAAGGCGCCAGTCGCTCGCGGACGAAGCGGAAAATTGCCAGGGCCGCGGGGCGTTCTGGTGCGAAACCCGGCTTGAGCGCGATGAACGCCTTCGGCACCGCGAGCCGCACGGCATCCGCACTGGGCACGACCGCTGACTCGGCGATCGATTCGTGTTCGAGCAGCGCGCTCTCCAGCTCGAACGGGCTGATGCGGTAGTCCGAGCTCTTGAACACGTCGTCGGTGCGGCCGACGAAATCGATATAGCCATCGGCATCGCGGCGCGCGAAATCCGAGGTGCGATAGAACTCCCCATCCCGCACACCGGCGCCGTGCCCAGGGTGGTCGAGATAGCCGGCCATCAGCCCGGTGGGTGCGGGATTGAGCCGGATGGAGACTTCGCCTTCGTCGCCTTCGGTGTCATCCAGGCCGACGAATGCGAGCCGGTAACCGGGCATTGGCCGACCCATCGATCCCGTTTTCACGGGTTGGCCGGGCGAGTTGCCGGCCAGGCACGTCGTCTCGGTCTGGCCGTAGCCGTCGCGAATCGTGAGCCCCCAGGAGTCGCGCACGTGGTTGATCACTTCGGGATTCAGCGGCTCGCCGGCGCTGGAAAGCTCCCGCAAGCGGACCGCATATGCCGGGAGGTCCTGCTGCACCAAAAGCCGCCAGACGGTCGGTGGGGCGCAGAGGCTGGTCACCTCGTAGCGTACGAGCGCGCCGAGGATTTTTTTTGCATCGAAGCGGGCCTGATTGTGGATGAACACGGTGGCGCCGGCGTTCCACGGGGCAAAGACGCAGCTCCACGCGTGCTTGGCCCAGCCCGGCGAGCTGATGTTGAGGTGCACGTCGCCCGGCTGGAGCCCGAGCCAGTACATCGTCGAGAGATGTCCGACCGGATAACTCGCCTGCGTGTGCAGCACCATCTTGGGCTTCGCCGTGGTGCCCGACGTGAAATACAGGAGGAGCGGATCGCTGGCGCGCGTTTCGCCGTCAGGCTGAAAGTCCGCTGCCGCGGCGTCAGCCCCGGCATAATCGTGCCAGCCGTCCGCCGCCGCGCCCACGACCGTGCGGGTGCAGGCATCGGCAATCTTCGCGAATTTCGGCACTCCGACGGTATCCGTGATCACGTGCCGCATCTTGCCCCGCGTGATGCGGTCCTCGAGGTCGGACGGTGGCAGCAGCGTCGAGGCCGGGCTGATGACCGCGCCGAGCTTGATGACCGCGAGCGTGATTTCCCAGAGCGCGGGGACATTTGGCAGCATGACGAGCAGGCGATCGCCACGGCGCACGCCGGTGTGCCGCAGAAAGTTTGCTACGCGGTTGGAGCGCTCGCTCATCGCGGCAAACGTGATGCGTGCGTCGCGGCCGTCCTCGCCCGTCACCCACAAGGCGAGGCGTTGATTGTCGCGCGCCTGTACGTCGAAAAAATCGAGCGCCCAGTTGAACGTTTCGAGCTCTGGCCAGCGGAATCCGTCATAGGCGGCGGCGTAGTCGTCGCGATGCTGGAGCAAAAAATCCCGGGCGTGGAGAAACGCGGCGG
>JACQWL010000140.1 GCA_016209255.1 Verrucomicrobiota bacterium
ATGTAGGTTGCACCGCCCGACGCGGCGATTGCGGGCTATCAAGTTTTTCGTGCCGCCTCGGCAAACGGTCCGGTCACTCGCCTGACGAGTTCACCCAGCGCCGCGGTCTCGTTTACCGACTCCGCCGCGCCGGGCGGTGCAACCTACATGGTGCGCGCCGTAAAACTGGAGAACACACCAAGCGGCTCCTACTTCAATGCCAGCCAGGGGATTTTCTACACGTCGAACGCCGTGGTCATCCCCGCACCCGCACCGACGCCAAGTTCCCGCTTGGTAAATTTGTCGGTTCGATCCAACGCCGGGTCGGGCAGCCAGACGCTGATTGTCGGCTTTGTCATCATCGGGTCCGGAAATTCTGGCGCCTTGCCGCTGTTGGTTCGGGCGACCGGGCCGGCGCTGGAGGCATTCGGAGTGGACGGAGTCTTGCGCGATCCCATTTTGACCATGTACAAAGACGGGACGATTGTGGGGTTTAACGATAACTGGGGCCTGAATGCCGCTCAGGTTTCGGCTGCCGGGGCCGCGGCTGGCGCGTTTCAGCTCCTCTCTCCAACGAGCGCCGATGCCGCGTTGACGGCGCTGCCTGTCTCCGGGGCATATTCGGCCCAAATTAGCGGGAGCGGCGGTGCCTCCGGCATTGCTTTGGCCGAGGTGTACGATACGACCCCGTCCGGCGGTTACACGACGGCGATGGCGCGCCTTACGAATATCTCTGCCCGGACGCAGGTCGGCACCGGCGCGAATGTGTTGATCGTTGGGTTCGTCGTGTCCGGCTCGGCGACGGAGAAGGTACTTGTTCGCGGGATTGGCCGCGGCCTGGAAAAGTTTGGCGTGTCCGGCGTGTTGGCCAACCCCCAACTGCGGCTTTTTGCCAGCAACGGCACCGTGCTGGCGACCAACGACGGTTGGGGTGGCGATTCCAGTCTCGCGGCCGTCTTCACGCAGGTCGGTGCGTTCGCCTTGGACACCACCTCAGCCGACAGTGCGCTGGTCGCAACGCTTTCGCCGGGCGCCTATACCGTTCAAATCAGCGGCGCGAACGGTTCCACGGGTGTCGTGCTCGCCGAGGTGTACGAGGTGAAGTAGGCGAGAAATGCGCTACGACCACGTAGACCGCCTCCGCGGTGAACGGTCTCCGAGGTGAATAGTCTCCGAGGTGGGCCGTGCGCTCCGCGCGCGGCTTCGGTCGAAGGTCGAGACGAAAGTGTGTTCTGATCGACCCGGCCGCGCACGGAGTGCACGGCCCACCTTGACGGCTCACCCCAAAATCTGGGGCTTTCGCCAATTGAATCTCACGACCGCAACGCGCGAGCGTTTCGACCATGTCCACGTTCTTCCCGCCAAAGCTGAAACTCCATCACCATACACCGGGCTGGGTTCCCGACGGCGAAATCTTTCACATTCGTCTTCGCGTCGAGCGCGCACAGCCCATCGCACTTACCACGCCGACTCTCGCCACCGCTCTGCTCAACTCGGCACGTTTCTACCACGAGCATGTCCGCTGGCACTGCGCTCTCTTCCTGCTGATGCCCGACCACCTCCACGGGCTGCTCGCTTTCCCGCCACCGAGTGCGATGTCGCGCACCCTCGGCGACTGGAAGAAATACCATGCCCAACGCCACCAAGTCCAATGGCAGGACGGTTACTTCGACCACCGCATTCGCGATGCCCGTGAGTTCGAGGAAAAGGCGGCTTACATTCGGCAAAACCCCGTCGTAAAGAAACTCTGCGCCCGTGCCGCGGACTGGCCGTGGGTAGTCGACACGCTGAGTTTCTGAACTGGCGTGAAGGTGGGCCGATTCCGAGGTGGGCCGTGCGCTCCGCGCGCGGCTATTGCCGTGTGGGAAAGTCGTAACGCGTACCGATCGAATTGGCCGCGCGCGGAGCGCCCGGCCCACCTCGGCGCGAACCTCATCAATTCGTCCCGGCGCTGGCCTTGCCGGTGGCATTCCATGTGGCGCGGCCGTCGAAGAGCGTGAAGCCCATGCCGCTGAGCACGGTGCCCTCCAGACCCACGGCCTTGGCCGGAACGCTGAGTTTCACCCATTGGCCCGTCGCCGGAAGCGGCCCGGCCGCATACCGACTTGCGGTGCCGGTCGTGCCATACGTGATGGCGTCGGAGCCCCAGAAGGCGCGGTGTTCCCACGAGGAACCGTCGTTCCACATCAGCATGATTTGCTTCGGCGGATTGATCGGATCGAGATAGACCCACGCGAAGAGCGTATCGCCCGCGCTGACGTCGAGTGTCGCGGTGGCGCCGCTGAACCAGTGAAGGTGCAGGCCGGCCGCGACATTGGACTGATGCGAGAGCGCGCCCGAAGCCGGCGCGGGATTGGCGGCGGACCAGTTTCAACCGTCGCCACCGCCTGCGCCCGGATTCGCGCCGGCCGGCAGCTCGCCAGCCACCCAGGTGACGACAGGGCTGTTCGCCATGAACGTGCTGGCGGCGAAGGAGCGGCGGCCATCGGGCCGTTCGATTTCGACCTCGACCCATTGCGCGCCGTTGCTCTTCGGCGAGATGGTGTAGGTGGCGCCGAACGCCGGCTCCTGATCGCGGGCCTCCCAGACGATGCGGGCGTTGCCGATGTCCTGGCCGGGAACCTGCACCGTGAGCGTGACGGGCGTGTCGAGCAGCGCGACGGTCGTGGGCACCGTGATTTGCGCGGGAGCGGACTTCCAGGCGGTGGTCGCGCTCGCGGTCCGGGCGGCGAGGAAGCATGTCGCCAGAGTGCCGCGCGATTGATTCACCGCGATAAACTCGGTCGTGACATTGAACGTGTCACTCCAGCGATCGTAGAAGGGATACGGTCCGGCAGTCGCATTGTCGCTAGGATAGGACAGGTTGCTCAACTCGGAACCGTATTTTTGTAGATAGGCGAACCCGGCCTGGATATTGCCGAGCGGGATGCCCGTTTGGGGCAGGACGCGGCGATCACTCTGGGAGTATTGATCGACGATCTCGCGCTGGCGCTTGAGACCGAGGCCGGTGAGGTAGGTGACGTTGACGGGATTGGTACCGCCTTCGTAGTTCATGGCGCCGACGAGGGCGTCGACATAGGCGGGCTTCGGGTCGATCTGGTAGGCGACCGCCATGTCGGAGGCTTGATCGAGCGAAAAATACCAGCCCGCGCCGCGCACGCGCTTCGTCGCGATGGGAAACGGCGTCGCGTAGGCGTTCTTCGCCGACCAGTCGAGCGCGTCGTCACCGGGGGCGAGGAGGCGCACTCCGGGAGCGCCGCGACCGCGGCGGCGCTGACGGAGGTGTTCTTCGGCCAGACGACCTGGGCGTCGCCGTGGTCGGGCTGCGTGCCGGACTCGTATTCGCGGTTCTTCGGATAGGTCAGGAAATTGAAACCGCCGTCGGCGTCCTGGAGCTTGGCGATGTAGTCTGCCTCCCACTTGGCCTCTTGCAGGACATCGCTGATGCCGTCGCCGCTTTCGGGGATGCCGAGGTTGTCCAGCGCGGCGACACCGGGAATCGAATCCGCCGTGAAGATGAGATAGTGGATCAGCTCGGCGCTGTTGATGGTGTATTTGCTGTAGTCGCCGGCGTCGTGGTGGCCGCCGGAGACATCGACCGAGCCCTTGTTGACGAACGGATAGAGCTGGGCGGCCTCGCTGGTGAGCTTCGGGGCGATCTGGGCGGGATTGTCCGCACCGGCTTCGCCGCCGTAGCTGGCGATGGTGGCCCAGGTGAAGGCGAACTGGGGATCGGACTGCACCGGGATCTGCGCTTTCGCGGTGTGGCACGCCGCGTGGGCGAAGCGGGTGAAGGGCAGGGCGTTGTTCGAACCGCAGCGTTGGTGATAGAGGCCGAGGGCATAAGTGCGGGCGAAGCCCATTGCGATGCCATCGTTGATGAGGAACGGCAGCGAGGCGCCGAGGCCGGCCACCTGCAGTTGATATTCCCCGGGGGTGGTAAAATCGCTGAAGTCGGCCATCAGCACTTTTTGATACGGGGCCGGAGTGATGTTGTAGCCGACATCGAGGCGCGACGTGAGTGCTCCGCGGTGGACGACGGCGCCGCTGCGCGCGTCGATCAGGGCGAAGCCCGCCGCGGCCGGGATCGTCAGCTCGCCCATGTCGCCCAGATAATAGCCGATCATCGCCTTCTTCGGCAGCGACGGCACATAGCCTTCCTGGTTCACGTGAATCGCCGGACTGTAGCGCTGCGCTTCGCAGATCGCTTGAAACCGCGTGCTGCCCGACCACAGGGAAGCATCGGGATTCGTCACCTGCACGAACTGGCCGTCGGCGACCGGCGACGCGAGTTGGAGGCAGAGACTGTTTTCCACGCGCAGGTCGTAGACCACGAGCGGGGCGGAAAGGACGCGGCGCTTGAATCCGATGGACTGAACGGGCACGGAGCGGCCATCCACCACCACCGCGAACTTCGTCGTGGCGGGCACGGTCATCTGGCCGCTCGCACTGACGAAATTCCAGTTTGCGAGTGGCCCGGTGCCGGGTTGTTTCGTGTCGATCAGTTTGAGTTCGAGGAGCGTGGGCGACAGCACGTGAAGCAGGCTTTCGCCGGGTTTGGCCAGTTGGAGCGCGATGCCGTCGATATTGTATCCGCGGCCCGCCGTGCCCGGAGCATTGGCCGGCGCAACTGGCGTTGGCGTGGCGCTGCTGGGCACGGTCGGGGAGGTCGTGCCCGTGCCAACGGCCGGCGCGGGGCTGGTCACGACTGGAGTCACGACCGGAGCGGGCGCCACGGGTGTTACCGTTGCCGGCGGCGCCGCGGGCGCCACGGGCGTCACCGGTGTCACCGTTATCACTCGCGCGCTTGGCGCACTCACGGCGGGACTGGTCGCGTTGACGGTGGTCTTGCCGGCTTTGTCCCAAGTGGCGCGGCCGTCGAAGAGGGAGAAGCCCATGCCGATGACCGCCTTGCCTTCGAGGCCGACCTTGCTGGCGGGCACTTCGAGCCGCACCCACTAGCCGGTGGCGGGCAACGGGCCGGCGAAATGGCGGCTGGCGGAGCCATCGGTGCCGTAGTTGATCGAGTTGGCGCCCCAGTAGGCGCGGTGTTCCCAGCCGTCGGCGTTCCAGCTCAGCATCAGTTCGCTGGGTGGATTGGCGGCGTCGAGATAGACGTAGGTGAAGAGAACTTCGCCGGCGCTGATCGTAGCGGCTTACTGGCATGGTTGAAGAAGTGCTCGTGGAGGCCCGGCAGCAGACTCGATTGGTGAGCGTGTGCGCCCGAAGCGGGAGCAGGGCTGCTCGCGGTCCAGTTCCAGGCATCGCGTCCGTCCGTCTGCTGCACGGCTCCGTCCGGCACGGTGTCGTCGGACCAGACAACCTCGCTCGCGCCCGCGGCGGCGGTGGTTGGAGTGCCTGCGCGTGGCGCCTTGCCGGCCTTGTCCCATGTGGCGGTGCCGTTGAAGAGGGAGAAACCCATGCCCGTGATCGTCGCCCCCTCGAGCCCGACTCTGCTGGCGGGCACTTCGAGCCGGACCCAACGGCCGGTGGCGGGCAGGGGCCCGGCGAATTGGCGGCTGGTGGTGCCGTCGGTGCCGTAGTTGATCGAGTTGCCGCCCCAGTAGGCGCGGTGCTCCCAACCGCCGGCGTTCCAGCTCAGCATGACTTCGCTGGGCGGATTGGCGACGTCGAGGAAGACGTAGGCGAAAAGCACTTCGCCAGCGCCCACCGAAAGCGGCGCGCGGGTGTAGTTGAAGTACTGTTCGTGCAGGCCCGGCTGCAGACTCGACGGATGGGCGAGAGCGCCGGAAACGGGCGCGGGGTTCGTGGCGGCCCAGTTCCACGTGTTGAAGCCGTCGGAGAGCTGCAGCGCTCCGGCCGGGACGTTATCGTCAGACCAAACCACATCTTGGGCGAAACACCTGCCGCTAGTAGCGGTCAGGAGAAAGAACATGGTCACCGCGGCGAAGGCGAAGGAGAATACTTTGCTCATTAGACCGCCCAGCATACGGAGTCGCCGGGAGGTCTTGTAGC
>JACQWL010000013.1 GCA_016209255.1 Verrucomicrobiota bacterium
AGCAAGGACTGCGCGACATCACGACCAAATACGAGGGCTGGATCGAAAAGCTCCACGTCAACACGACGTGGACCGTCGTCAAAGCCGGCGATCCGCTCTTCGAGATTTATTCCCCTGATCTCTACAACGCGCAGCTCAACTATGCGCTCGCGTTGCGCGGCGAAGGCGTGAATGGCGGACCGTTGACCCGCACGGCGCTCGCGCGTCTGCAACTCTTCGACGTTCCCGCCGACTTCACTGACGAACTGAAGCGCTCCGGCGAAGCACGGCGCACCCTGGTGTTTCGCGCGCCGGCGGACGGCGTGGTCATCGAGAAAATGGCCGTCGCCGGCCAGATGATGAAGCCCGGCGAGCGGATTTACCGGCTGGCCGACCTGTCTTCGGTTTGGGTGCAGGCGCAGATTTACGAGAAAGATCTCCCCTTTCTCCGCACCGGGCAGGCGGCGATGATTCGCACGAGCTACGGACCGGAGCGGAAGTTCGACGGCACCGTGCAATTGTTGCTGCCGCAAGTGGAGGAACAAACGCGCACGGCCACCGCCCGGATCGTGCTGCCGAATCCCGATGGCTTCCTGCGTCCCGGCATGTTTGTCGAGGTGAGCTTCGCTTCGCAGCTCGCCGACGATGCGGTGCTTGTTCCCGACATGGCGGTGCTCCGCAGCGGCGAACGCAATACGGTGTTCCTGGCCTTGGACGGTGGCTTCTTCGAACCGCGCGAAGTGCAGCTCGGCGCACGGAGCGAAGGCGGCTTTTATCAGGTGCTGGGCGGACTGCGGGCTGGCGAACGCGTCGTGACCTCGGGTCAATTCATGCTCGATTCCGAGAGCCAGCTCCGCGAGGCGATCCAGAAAATGCTGAGGAGTCCCGCAGGCCCGCAGCCGGCAGCGACGGCTGAGCCCGCGGCGGGCGGCCGCGAACGTGGAGCAATGAAGGTCGGCAGCGGAGCGCCGGTTGCGGCCACAGCAAAAAAGAGCGAAGCGGCTGCGGCCGCGAGCTTGCCGGAAAATGCGGTCGCGCTGCTCAAGCCACTCGCCCTCGCGTCCGCCGATGCGTCTGCCGCACTCGCGGCCGATGATTTTGCCGGCTACAAGAAGCAATGGGCGGCGCTACGCTCGGCGCTCGTGGGATTTTTCAGTGGCTACGAGCACGCCGCCCACGGTCCGCTCGGGAAATTCAAGGGCGGTCTCGCCGATCCGGCGGACCTCGCGGCCGCGCGCCGGGATTTTGAGCCGTTCAGCTCTGCGATCGCCGATCTCGCGCGCGAGAATCACCTTCACCACACCGAAAAGCTGCACGTCTTCGAGTGCCCGATGGCGCCCGTGACGGGCAAGGCGCGCTGGCTCCAGCGCGAAGCGGGCACGAAGAATCCGTTCTTCGGTTCGAAGATGTCCGGTTGCGGCGACGAAATCGCCGGTCCTCAAGTTGGGCCGAAGAAACAGGCGGCCACTGGCGCCGACCTGCCGGCCGCCCGCGTCGCAACGACGGCCGGGTTGCCGTCCGGCCACCCGCCACTGGGCGAAATGTCATCCGAGGAATTTGCGCGCTGGCACTTGGGCCTGCCCACATCCGCCACTGTCGCGAACGCCGGCGGATCCTGCGGGAGTTGCGGCATGTCCGCCGCCGCGATGGCGGCCGGTGAACCTTGCGAACACGGAAAATAGGTTTTTGCGGAGCAAAAACCTGCGGAGCAAAAACCTCATGCTCAAGGCCATCATCGAATTCTCGCTCAAGAACAAGTTCCTCGTCCTCGCGGTGACGGCGGCGCTGATTTTCGGCGGGGTTTACGCGCTGCGCAATATCCCGCTCGACGCGATCCCCGACCTTTCGGACACGCAGGTCATCATTTACACGGAGTGGCCGGGCCAGGCGCCGCAGATCGTGCAGGATCAGGTCACCTATCCGATCACGACGAAGATGCTGTCCGTGCCTCATGCGACGGTGGTGCGCGGTTACTCGTTCTACGGGTTCTCGTTTGTCTATGTGATTTTCGAGGACGGCACGGATCCTTACTGGGCGCGCAGTCGCGTGCTCGAATACCTGAACGGCCTGCAAGGCAGCCTGCCGGTGGGCGTGACACCGCGGCTCGGCCCCGACGCGACGGGCGTCGGCTGGGCGTTCATGTATTCGCTCAACTCGAAGAAACACAATCTCGCCGAGTTGCGCACGATGCAGGACTGGTTCCTCCGGTATCAGCTTTCCAGCGTCGAAGGGGTGGCGGAGGTGGCGTCGGTCGGCGGCTTCGTGAAGCAATATCAGATCACCGTCGATCCGCACCGGCTGCACGCCTACAATCTTTCCATCAGCGAAGTCGCGATGGCGGTCCAGAAAAGCAACGGCGAGGTCGGCGGGCGCTCCGTCGAGATGGCCGAGAAGGAATTCATCCTGCGCGTGCGCGGCTACGTCCAGAGTGTCGACGATCTGCGCAAGGTCGCGGTGGGCCGCGGACCCGGCGGCACGCCCATCCTCCTCGGCGAAGTGGGCAATGTGCAGCTCGGCCCCGACATGCGTCGCGGCATCGCGGAGCTCAACGGCGAGGGCGAGACGGTCGGCGGCATCGTGGTCGTGCGCTATGGCGTCGATACCCGCAAGGTGATCAAGGCGGTGCAGGAACGCCTCGACCAGGCGATGAAGAGCCTGCCCGAGGGCGTCACCTACACGGTCGCTTACGACCGGACCGCGCTCATCGATCGCGCGGTGCAAACCCTCGAGGAAAAGCTCATCGAGGAAAGCATCGTGGTCGCGCTCGTCTGTCTGCTCTTCCTGCTGCACTTGCGCAGCTCGTTCGTGGCGATCGTCATCCTGCCCATCGCGGTGCTGGCGTCGTTTCTCATCATGTTCGGGCAGGGCCTCAGCTCGAACATCATGTCGCTCGGCGGCATCGCCATCGCGATCGGCGCGATGGTGGACGCGGTCATCATCATGATCGAGAACGCGCACAAGCACATCGAGCACGACGGTGGCAAGAAACCGCATTGGGACATCATTCGCGACGCGTCGATCGAAGTCGGCCCGACGTTGTTCTACTCGCTGCTCGTCATCACCGTGTCGTTCCTGCCGGTGTTCACGCTGCAGGCGCAGGAAGGCCGCTTGTTCAAGCCGCTCGCCTTTACGAAAACGTATTCGATGGCCGCGGCGGCGCTGCTCTCGATCACGCTCGCACCGGTGCTCATGGGTTTCTTCATCCGCGGAAAAATCCCGCGGGAGGAAAAGAACCCGGTGAACCGCTTCCTCATCTGGCTCTATCACCCGCTGCTCGATCTGATGATCAAGTTTCGGTGGGCGGTGATCATCACGGCCGCGGTCATCGTCGGCTGGGTCTTTCTCCCGTGGAATGCGATGGTTGCGCGGTGGCTGCCGGATGGTCGCGTCAAGGAAGTGGCCGCCAAATTCGGCCGGGCGTTTCCGTACCAGAATCTCGGCTCCGAGTTCATGCCCCCGCTCTATGAGGGCGATCTGCTCTACATGCCGACGACTTTCCCCGGCATCTCGCCGACCAAGGCGCGCGAAATCCTCCAGCAAACGGATCAGATGATCCGCACGTTTCCCGAAGTACATCACGTGTTCGGCAAGATCGGCCGGGCCGAGACCGCCACCGACCCTGCGCCGATGGACATGATCGAGACCACGATCATGCTGAAACCCGAAAAAGAGTGGCCGGAGGTCGACATCAAGGACGTGGACGGCAAGGTCGTCGCTCACCGGCGTCGGACCGTGGACGAACTCGTCACGGCATTGAACAATGCTGTGCAGATTCCCGGTCTGACGAACGCATGGACGATGCCGATCAAGACACGCATCGACATGCTTGCGACGGGCATCAAGACGCCCGTCGGGATCAAAGTCGCCGGTCCGAAGCTCGAGGAGCTCGAGCGCATCGCCGGTCAAATCGAGGGGAAAATCCGCCAGGTGCCGGGCACGAGCAGCGTGTTTGCCGAACGGGTAATGGGCGGCAACTACGTCGAGTTTGACATCGATCGCGACGCGATCGCGCGCTACGGCCTCACCGTCGGCGAGGTGCAGGAGGTGTTGCAGGTCGCGCTCGGCGGGATGCCGCTCACGACGACCGTCGAAGGGCTTGAACGCTACGGCGTCATTCTGCGCTACGACCGCGATTATCGCGAAAATCTGGAGGCGCTGCGCGACATATTGATTCCGGTGAAGTCCGCCGGCCGCGGCGCAGCGATGGGAGCAAGTGGCATGAGCAACGGCAGTGGCGCGCTCGCGGCCCAGGTGCCGCTGAGCCAGCTGGCGAAGGTGCGCGTGGTCGCCGCGCCGATGGGGATCAAGAGCGAGGCCGCCGTGCCCAACGCGTGGATTTACGTGGACGTGCAGGGCGTGGACATCGGAACCTATGTGCGCACTGCGCAGCAAACCATCAACGATGCGATCAGGCGCGGCGAAATCAGTGTTCCGAGCGGCTACAGCGTTTTCTGGAGCGGCCAGTATGAGTACATGCAGCGCGCCAAGGCCCGTCTCATGATCGTGGTGCCGCTCACGCTTTTCCTCATCATCTTCATCATCTATCTCAATACGCAGTCGTGGATCAAAACCATGATCGTGCTCCTGGCCGTGCCGTTCTCGCTCGTGGGCGCATTCTGGATGCTCTACTTGTTCGACTACAACATGAGCGTCGCCGTGTGGGTCGGCATCATCGCGCTCGCCGGTCTCGATGCGGAGACGGGGGTCGTCATGTTGCTCTACCTCGATCTCGCGTACGAGGATTGGAAAAAGAAGGGCCGGCTTAACACGACGGCCGATCTCCGCGACGCCATCTATCACGGCGCGGTGAAACGCGTGCGTCCGAAGGCGATGACGGCCGCCGTCATCATCGCCGGCCTGCTGCCGATCCTGTGGAGCCACGGCTCGGGCGCCGATGTGATGAAGAGGATTGCCACGCCGATGGTCGGCGGCGTCGTGACCTCGACCTTGATGGAGCTGCTCGTCTATCCCGCGATCTTCTATCTGTGGCGCGCGCGCGGTCTGCCGCCACCCCCCGCTGCGCCGGCCATGCCCGCGGTGCAGCCGCTTATGACCCCGTGAAAACGCGGTCCTCGTTGTCAGCGCGCCGCCCCCAGGGCGATTCCACGGTCGAGCCGCAGCAGCCGGCACCCTTTGAACAACGCAGCCGTCAGTCGAACCCCAATCCTCCATGAACGACACCGATTCCACTCGATCCACGGGTCCGCGAGACGACACCTGTATCGTCTGCGGCAAAGATACGACAGGCGGACGTGGCTTCATGACGCTGCACGTCGAAGGCCGGCCCATGCCGCTCTGCTGCCCGATGTGCTACAAGGTGTATCAGGACAATCCCGCTCGTTACGCGAGCAGTCAGCACGCGCGCGAAATCGGCCGCAGCCTTGGCTTCTCCGACTCGTGGTGAGCTGCGACGAACCCGAAGCCATTTTCATGAAGTTTCGCATCCAACCGCAACCCATTCCAATCATGAAAAAACACGGAATACTCCTCTCGTTCGGTGCGCTGACCTGCGCGCTATTCCTCTCCGGTTGCATGGCGGCCATGATGCCGGCCATGCTCCTGGGCCACGC